>JANQJM010000139.1 GCA_028281635.1 Pseudomonadales bacterium | reverse complement strand
ATCCAATCACAGACAAGCTTTTTGGTGTGCAGGCTCTGGAAGTGGTAGCCAAGATTGAGCTAAGGGAACAAGCTCGATTCGCCATCATGCATGCGGTTGCTCTAAATGCTTACAACCCGAGCTGGAAAATTCTAAATTTTTGGAATCGATCCAGGCGTATCAGAATTCACCAGTCCTATTACAGTGGACCGCGGGATCGACTCAAACTGAAGTGGGAACCAGTTCAGGACGAGGACAATCCGGGCGTATCGCTGTATCGATTGAGTATGAAATCCGCATTTCGTTTCCCGGAAGAAACGAAAATTAACTATCACGTGACCAAGCTTTGGAGCGAGGAATGGGAATCAGGCCTTGATCCAATGTCGGTTGGTGAAGAGACAGAGTAAGCGGCATCATGAAATCGAGCCAAACCATAACGCGTGAGTCCAGGGAATCTGATCCCTATGCGTTTGATCAGCTGCGCAAAGAAGGCATCTCCATATCCCAGGAGTTGTCGGGTTCTGGCTGGACAGACTATAACTACCATGATCCCGGCGTAACGATTCTGGAGCAAGTCTGTTTTGCACTGACGGATCTCATATACCGCTCCAAGTTCGACGTTGCCGATTACCTCTGTGACGAAGAAGGGGAAGTCAATCTGGACAGTCTGGGTTTGCACGCCCCTCAGGACGTTTTCTTCTGCAGGCCGACCACAGTCACCGATCTGCAAAAATCCTTACTCGACATGTCAGGCGATGCAAGTCTGGTAGACGTCACCAACGGTGTTGAGTCGCTCGGCAAGGGTGGCTATGGCTTGTACTCCGTCAGTGTTCGACAAACTCAAGACAACGATGGGGATGTAGTTGATGTAGCCAAGTTAAAGCATCAGGTAAAGGAAAACTTCTATCGGGTTAGAAATCTCTGTGAAGATCTTGATGGCGATATCGAAATAGCCACGGAAATCGATTGCTTTTTGCATGCTGAGATTAGCATCAGGCCAGACTACCGAGCCGCCAGCGTGCTAGCGGAATTATATTATGAGGCGGCGGCAGAACTGGCAAAGCCGGTCAGCACTTCCTCCTACAGTGAGGGGCTGGCAGAAGGGGTCTCGTTGGATGACCAATTCTCCGGTCCGTTCACCAAGCAGGGACTACTGAGTGAAAAAGCCATTCGACAATCGAAAGGCAAGATGAATTTGAGATTGCTTGAATCGGCTATCCTTTCTCGCACACGTAGCATTCCTGGTATCGACTACGTGGCCTCATTGAGGCTTAGACCAACCGCTGGATTCCAGGATGTTGAGGACTTGCCTTCGGACGCTAAATTCAGATTAAAGAAGCCGGCGGCAGAGGTAGATCTGCAAGCTGTGCGGGTATCTGTGTCTGGCCAGCATGCCTTCTACTCCATGGATGAATTCCTGGCGCAACTCGATACCATAAATTTCGCGCGATCCAGTGGCAGCTTCGCATTGGAAGAAGATCTGTTGCTGGCGACTCCCAAGTCAGGCACCTTCAGAAACTTATCTCACTATCAGTCACTGCAAAATCAATTTCCCGACGTCTACGGGATAAACCAATTCGGTGTGCCTGAGAGTTACTCTCCTCAGCGTAAGGCACAGGCATTGCAGCTCAAATCCTATCTACTGCTGTTTGAGCAAATCATGTCTAACTATTTGGCCAACCTGGATTCGATTGGCCAGATTTTCTCGATTGCTGAGTATGATGAAGCGACATACTACAGTGGAGTTCTCAGTGATGCTGAAATATCAAGTCTCGACCGGATCTATCCGGAGAATGCCAAAGAGGTCATTGATGACATCCTGAGCCAAATAGATGACTTCATCGATCGCAAGAGTCGGATGCTGGACTATCTGCTTGCGCTGTATGGTGAAGAGTTTCGCCAAGATCAACTGCGCGGTGTTAACTATTACCACAACGCAGAGGAACTGGAACGCAACATAATCTTTAACAAGATTCGCTTACTCAATCGAATCAAGTATGCGAGTGGTGACAGGGCAGCGGCAGTCAATATTACTCGTCGGCACAGTCCTCTGCATGCCTTATCTGACGAGAAGGATAAGCATGGCGCCCAACTCGAATCAGTGTCAGGGCTACAGTATCGCTCGAGCATTTTCCTGGGCTTTAAGCAGCTCACACCAAGATCATTAGTGCGTGAAGCATTGCGCCTGGGGTTTGATCTCACTAGTGCAACTAATGGCAACGGGCAGTCGAATTCTTCAAACAGTAAATTTATCGACGCAGCCAGGCAATTATTCGTTGATTCCACAGAAGGTGTTGATAGCGAAAGTAAGCAGTCCGAGATAATGCGAGAGCGACTGCAGCACTTCAGCTTTTTGCAAGACCCTGAAGTTCGACAAGCTGCACTTGTCGATGGGGTCGGAGAGACCGCCTACAAATATCGTGCTCGCTCCGATGAACTATTACTCTTTGTAAGTACGGATCTATCTCAGTCAGGAAGCGGAAGTGAAACTGATAGTGAGTTAATTACCGTGCTGCAGGGGGCCGGAAGAAATAACGCGCAGAAAGCGGCTGTTGTGCTGCGTAAGCTCATGATACATCTCAGTGTCGAGTCGGAAGGGATGCATGTTATCGAACACATTCTTCTCAGGCCGTCCAATTACTCTGAGCATAGCCACGAGTTCAAACAACTATTTGCTAATCGTATTAGCGTTATCTTTCCAGCCTGGACTGCTCGTTGTCGAGATCCAAGATTTAGAGAGCTCGCTGAACAGACCGTGCGACAAAACTGCCCTGCACATATTTCCTGTGAATTTCATTGGCTGGATTTTGTCCAGATGTGTGAGTTCGAATGTTTGAACGAATACTGGCTGTCCTCCAGAAGTGATGGAAATGATCGGGAGTCGGCAGACAAGGCAAGTGCGGCACTGGTGAAATTCCTTGAAGTTCAACGCTTCAGGCAGAGTGCTCTCAGCAATCAAAATCACCGTTACGCCCAGTTGAAACTGACCGTTACCGAATCTGTGAGTCAGTTTGCAACCAGATTAAAATCTCGCCGGGACGAACTGGAGTTAAGTAAGCGCAGGGGTGATGACGAAGAGCTTACTTACTTGCGGGCAATTGAATTCCTGCAGTCGGAGATCAAACGATTCAACTATTATGTAATCCAGCATATGAGATTGTTGCCTGACGAAGCGTCACTCCAACAGGATTGGAGTTTCTATACTGGTCGTACAACGCTGGTACTGCCAAAACTCCATTCTTTCCATCTCGGTGATGGTCATTTCAACCACTTTCATGAAATCAAGAACATTGTCGAGAGTCAGATTCAAAAACAGATTGATGCTTTCGATGTGCTCAATTTTCATTGGCTGGTGCCATCAGATTTCAAGAAGTTCCATGGCATTTACTCCAATTGGGCGCAGAGTCATAACCGACGGTTTAGCCATACAAGCAAGCTGGAGATAAGCACATCCAGACTCACGAAAACCCTTAAGCGCATGGAGCAGAAAAGTGACACGACGGCTGATACTTATAGCTGGTCGAGAATTCTGGATGATCTGTGATGGAAGAGCGGCATTATATCGAGTCAGCAGTATTTAAGATCACTTATCCCAGTGAGGAGATTGCTCTTGCCCAGCAAACTGATTTTGAAGATTTTGTGAAATCTAGATTGCTTGCTGCAGTCGAAGACGTATTCAATGAAGTTTCTGACGATCAATCCGTGTTGTGGTTTGAGGAACTGGAGATTGACCTGGGTGAAGTTTCATTCGCCTACTTCCACGACGATTTTCAAGACAAGTTAAAGACTCATTTGCGAAATCGATTGTATGAAGAGATCGAGGGCTTGCGACACAATCCGAACTCCAGTGCCAGAAAGCTGAGCAAACAGCAGTCTGAGTTTGAGTTGATATGCAAGTTTCTTACGACAGGGTCCTTACCCTGGAATGCCGCTGCCGGGCGCTCGGAATATCTTGATGAACTTTTCGAGAAGGTGCTGGCAGAGAAACCAATTGAGCTATTGCAGTTTTTGAGCTCCGTGCCTAATCAATCTGAGGTGATTTATCGACTAACCAGACAGTTTCCACTGGATAGAATGACCTTGCTTGTAGTTCAGGCGCTAGGCGTGAGTGCAAAAGAGCTGAGGACTGTAGTTGAAGGTATTCGTACACTTAGCGGTCGTAGTTTTGGCATAACGAGCAGAGCCTATGAGATACAACTATGGACCGAGTTACTGCTTTTTGCCGCAGCAACCAGTAACAAAACCTCCATCTCTACACCTGAGCAAATCGTATTGCAGATTGTGCGGGCAATTGCCAAATCCCTGCCGCAGCACCCGTCGTTGGTGTTGAAACAACTTCTCCAGCACGCTCGTAGTCAGGGTAATAGAAATCAGCTCTATCAATTGCTTAGAGCAGCCACAGAACAAGCTGAGTCCACTGGAATGATAGATGCTGCTGCCACCAAAGAACTGCAGTCACTAAATCTTGCGGGTGACGAATCAGCAGGTTCTCGGAGCAGCGAGGAGCGTCTCGCGCGCTTCAAGGGTCAGCTCGTGGAAGCCATGAAGACTGGATCCATCAGAAAGATAAAGTCGGTGTGGCTTGAATTGCTAGCGCGGCATTCAGACTTACTGAAGAGTGTCACTTTGCGCTACGGTCAGGCAGCACAGGTCAGAAGAGTGATTGCTCATCGATTCGAAGAGCCTATGATCAGGGATATCGTGCGTGTTCTTGAGCCGACTCACTACGGATTTATCGATCAAGTTGTGTCAGAGCCTAAGCTATACATGGCGGCAGAGAACGAACTAAGCATGGAGGAGTCCCAGGCCAAGCGATCTTTATGGGAGTTCACACTAACCTATTTGATTGTGGACCGTGGTAGTCGTTTCAATCGAAAAGCCTATATCGCCAGCATGATGTGGCAGATGGCAGCGCATATCAATGTCTCTGTTCTGGAACTTTACGACTCAATTATCACATTGATTGAACCGACATCGGTTAAAAATGCCTTGAGAAAAGAGTTGTTGGATATTCTTTTTGAGCTGAAAGGTGAGTTGCCTACAGGACTAACACGTAGCGATGCTTCTGAGCAGAAAACTGACAGTGAGATTAGGGGCAATGCCGACGAGTTCTCTGGTCGAGAGAAGCAAGTAGATCGGTCAGAATCCAGCCGACAATCCACTGCAGCACCAGAAGCAAGAAGTGAGTTGCCTACAGGGTTAACAAGTAGCGATGTCTCTGCGCAGAACACTGATGGCAGGTTTAAGGGCGATGCCAACGAGTTCTCTGATCGAGAGAAGCTGGTGGGTAGCACAGAATCCAGCCGGCAATCCACTGCAGCACTAGAAACAAGAAGTGGGTTGCCTACTGGTTTAACAAGTAGCGATGTCTCTGCGCAGAACACTGGTGGCAGATTTAACGGCAGCACCAACGAGTTTACTGGTCGAGAGAAGCAAGCAGGTCGGTCAGAGCCCGGCCGACCATCCACTGCACCTCCAGAAACAATACGCCATGCCCTGATCGCTGCAATCAGGAATGCAAGAACCTCTGAATTGAAACAACACTGGGACGAACTGATCGCCCAGTTCTCCTCCTGGTTCACTCATATGCTGTATCAGGAGGGCCAGCACAAGGAAGTCAGGCGCAATATCGCTACCAGCTTCAGTAATCCTATGTTGCAACAGATAGTCGTTTTGATAGAGCCTGCCAATGCTGAGGCTATCTTCAAGACAGTCACGAATCCTGCAATAGGGAGGGGACTGGATAAGAAACAGGATCTGCAGCCCCGTGTCGTTCGAGACTTAACCTGGGAATTTACACTGACTTATTTGCTGGTGGAGAGGGGTAGTCAGTTCAATAAGAAATCCTATCTGGTAAGCCTGGTGAGACAGATGGCGGCACACCAGAACCAATCGGTGCTGTCGGTGCTGGACTCAATCAATGAAGCGCTTACTGCTAAACCTTCCACGAATCCAGCGGTGCAGGAGTTGCTGGCGATGTTGATTGAGATTCGTGCATATCTCCACGCCGGCGAATCCCGGCGTAAGATGGAAGGAAAAAGCGATTTCTCCTCATCGCTGTCTCCGAACAAAAACCCTGAAGGACTCAGAGAGGTGGATGGACAAAGTCGGCGCAAAGCCCAAGCTGTTCAACGCCAGGGCTCTGCTGGTACCACGGAGCTGGAACAGCTTGAACTGATTCGAGCCTATCTATTGTATGAAAAGCTGGTAAACGTAGTCTCAAGCGCTGATCAATTGCCTGGAAAACTATCCTATCAGGTTGTTCGACTGTTGCATGAACTCATCGAAAACTACCCCTGGAAGTTGCATCGATTTAATCAGGAGGTAAATGCTGGACGCTTACCTTTGATTTCTATATTGGAGAGCTTGCCTGAGGCGATGCAGCGAAAATTGTTGCTAGCCTTCTTTCAGAGTTTTTCCAGCAAATACGCTTTTGCTGCAACGGAGTTTCGAGAGCGGCTCGCTGCACTGCCCGGCATTAGTGGGTCCTCAGGCCCCAGTTTTCTGACAGTCTTTAAGCGTCTTATTGGAAATAAGGTGCGACATATCGAAGAACTGTTCTCTCCAGATGATTTGGACTTGTTGGAGTCGGTTGCTGCTGACAAATTTCAAAGTCTCCATAAAGCTCAACGTATGGGCAAGCATAGAAGTATGGGAAGCGCCCGCTTGCAGGATATTGAGAACGCTCAATCCTCGGCCTTTGAGAATGACTTAAAGGGTCGGGAGAACGTACCTCCACTGGCAATGAGCGGCAATACAGTGGACTTGATCCGTGCGTTTCTGCTTGGTCATTTCAACATTAAACCCCATGAATCTGATTCCATAACCAACACCATCGAGTTGATGTTAAGTAGCCATCCTACTGCCTTGCTCAGGCTGCTCTCCGAATCATTGCAGGACAAATCGGCATCAGACCGGCTGGTCTCTATTCTTCCCGAGAGTCTGCTGGTCAAGATTATGCTGTTATTAAAGCCTGCGGATCACTTCAAAGTAGTGCTTTATGCAGACTTGTTGACCATGGCTTGTGTAGACAAGGCTCGAGACATAGCGATTGAGCCTGACCTGTTACATCAAATGAAATGGCAGTTTATTTTCAACTACCTACTTATTCAGCGCCAATCATTCAATGAAGTATCTTTTGTTAGAGGCTTATCCAACTATCTCAAACAGCGCAGCAGTGTTAGAAGCGAAGCAGAGTTTTTACAGTTGCTCTCCGAGAGTGTGACGGCGTCTTCAACAGCAACAACTCACGTTGCCAGCGTCCGCATCGCCATGATTCTGAACAATTCAGAACAGAGACTTGCGCTGGCATCCGGGGAACGCATCGACGGTCCTGGAACGGGAGGGCGCGAGGTATCGCACCAAGAGATAGACCTGCAGTTGTCAGCAGACCAGTCTTCACTCCGCAACGCTGAATCGAAGACGGGAATGAAGAATGAATTGTCTGACACTGAATCATCCCCCTATCTATGGGCAGAAGAAGAGGAAGAGCCTGAAATCCTGGAGGATATCTATGTCCACAATGCCGGTCTGGTATTGTTAGCGCCATATCTGCAACGTTACTTCACTTCATTGAATCTGATAGCAGAGCGAAAGTTTAAGGACCGCGACAGCGCGGAGCGTGGTGTACATCTCTTGCAGTACATTCTTGATGACAGCACTGAAACTCCTGAATATTTGTTAGTGCTAAACAAAGTATTGTGCGGAGTAAAAGCTGGAATTCCTATTGTGCGTGGCATAGATATTTCCGATGAAGAAAGAGACATGTCTGAAAAATTACTGCGAGGTGTTATCGCAAATTGGCCGAAGATGAAAAATACTTCAATCGCAGGCCTGAGAGAGACCTTTTTGCAACGGGAGGCACAACTCCAGTTACAAGATGATTCATGGAAGCTAATCGTTCAGTCCAAGGCATTCGATATGTTGCTGGATGATCTTCCGTGGGGATACTCAACAGTGAAGCTGCCTTGGATGGACAAGGCAATCTATGTGGACTGGCGATGACCAACGAACTGAGTGAAGCAAATGCAATAAGTTTGGAAAAGGAGCTTGAGTGGTTTAACTCAGTTCTGGACACGCGCATTGCAATTTACTTTGAGCATGAGTCCTCCATGAACGATGAGGAGCCTGCATATGAGAATATCTATGAAATCACGCCTCCTGATCTCAGCGCTGATGACTCTCATTACTCTCGGCTAGTTAGTGAATTGGATCTCAATCTGGATGAGCGGATTATCCTGACACTGACACTTATTCCACATATCCGACCCGATTTTTTGGATTTGTTATTTACTCGCAACAAAAACTTTGATCGCGGTTTTACACAATTTGGAGGATGGAAAGGGCAAAGTCATGGCGGGTTTCTGCCGACTTGCGAAACTGCAGTGTTCATTGTTGCTGGCAATGATTTAAACAAAAGGTTTGAGGTAGCACGCTATCTTGATGGGGAGAGCGCCTTGATAGAGAAAGGGATCATTACGATCGAGCATAAGTCCCCGGGCGAGCCGTTCATGAGCGGGGCGTTGAGAATGAGTGCGGAATATCTAAACAAGCTTACGACAGGCATTGATCACAAACCCGACTACAGCATGAACTTTCCGGCGAAACTAATAAGCACCAAACTTACTTGGGAGGACCTGGTGCTGCCTGTAGAAGTGATGATGGAAATAGATAACATCGTCACCTGGATCAAGCACTCCAAGACTATAATGGAGGACTGGGGCCTGGATAAAGTAATAAAGCCGGGCTATCGCAGTTTGTTCTACGGCCCCCCTGGTACTGGTAAAACGCTGACGGCCAGCCTGATTGGTTCATCCGTTGGAGCGGATGTGTACCGTATCGATCTTTCAATGGTGGTATCGAAATACATCGGGGAAACAGAAAAGAATCTTGCCAATGTTTTCGATCAGGCCGAGAGCAAGAACTGGATTCTGTTCTTCGACGAGGCGGATGCATTGTTTGGCAAGAGAACACAGGCTAATAGTTCTAATGATCGGTATGCCAATCAGGAAATCTCCTATCTCTTGCAGCGAGTTGAAGACTTTCCTGGAGTCGTGATATTGGCCTCGAACATTAAGGCAAATATAGATGAAGCGTTCTCCCGCCGCTTTCAGTCTATTGTGTATTTCCCCATGCCTGATAGTGAACATCGATTGCTGCTTTGGGAGCGAATATTAGGCAATACGCAAAACCTTGATCTGAATATTTCGCTGGACAGTCTGGCTGAAAAATATGAATTATCTGGCGGTGCAATTACCAATGTCGTGCGTTTTGGTGCGATTAACACCATACAGATGAACCGCACGCTGATTAATGAAGAAGACCTCATCGAAGGTGTAACCAAAGAGTTGCGAAAAGAGGGGAAAACGGCCTGAGCAGGTCACGACCATGACTATTTCTGCCTTCAGTCTATTGAAAACCAGGTTCCGGCAAGCGGCACTGCTGTGTTGCTGCATGCTTGCGCCCTGGTTTTCTCTGGTAGAGGCGCAGGATGTACCTGATGCGGACATCAAGAAATACTACGAGCTGAGTTTTTCTGCTCTGGAGTTGCTGGGAGACCAGATCAGCATTGAAGCCCAGCCCATCCTCGACAACACTGAGATGGATGTGGCACTGGAAGACTATATTGCTCGACTGGATGCGGATGACTATGCCAATTTTGTTCAGGATTATGTGCGTGGGCTCGAACCAGAGGCATTTGATGAACTGGTAGACAACCAGTTCTCACCAGCTTTTGATTTTTACATTGATCAGATCGATGAGTTGGAATTTGCTGGTATCTATCGTCAATTTCTTGGTGAACTGACCTCAACCTACCTGACCAGTTCTCCGGATATCGACTTTACGGAATATGTGTTGTCTCAGATTCTTCAACTCTCTGCAGACCAGTATTCCATGCTGTATCAGGACTACATTCGCACGCTATGGAGTTACTTCATCGATTCGGCAACAGCGGACGAACTGATAGCCCTGCTCGGTGAAGACTATGAGGGGTTTTTGGCTGCCACCGATTTTTCTATCGACAATCCGGTCTTCTTCGATCTGATTACCGAAGACATCATCAGTGTGTCGGAGAATGAATTTGTCGCCATTTATACGTCTTACGTGACAGAAATGATCGGCGGCTTAATCGATGATCCCAGTATCCTCGAACCCCAGGTGCCTGAGACTGAAACAGAGCAGGCAGAGGAACCAGCTCCCGCCCCCCCGGCCGCCGACGGGGAGTCGGTCGTCGAAACTATCGATGCACCGGTAGAGCCAGTCATCAGGGGATTGGCAGCTATTGCCTTTACCGACCTGAGTCCGGATGAAAGTCTGAATTTGTTGCGACTACATATCGCAACCGTAGCTCGAAACTATTTCATCGGGCCATTCCGCTCGGACCTGGAGCAGGACACTGCTGTGTATACCTCTGCAGCGACGGTCGAGCAGCTGGCTGCCCTGCGGGAGCTGGAAGGTATCATGGCACTGATTCAAATCAGCCTTGATGAATACAACGAATCGAATCGCCAGTTGCTGGCCTCAATCGAGGCCTTGCAGGATGAAGCCTTTCTGTTTGAGATTCGCGCGAAACTGCAATTTGTTGAGAATATTCCTTACCCCACAACACGCTTGCTTCGAATTGCAATTCTAAAGGTGCTTGCCGAGTACGAGCCAGCATCACCGGTGCCGGGAAACAAACTCACCCGGCAGCAATACGATATTCTGCTGAGTGCTATTGAGAATTCAGTTCAGCAATACGACCGGCGCGGTGTCGTCCTCAGCGCCGAGACGGCGGCCCAGGGTGCCGAGACTGTTGCGGCCGCGCCGGTGACTGGCGGCAGAGTCTCCTGGGATTTTCTGGGCTGTGGCTGTGACATCGATCCGCAAAATGTCATCTATGGTTTTTATCCAAGCTGGCACTTACCCATTCCCGGCGGTCCGCCTCAGGAAATAGATCTGCGTTATTACGACAGAATCGCTTACTTTGGGTTGACGCTGGATAGTAGCGGAGACTTTTTGCCCGATGACTATTGGCGGCGCGGTTCTGCCATGAATGAGTTTATTCAGGGCGCGCATCACCGCATGACGCAAATCGATCTAGCAGTATATGCACCTTTCTGGAATGAGTGGGAAGACGTACAGATCAGCCTGATATCCGGCAGGATAATGGATCGTTTCGAGATTCCTCTGGATTACGGTGTAATGACGACATTTGCGGACAACTTCCTGCGGCCTATCTATCCAACCTATACCGAGACCTTCGGCAGGGACTACATGGGTGACGGGCTCACCTTGTTCTTCGATAATCTGGAAGATCCGGCGACCAGGGAGATCAGGGATCTGAGCTTTATCGTTCAGCTGGTGACGACTTTGTCATCGGAGTTACGCAGGCGCTATCCCGAGGACAGTATTCCCATCAACCTGATGCTGGATTTCCATCAGGAAAACACTGCTGCCATTCTGCGCGAATTACGCCCGGTGGTGATAGGCACCCCGGAAGATCCAGACCAGTATATTGCGCGACTACTACTTTTTCTCGAACAGGACACCTGGACCAGCAGCCAGGGGCTCATCGAAGCTGTACGTACTGTCTTTGTCAACGATGACAGTGCAAGAGTCATGAGCAAATTGCACCCAATTCTGATTCCGGCGATGGATGACAGTGGCCGCTTCAACGCACTAACCAGAGATCTGCGTGACCTGCGCTGGAACTTTGGCGTAGCAGGCGGTGCAGCTATCTGGCCTATCCCCATTGAAAGCACTGAAAAAGGGCGCTTGATAGAGCAAGCGTTTGCCGCAGCAATGGTGGAACCAGCCAACGGGTTCTGGAATGACGTGGAGCGGGAACTGGAAAATTTCTACTTCAGGGATCGGCTGGTATTGATATTTAATTTGACTCTGTTTTACACCATCGCTCTCTGCATACTGTTATGGTCGATTCGTGAACCGATCAAACCCTTTATTCTGATACTGGCCAAAATCATAGGTGTGTTCACCTTTGCGATTTTTGTCATGTCGGCGATTTTTATTGATCCCAATCTTAACTGGTGGCGCATTGCCTATTTCGTCGTGCCCTTAATGTTTGTGATGCTGGTGGTGCCGCTGCAAAACACTTCTCCGCCCCAGGTTAGTATGAATCTCAAGGGCAATAGATATGTGAACCGCGGCCTTAAGCGCGGGCGCTCAAGAATCGTTCGTGGCCTCAGGCGTTCCATCAGGAAAGCAATCTGGAGTCGCAATGCACATTAAAGACGTGGCAGTAGTGCAGGCCTATCATCAGGACAGGATTCAACGCTTTGGCTATGAGTCCACCGAAGCCCTGGGCTGGAAGAATACGCAAAGTCAGCAAGATCGATTTCGGCACTATGCTGACTTTGCTGATCTCTCGGGTAGGGAAGTTCTGGATGTAGGCTGTGGCCATGGTGATATCTACCCGTATCTTAAACAGCACCATGGTGACTTTCAGTACACGGGAATCGATCAGGTCGGTGCCTTCCTGGAAGTTGCCGTGCAACGATTCGGTGACGATTCGAACACACGATTCTTGTTGGGAGAATTCGCGAGCCTGCTGTTGCCGTCAGCGGATTACGTGATCTGCTGCGGTGCTTTGAACTACCGCAACAGCGATCCTGCCTATCTGTTTAAGATGATCAATCGCTTCTATGACGCCTGTCGCATGGGCATGGGTATCAGTCTTCTACAGCGGGTAGATTTCGAAAACGGCGTGCTGGTGCCGAGTGACCCTGACGCTGTGTTGGATTTCTGCCGACAGCTCAGCTCGAATGTAACAATAAAAAACGATTCTGAATCCGACTATTTCTCGGTCTTCATTTATCGGGAATAAGTGAGCGCGGGGCAGGACATCAATCGGGCGTGTAGGCCCAATGGGTGCCTTCGGGGCGGTACTGGGCAGTGAGCGTGCTTCTGGAATTTGCCCGGTTGCCGTTGTGAATCAAATCCCATAAATCTTCAAGGATAGAGTTGCTGTCAGCAAAGCCCTCGGCATCCATCAGGGCTGAGCTGGCCGCGCGCACATCAATCGTTTCCACATGATCGAGTACCAGCACTCTGTCTGCGGAATCACCGGCCAACTGGTAGGAATTAAAGCGCTTCGAGTAGTCCAGTTCGGCGTCTTGCGCAGACACATACAATGTTAGTGGATGCTCTGCTGAGCCGATATAGGGCACCAGTTCGTTGCTGAACTCGTCTTCTTCAATGTCAGGCGCGACCAAAATGATTTCGCGCACCCGGCTGCGGAAACCCGGGTAAGTAACAAAGACGTTCTTCAGTGCATGACTCGCGAGGTTTGCGCCCATACCCTGGGCGACAACGTACAGTTGCTCCACTTCGGTAAGCTGCAGAATATCGTTGATGAGGGACTCCAATGCTCGCTGTGAACCCACCATATCTTCGAAATCAGCGATGTAGGCGCTACTGCCTCCGCTGGCGGGCCAGCTGAAAAAGAACGGTGTGCCGGAGAATCCCAAGTCGTAGCTAAGTTTGGCTGAGGACTCGGCGGCCTCTTCAAAGCTGACATTGAATCCATGCACATATAGCAGTGCCCGCTCGTCTTCGTTTCTGGAGATCTGGGTGTTGATATCATCGGCGAAATTGTCCCGTTCCAACACCTCGTTATGGGCCAGGGATTGCGGGTCTGTCGGAGCATCACCTATGGCAACCTTAAACAGGGAATCGGGCTCGATCTCAAAACTGGCGCCGGTACGTCTGACGATGGTATAGCTCTTGCCAAAAGTTGCCTCGGCAATCCGGCGCTGGCCGAACATATTGTTGGCATCCAGATCCAGATTGAACGAACGATTGGTGGAAAAAAACGAACGGATAACCGTGAATTCGCCATCGGGCTGCACTGAGGCGTTGGGAATATCGAAATCACCATCGATAAACGCTGTGCTCTCGAATTCGCTGGGCAGGACAGTAGAAGGCAGATTCCTGATGCCGGAAAACACATTGGCGCCAGTCTGGCGCGCCTGATCCACAATATCCAACTGACAACCGCTTGCGAACACTATGCTCGTCGCGATCAAAACTATGCCCACCGGGCGCAAGGCTCTATTCTTCACAAAGACTCCTCAACACTTCCTGTTCGCCGCAGCCAGAGATGAGTTGCTACCGACGCCTGGCGTAGTCAGCATTGAAATTGAATCACACAACAGAGCAGAACGACAGCTCTGTGGCAGCGAATAGCGGGGTCACAACTGTCGAAGATCAGTGCAGAAAAGTAGGGCAGTTGGAAGTTTTTAAAGAGTCAAATCGTGAAGTGCTTGTTAAGAATATGTCTGAGGGATTGTGATCGGCTGACAAAACGATTCAGCCGATGATCAAAAAATATTCAAGTTGTTACTGTGACACTGAAAGTGCTGTAGGCAATATTTTGTTTTAGTAAACCGACTGTTCAAAAAACGATCAAATTATAATTTAAATCAAAAAAAATCATGAAAAAGTTATGACAAGCGGTGCAATCGTTTTTTGTTTATGTATAATCAAATCATGGTTGTGAGTAGGAACCGACTCTGTCGGGTAACTACAAACTACCTTCGCGGCGCAGGGAGTGAGCCGGGAACAACTTTCTAGTTGCCAGTTATTGAGGGTTTGCCCGAAGTAACTAAAAGCAGACGAGGAGGAACAACTTGAAGAGTGGAACCGAAAGGGGAAGCTTGGAAGGGGAAAGCCGAGACGACTGTGGCGAGTAGGGAGCCCGGAACAACTTGCTCACTGGTGGACCGTTGCGAAGAGTGCTTTGTCCATAGCCTCAATATCGCTGAAGATTCTGTCCGGCCAACAGCCTTTGACGGGTCCCAGCCAAGGACTAAAAATTACTGGGATTTATTTCCCAGAGGCACCCGGAAGCCGATGAAGGGGCCTACGACTGAAGAGAAATCTTGAGGAGTGGTTCTGGAGACTTACGGGGAGGGTTCAAAGAAGAATTAACAGTTATCTTGTGCTTCGCCGCCCTGATACTGATAGCTCTACTGAAGATCCTGTAGAGGGGAAGTCGCTTGCGGCTTCCCCTCTCAAATTTTTATAGCGGCAAAATTTCCCTATTGTTTAGCCTTTTCTTCTCTTTTTTCTAAACCTTTTCTCTTTTTCTTTGCGTTCACGCTCGCGAGTTGCATTGCAGGCGCTAGTTAGCCAGAGCCTCACGGATTGCGTCGGCAGTGAATTGCGAACGAAATTCAATCATTGCCTCGCCCAATGCCACAGCATCCGCTAATGGTTCAATGGCAACTCCATTGATCGAAGCGAGGTCGGCCTCCACCCGTTGTTCGAATCGCACCTGGGATGGGTCGGTTACCATCATCATCGCCGTCACCCAAATGTCGTCGTGATAGCCATCATGTTGAGTTTCCGCAACACCGAGTTCTCTGGCGGTAAAGTCTTCTGTTTCAACCCAGCCTGGATCGTAAAATTCCCGCAGGAAATGGATGCGAGTCATTCCGTCAGCCCATTTCGCACTGAGCTTGTCAGCCACGTTAGCCATTCCGCGCTGATTACCGCCGCTATCACCGATCAAGACGATATCGGAGAAACCGGCCTGTCGCAGGCTGGCTGCGATGTCAGTCAACAGGGCTTCGTAGGTCTCCTGGCTCAGGCTGATGGAGCCTGGAAATAGCATGGCTCCACTTGGCGGCTCGATATTGCCTTCAGGCACAAACTTTACGATAGGTGCGCA
>JANQJM010000134.1 GCA_028281635.1 Pseudomonadales bacterium | reverse complement strand
AAAGGCCCAGCGATGCTGGGCTTTTTTATTGGTGGAGGCGGAAGGATGATTTCTGGCTAACACCGCAGCACATTTGAGTCAGTGTCAGGTTATTTGTCCAACTAAGAATGTTGCGCTCATCATAGAAAAGATATTGACATATCCGTTCTAACTGTCACACTACGGATATGACACCATTCAGACTAAAAGCCAATTCGAAACAATCAATCTTCGATCAAGTTGTGTACGCCGCCAAAAAAGCCATACTCGGCGGTGCAATAAAGCCAGGGGAACCATTTCCTTCGGTGCGTGCACTGGCCGCTGATCTTAAAATTCATCCAAACACCGCACACAAGGTAGTGCAACATCTCATCCAGGAACGCTGGTTGGTGGCCAGCCCGGGTAAGGGCACTAGGGTGGCGCCGCCGCCCAAGGCACGCCAGGGAGATCGGCAAAAGCTGCTCAACCAAGAGGTGGAACAACTCGTAGTTGAGGCCAAGCGAGTCGGGGCGTCGCTGGACGACGTACAGGAGTCGATCGAAACTCACTGGAAAAGTCTTGACAAGCTGAAGGTGGTCTCGTGATCGTTGAGACGGACCAGATTAACAAGCGCTACGGTAAAGTGAAGGTCTTGCAGGATATCAGTTTGCATGTGCCTGAGGGCTCCGCCTTTGCTCTGATCGGTACCAATGGTGCAGGCAAGACCACAACCATGCGTACCCTGGTCAATATAATTCAACCAGACTCCGGAAGTGCGCAGGTATTGGGCACAGATTCCCAAGCTTTGTCTGATGTGGATTTCTATCAGATTGGTTATCTATCAGAAAGTCAGCAGTTACCGGCGCGTTTGACTATCGCCCAATTCTTCGAATACTTGCGTGCGCTGTATCCCAACTGGGATCTGGGTCTGGAGACAGATTTGCGTAAACGCCTCGAGTTGCCCCCAGACCGCTTACTCAGCAAACTCTCCCACGGCATGCGTATGAAGACCTTGTTAATTGGCACATTGTCTTTTCATCCAAAGCTTTTGATTCTCGATGAGCCGCTAAGTGGTCTCGATTCGCTGGTACGTGATGAGGTAATAGAAGGCATTCTCGACCTTGCACACGAATCCACCGTTCTCATTTCGTCGCATGAGTTGGCAGAGATAGAAAATTTCACCACCCATATTGCGTTCATGGACAAGGGTAGGTTGTTGTTTCAGCAGTCTATTGAAAGTCTGCAGCAACGCTTTCGCGAAATGAGAGTCACACTCTCATCGCAACGGGAACTACCGGAAGATCTGCCAGACAGTTGGCTCTATCCGCGCTTGTCTGGTCACAGCTTTCAGTTTATCGAATCAGAATTCGAGAACCATGATCTCGCCTACCAGAAACTCACGCAACATCTGGGGGCCGTGCAGTTTGATGAGGAACCCATGAGTCTTCGGGAAATTTCCAAGGCACTTATCCGAGAAGCTAGAAAGGATGCTGTGGAATGAAATTTGTTGATCATGTAATCGTCGCGATAATTAAAAAGGATTTGCGTGGCTTATTCCCACTGGTGGCGTTGACCATCACCGTATTGACCCTCGATATTTTCGTGGAGGCGTTTTATCAAGACTCCGCAAGTCCGTTGCTTGGTTTTTTTGCTGTCTATCTGCCATGGCTGAGTATTCTCACGGGTTCCCTGCTGGTGATTAGTGCCATGTTGCAGGACCCTGCCGTAACCCTGACCCATGATTGGCTAGCCCGACCCATTGGCAAGGGCGAATTGTTTCTGGCCAAGCTGCTCTTTCTGACTCTGGTGCTGATGGTACCTATGGTAGTGGTTGGATTTCTCGCCAGCCTTTTCTCGGGACACTCTCTGTTGGAGTCACTACTAAGGGCAACCAGTTTCGAAACCTGGTGGATGTTCCTGGTGACACCTTTCATCTTCATGCTCGCCTTCCTGTCGCGCTCTTTGCTGAACGCATTCAGCAACATCATAGGCGCGCTATTGGTGCTGATGATTCCGGCAGTATTCCTGCCAGCTTTGCCCCTCAATCCTGATTCTGTAGGTGACGATCAGTTAACATTGGGCATCCTGTGGATAGTCTTATATCCCGCCGGCTTTGGTCTGTTGCTGCTCCTCATCGCGGTGTACTGGTTGCAATACAGCAGGAAGAAAACAGCCTGGGCTGGCATGGCCAGTGTTG
>JANQJM010000110.1 GCA_028281635.1 Pseudomonadales bacterium | reverse complement strand
GCATCTTCCTGCAGTCCGGCGACTATCTAAGCTACGCCAAAGAGTTCCTCGACCCCGAACAGATCGATGACGTGGACATCGCTGCCTGGATGGCAGCCTATTATGTGGAACCAGAGAAACCAAAAAACTAAGCCAGTCCAACCCCTCTTGCGCGACCGCGACTCAATGCTTTGAGTCGCGCCAGGCTTTCACCGTATACTCCGCTTCCACGACGCCCCGCCCTTTTCACTAGACAAGCCTCGCGGTAATGATTTCCTTGAACAATGTGTCGCTTATGCGCGGCAATCAACTGCTCTTCGAAGACGCCAGTCTCACGCTGCGGGTTGGCCAACGCACCGGCATCATAGGGCGCAATGGCGCGGGCAAAACCAGTTTGTTCAAAGCGCTGTCGGAAGAAATTCCCATCGAGCAGGGCTCTATCGATCTCCCCAATGGTTTGCGCACCTCAACTATGTCTCAGGAAACACCGGGCAGCACTCGCAGTGCGCTGGATTTTGTGATCGATGCCGATCAGCCCTATCGCACACTGGAACAAGCCATCACTAAAGCTGAGGCAGAGGATGATCATGATGGAATAGCGCATCTGCACAGCGAATTGGAAAATATCGATGGCTACAACATCACTAACCGCGCCGAACAACTGCTGTCCGGTCTTGGGTTTCACAAAGACATGTTCGGGCAGCCCATCAATAATTTTTCCGGCGGCTGGCGTGTGCGTCTGAATCTGGCGGCAGCACTCATGTGCCCGTCCGACCTGTTGATGCTGGATGAGCCCACTAACCACCTCGACCTGGAAGCAACAGTGTGGCTCGAACAATGGTTGCAGCGGTATCAGGGAACCCTTTTGATCATTTCTCACGACCGCTCATTCCTCGATGCGGTGATCGATCATGTCATCAGTTTCGAAGGCGCCAGGCTTGTTACCTACACGGGCAACTACAGCGCCTATGAAAAACTCCGCGCACAACGTCTGGCTTTGCAACAGGCCATGCTGGCCAAACAACAAAAGCGCCGGGAAGAAATCGAAAACTTTGTGCGGCGCTTTCGTGCCAAGGCCAGTAAGGCCACTCAGGCCCAGAGCCGACTTAAAGAACTAAATCGCATGCAAGAGATTGCTCCGGCCCATATCGATTCTCCTTTCAAGTTTCAGTTCCCTGAATTGGATCAGTTGCCTGACTTTCTGATGCAGATTCAGAATCTGACCATTGGCTTCGATTCACCCCTGGTAAACAAGATCACACTGGGTATTCGCGCCGAAACCCGCATTGGCCTGCTAGGTTTCAATGGCAGTGGCAAATCCACCTTATTAAAAGTGCTGGCCGAGCAGCTGCAGGCAATGAGTGGAGAGATTACCCGTGCCAAGAAACTCGAAGTCGGCTACTACGCCCAACACCAGGTGGATGAACTTAATCAACAATCCACGCCATTCGAACTCATTCAGCAACTCGACCCGAAGGCCAGCTCACAGGAGATTCGCAACTTTCTCGGCGGCTTCGATTTCAGAGGCGAGCGAATCAACGAAAAAATAGGCATTTTCTCTGGTGGAGAAAAAGCGCGGTTGGCTCTGGCAAAAGTAGTGCGTGGCAATCCCAACCTGCTGTTAATGGATGAGCCTACCAACCACCTGGATCTGGAGATGGTGCATGCCTTGACCGTCGCCCTGCAGGAATACCAGGGTGCATTGATTATTGTCTCCCACGACAGACATCTGCTGGGAAATACTGTCGATGAATTCTACTCGATCCATGAAGGTGTCTTCGCTGAGTTCAAAGGTGACCTTAAAGACTACGAGAAGTGGATTAACAAACAGGTTGCCGCCATGCAGTCTGCACAAAAGGACAATAGAGCTGCACCCCTCCCAAAGCTGGATAAGAAGCAGCAACGTCAGGACGCAGCTGCGAAACGAGAAGCGCAGGCCCCCTTGAGAAAGAAAGAGAGACAACTGGAGAGGGAGATCGACAAGTTAAACGCATCACTAAAGACCATCGAAGCAGACCTTTCCGATGGTGGCATGTATGAAGAGAGGAACAAATCAAAGCTCACCGAAGTTTTGCAGCATCAAGGTGAGCTGAGAACTAAACTTGCTGAAACAGAAGCAGCATGGATGGAAGTCATGGAACAGCTCTCGGAATAGAGTAGACTGCTGCTATGCCAAGCCCTTTAGCACTGGACTTCGATCGCCCCTGGACATTGCTTAACCAGTGCCCTGCTTATCAGGCCACTCCACTCAAGAAGACCCTGGCTTTAAATGGAACCCGCCTGGTACTAAAAGATGAAACTGATCGATTCGGTCTGGGTGCATTCAAAGCCCTGGGCGGAATCTATGCTGTAGCCGCCTTCCTGATGGACCGCTGGCATGCAGAACATCACGCCGAGCTCGATGCCAGCAAGCTTTTCGAACAAGAGCTGCAAAATTGGAGCAATCAATTCACCTTCGTCTGTGCAAGCGCGGGCAATCATGGCATGGCGGTGGCAAAAGGCGCGCAGTTGTTCAACGCGAAGTGTCGGGTACATCTAGCCGACACCGTGCCTGATGCTTTCCAAGAGAAACTAAAAAGTCTCGGCGCAGAAGTAATAAGATCCGGCGCGATCTATGAAGACAGTATGCAAGCTGCGCGAGACGAGTGCGGACTTGGCGATGATACTGCCATCCTGCTGGCTGACAGCTCCTGGCCGGGTTATACCGAAATGCCAACCCTGGTGATGGAAGGCTATACAGTGTTGGCTGAAGAAATGCGTAGACAATTTGAATCCGACAATGCCTGGCCAAGTCATGTTTTTCTGCAAGCCGGTGTTGGTGGTTTAGCTGCAGCCATCGCCCTGCATATTCGACAGCAATGGCGCGTTCAACCAAAGATCATCGTTGTAGAGCCTGATGCTGCGCCCTGCCTTCACGAAAGCAATCGCCTTGGCAAGATCACTACAGTGAAAGGGCCAGTTTCCAGTATGGGCAGACTGGATTGCAAAGAGCCTTCTCTTCTAGCGTTTGCAGTGCTGCAACAGCACGCTGATGACTTCGTCTGCATTACCGAATCGGATGCCGCTGGTGCTGTTGCCTTTCTCGCCGAAACAGGCGTTGTAACAACACCATCAGGGGCAGCCGGAGTGGCTGCCATGCTGGCAGCGGAACGCCTGGGTATTTCCGTCCCTGCAGGTTCGACTTGTTTGGCAATAGCAACAGAAGGTCAGTTTTGAGAAGTTCATTGGCCGTCCTGTTGCTATATCCACCGGCTTGCTGCTAAGAAAAAGAAAACTCTCCCCTACCTTCGCTTCTGGGTTTCGGACATCAACGCTTGTTGCTGCAATAAAAAGGCACGCGCAATATCAAACGAGAAAGAGCCAAAGTCCCAAAACTCATCTGTGCGGCTGTTGATGTTGAGCGCCACTGCCATTTCAACCTCCGGGAGTAACATGAGCCAGCTTTGACCACCCCGTGAGACTCCACCATGGTTGACGTAACGTAAGTTCTGACCGGAGATAAACTCTTCTTCACGCACCCGCCACCCAAGTCCATAGCCTTGTTCATTGACTTCGCCAGAGCTGATTTTTTGCGGTGTCCAGAACTCCTCACGAATGACCTCGCTTATCGCATCTGGATTGGAATTCCCGAAATAACTGCGGCCCAGTTTTACCAGGTCAGTCGATGTCGCTGCGAAGCCCCCTCCCGCGAGACGATGACTCAGATCGACATGTCGCCAGGGTCGGAGTCGCAGCCGGTCTCCCGCCTTCCAATTACTGTGATAGGGTGTTGCCATGTTCGTCAACGAAGTTGGATCGGCTGGCGCAACGACGACGGTGTCCATTGCATTCGGTGCAAACACCAGCTCATTCATTAATTCGAGATAGGGCTTATCTGCGGCCTTGCTCATTGCGGCACTGTTGAGCACTGTCCCGTAACTCGAATAGAAGAAGTCTGTTCCTGGCGCGAACAAAAGATCGGACTCATCAAACACCGAGAGCGCGTCGTGCACGGAGTCATAATGTGTTTGCAGAGCTACCGATTGCAGTAACCCGGAGAGCTCTGTGTTTTCTCCATAGTGTGGCAGGCCGGCCGTGTGCGAAGCCAACTGCCGAGGAGTGATGTCCGCCCAATCCTTATTGGGTAGTTCGTTCCACAATTCGTCAAGTGGCGTATCCAGACCCAACTCACCTGACTCTACAATTCTGGCTAATCCAGTCGCTGTTAACGCCTTCGAGGTGCTGCCAATGCGGAACCGGGTCGCTGGAGAGGCAGCAATATTGTCTTCGACACTGGACCAACCGGTCGTCGCTGCCCAGACAACTTCGTCGCCTATTAATACGGCTGCCGAGATAGCTGCTGCTCCGATCGCCTGGCGGTGGGCGTCCATGGCAGGCAGCAGGGCGTTGCCAGTTGCCTGATAATCTGAGTTTATGGTGGATGAATGCTGAGGGGCATCATCGGGTAAGCGTACCCAGGCTGTGGCAGGTAATGTAGAGCCATCGGCATAAGCGAGATAATGATAATAAGGAACTGTCTGGCAGTTCATCAGACCAAGAGCGAGAAAACCGGTTAGCAAGCTCATCTTTAGTTTTGTAGACATCATAACTTCCTTACAACTAATGAATTAGTTTAATGTAAACCAGCGGCTCGCTTTGTTCAACTAATTTATTAGTTTTTAATCTTCCCAGACAACAGCCCGCCCACCGGAGCCAATCTGGACACGTTATATCCAGTGGCTTCCGGGCGAAACAATGAAATGGAAAGAACTGCCCCGGCTTACCCGTCTACTCTGGTGCCTGCTCTAGATCCTTATGCAGACTTCGGGACGCAAGGTAGAAATGGATGCTCGACCAGACCATCACCGTTGGCAACAGGGCCAGCATGGCATAGCGCAATGAATCCACCCCCATAGAAGGAGTAAACAGATCACTGACAAAACCCACAGAGAATGGCCCCAATCCCAGACCGATAATATTCAGGATTAAAAACAAAATGGCGGAGGCCGTGGATCGCCAACGCAAGCCAACCAGGTTATGGGTTGTGGCAATGGAGTTACCAAGATAGACGTTTTGAAGAAAACCAGGCACAAAGACACAAATGAGTGCCAGGGTTTGATTCCCGGCGAGGAAAACGACATACAGAAACGGTACCACCAGAAGAGTTGCGAGCCCGGGTATCCACAAATACCAGCGCTTGTCTTTTTGTCCCAACTTGTCTCCGAGTACTCCCCCGACAAAAATGCCTATCGCACCAGCTAACCCAGTCGAGAGTGCAAGCCAGGTCCCCAGCTCACCGGTTGTCATACCATGACTGCGAATGAAAAACGAAGCCAGCCAGTTAACTGTGCCGTAACCGGCGAATGCATTTAGTCCGCAGGCCAGCGCCATATGCCTGAACGTCTTGCGCTGCCACAGCACCGAGACAACTTCCTTAAACGGTACCTGTTCATCGGAGACTTGTTTGTTTTCCAGGAGCCCCCGCACCGGTTCGCGGACTGTAGCGGCAACAATTCCAGCAAGCACAATGCCAGGCACACCAACTACTATGAAGGCAGTCCGCCAGCCAAAAAACTCATTGAGCCAGCCGCCAAACAGGAAACCGAACATGATGCCCAGATTGACTCCTGTGGAATAGAACGCCAGCGCACTCGCCCGCTGCTTGGGAGGAAAGATGTCAGACACGATGGAATGAGAAGGTGGACTACCTCCGGCCTCGCCAATTCCAACGCCCACTCGTGCCAGCAGCAGCTGCGTATAGTTTAGTACGAAGCCGCTGATCGCTGTCATGAAACTCCACAAACCCACCGACACGGCAACAATATTCCTGCGGTTACCGCGGTCCGCCAGGCGCGCAATCGGAATGCCCGCCGTCACATAGAACATCGCGAATGCAAATCCTGTCAGCAAACCCAGTTGACTGTCTGAGAGCAATAACTCGGCTTTTATCGCCTCCTGCAGGATTGAAAGCAGCTGGCGGTCAATAAAATTGAAGGTATAAACGAGAGTGAGGATTACCAATGCGTAGTTTCGTACGCTAGGCTTCTCGTAGGGGTTGGCTATAGAAGGGATAGAACTGTCCGTCATCGCAGGTCCTTGTTATTTTGCCTTACTTGGTTATCACACCGGAGCGATAAAAGTAGCGCAGTTCAATTGCGAGTACGAACTATTTATTTGCGTTTACAGGCAACCAGACTCTCTTTGCCAGCTCACTCGCGATCCCACAACCTGTGCACCATGACACCGGTAGCATCTTCAATCACTTCCATGGCATCCAGAATCAGATCTTCCCGCCACTTCTGACCAATAAGCTGCACGCCCGATGGTAAGTCTTCCACTAAATCCACTGGCACCACTCCGGCAGGCATGCCGATGTAGTTCACACCGTAACTATATATAGAAGAACGAAACAGGTCTTCCACCCCCTCGAAGGTTTCGTCGTAGTCGTAGGGATAGCCGGGCCGCATCAAGTAGGGAGTGAGTATTAAAGGATAATCTGCCAGTAAGAGATTCCACTCCCGAACCAAAGCAGTACGCGCAGCGATGCCAAGGAGATAGCCTTCCGCGTCCACCATGCCCTCGAGTTGGTAGTAAGCATTGAATATCTCATTGATAGTTTCGGTACCATGTTCTGCGAACACTGGCTCCAACAATCTCTTCATTTCGAAATTGGTGTTCAGCAGCCAGGCTTTCGCTGCTTCGGCAATGGAAGGTGTTTCTATTTCTTCAAGCTGATAACCCGCTGCCTCAAGAATGGAGGCAGCCCGTTCCAGATTGGCAACGATGCCTTCATGAATTGGATAACCATGAGCTTCTTTGCAGAAACCTACTTTGGGCAAGCCAGCGCTCTCCTGCTTAAACGGCATCGGCACATGCCAGGGATCGCGGGGATCATGTTGCATCAACACTTCGGTGCCAAGTCTCACATCTTTGACTTCGCGGCAGATCACGCCCTGCACCGACATCAACTGCGCCAACATTCCGCGCTCCGCTTTGGCAGAAGGCAGATAAGCTGGAACTCTACCCAGTCCCGGTTTAATCGTACTCAATCCACAGGCAGTCGCGGGATAACGCAAGGAACCGGCAATATCATTACCGTGATTAATCGCAGCAAACCCTGCGGCAGCCGCTGAAGCAGCACCTCCTGAGGAGCCACCAGGTGATGCTTCCAGATTCCAGGGATTTCTGGTCAGTCCATGTAACGGATTGTCCGTGGTCAACCGCATGGACATTTCGGGTGTGTTGGTTCGTCCAACAATAATGGCACCAGCGTTTAGCAAGTTTTGAACTATGGGCGAATTGTCAGGCGCAATGACATCTTTAAAAACTTCCATGCCATTTGTCGTGGCGCGCCCTTTCGTATCCACGTTTACCTTGACGGTAACGGGCACCCCGTGCAGCGGTCCGAGTGTGTCTCCGTTCGCAACTGCTTCATCAGCTTTCTGGGCAGCTTCAACAGCTTGTCCACCCATAGGATCGACAATGGCGTTGAGCTCGGGATTCTTCTGCGCAATGCGTTCCAGCGTCGATTCAACCAGCACTGTAGCCGAAATTGTTCCTTCACGAATACCGGCTGCCTGTTCGACCGCGCTGAGTTGCCACAGTTGTGTCATGTGAGTCGCATCCTTCTCATTTGCTGGAACATCCTAAACAGACTGTAACAGAAAACGATTAGATCGGATCGCCCGCTGGCATTTGCAACGCCGGTCCGGGTTTACCGGCAACCGGGTCTGCCTGCCAGCGCCGAATATCAGCAGCGACAGTAGCCTGATGGGCGCTTGGAGAACGTAACCCTTCGAGATCGTTTGCCAGCAAATCAAGCCGATGAGAAAGCACGGCTTTTACTTCGCCCTCGTTATCGGGATCCGCCGCCTGATTCATCATCTCGTTGATGGTTACGCGCTGAACCACATTCAGAATCCGAGCATGGTAAGCATTGTCTGGCGCATCGGCTTCCCAGGTGAATTCAATCAAGCGATCGATCACTTCCTCTAACGTGGGATAGTCGCCCATGCTGCCATAGGCTACCAGTCTGGCCATACGCGCCGGATGCAATAGCGTCTGCACTGTCAGCGCCACTGAGCCTTCCGCTGCACCGAGAGGATCGAATAGCAATCCCGTGCGTCCGGGAAAGGGTTCACCCTGTGTGTGCCGATAAGCCAGAGGCGGCAGTTGTTGCAGAATGGTATCGGGTATCGCCAAAAAGTCCGGTGTTAAAGTGGACAAGACCACTTCCAGGGCACGACGCTGTTCGGCTCCGTCTATGATGGTGAATGGAATCTGCCCATCGCCGCGCAGAGCATAACGATAATCCGCGCCACCTATACTTTGCGCCGCCGAGTTCAACTGAAACCGGTGATGCATATAAAGAGGTAAGAGCACGAACTCCAACTCAGAGATGGGTTCGTTTTCCCGAATCACTGTTTCACCGTAAGTCTCCAGACCAATGCGACGCACCTCGATTTCATGTTCGAGATGGTCCACCAGGTTGGAACCGTTATCCCACACGCTGGCGAACTGGTGACCAGCACCGCGAAAATGATTGTTGTTGTGGGCCATGAAGATCAGACCACGATCCAGACTTTCCTGCACGATAGCCGCCAGACCTTCTTCCTCACTGGTGCCGGGGAGAAATTGCTCGTAGGAATAGCGTACATTCAATTTGTCATACTCACCGATGCGCTGCAGATAGGCATTGGATAGATCGATACGCCCGTTGTCGATTTCTACCAGCGGTGCGGGATAGTCCATCACACTTTCCCTGCCATAAGCACTGGCAAGATAGTTATGGGGAAATCCCAGGGTGTGCCCCACTTCGTGTGCAGACAGTTGGCGCACGCGACTCAGGGCCATATCAATTGAATCCTGTGAACCGCGAGTCACTTCACCCAAATAATCGAAGGAAGGCATCAAGCCCTGACTCATCATGTAATCCTGGCGCAGACGCAGGCTGCCCAGGTTCACATTGCCTTTAATGATTTCGCCGGTGCGGGGGTCCTGCACCGAACCTCCGTAGGAGTAACCGCGAGTGCGACGATGAGTCCAATGAATCATGTTATAACGCACATCCTGTGCGTCCGCCCCTGCCGGCAACTCCCGCACCTGAAAGGCGTCGATAAATCCCGCCGCTTCAAATGCCTGGTTCCACCAGGCGGCACCTTCGATCAGTGCAGACTTGATTGGTTCAGGCGTGCCTGAATCCACGTAATAAATGATGGGCTCAACAGCTTCCGATCGTACAGCAGTCGGATCTTTTTTCTCCAGACGATGACGGGCTACTAAACGAACCCGCATGTCGGTATCAATATCAGTACCGTAGTCCTGGATAGTAGGTCCAAAAGTCCCAATGCGTGGATCGGCAATTCTGGGTTTGTAATTGTCGTCCGGTAACTTAATGAGTGAGTGATGCTGACGCAGCGAAATTGAGTCGCCGGTAGCAGCCACTGCATTGACAAGATTCCCGGCATCGCGCGAGGTAAAGGTCAACATGGCTTCCACTTCAACGTTTTCCGGGTAGGCCGCCGTGTTATCCAGGTAAATCACGCTGCGTGAAGTATCCAGTGAATAATTGCCCTGACCTCGCGCAGCAATTTGACCGATCACATCACGAGCATCGCGCAAAAAGAATGACGTCGCATCAACGAGAACGCTGTCACCCTCTTCCGCCACGATATCGAAGCCCCAATGTACAGAGGGCGCAAAAGCGTCTTCCACCGCGATGCGTTCCAGTTCGTTATCACTGCTTGCCCGGTAACGATAATTGCGTTCGGTGAGCAGCACTCGTGGACCAACTCGATTGGCGTAGAGCAGGTAAGTACCACGTAGCTGACCACGATCGATTCCTATTGGATTTGAACCCAGCCCTGAGCCCATAGAGATTTGATAGAGAAATTCCGTATCGAGCTTGTCTATCTCCCAGTAGAGCTTGCCCTCGCTCTCATTCCAATACAGATTGAAATAACCCTCCATGACTGTTGCATCACCCACAGTGCTACTGATCGAAGGCAGATCCTGTGCGTGAGTGAAAACTGTGCTCAAAAAGAGTGCAAGAACGAAAACAATACGCATCAATATGTGATGAATTGCAGCTGGAATTCTTCCAAATGAACTGAGTGAACGCATTATGACTCCTGACTGGAACGAGGACTTGATTACCCTAATTTACGAGAGTTTGGATAGTGGGGCCAGCGAGAAAATTAGGATGATCTGCTATGTAGATGATCTAAGCTTCTCTGGCTTTAGAATTAACACATGGTTCAATCACAAAGGTAAGAAGGATTGATGCGCATCATGACCTTCACGCACCTAACGCACCTAAGGAGAAAACCAAACTCTATCCAGCTGATACGCCAAAGCTGATTACCGGCGTTGTTGTTAACCGGGACATTCTCAAAGTAAAGAACCAGCATCTTCATGAAATTCATGTTCTCGATAAGCTATTGTCAAAGGCAAATAGCTCTCAGGAAATCTCCCCCATAAAGCAAGAACTAAATGGGAAGCTTAAGTCGCGGGATCAATTGAAAAGAAATTCAGGACTATGGCAGCTAGCCTGTAATCCGCAGAAAGTAGGGATAGATCTAATTCTGGATAGTGCGGGTGTTCTGAGGCTTCACTGAATCAGGAAGAAATAGATCTGAACCTCTCTCTTTTCCAAAATACTCTGACCTTCTCTTTTATGCTGCCATCAACACACTTCTTCCCTTCCCTGAAGCCTGCCTTCTCATAATATGTCAGAATTGATTTATTATGGCCAAAATCCTTCTTTTTACGTCATATATGACATATTATCTCTGAATATTTGATGATGTAAGGGTTAATCTCTCAAATATGCTATATTAAGCGCTCTAAATGCCTTTAATGTGCCATTTTTGATATGTTATGAAAATAGATAATCTTCTAACAGACGATGTAGTTCTGCACGAAATTGGCGAACGCATCTCAAATCACCGCCTCAACAAGAATATGACCCAGGCACAACTTGCGGACTCAGCGGGGGTTTCATTGAGCACGGTCATTCGAATGGAAGGGGGAAGCTCGTCCCAGATATCGAACCTGGTCAGGGTACTGCGAGCTCTGGGTCTGCTGGACAACATGGAATTACTGGTGCCAAAACCAACAATAAGTCCAATCCAGCAGCTTGAGATGGAAGGTAAACGTCGTCAAAGGGCCAGACCCAAAACAACAGATAAGCCCCAGCGCAATCCTGCCCCTGTAGACCAAACCCTCAAAGCACGAGCCGGTGGCAGCAGTATGGAAAGGTTCATGGAAGGATTTCAAAACGAGCGCCTGGCCCGTCTACAAGACATGATGTCTAAATCCTATGGTTTAGCCGAGCAAGCGAATACCGCAGTAACCCGCTTGGATGAACTGAAAACATCTATAGCACAACTGGATGACAAGCAACTTCACAAAATAATAAAAAGCCAGGATCAACTGGACAGCGCGCTGACTGAGCAGGAAAGATTGACTAAAACTTTCCAGGAATACGAATCAAAGAATGAAAACCTGTTCGAGGCAATGGAAACGCCTGGGTTAGCAATTGAAAAACTTGCAGCCATTCAAAATCAGATAACCAGGGATATAAAACATATTAATAGCCTGGCGTCCCAACTTGATACAACAGAGCAAGATAACTAATCCAGCACAGCCCTCAGGGATTCAGAGAGACAAGCAATGGCAGATGGCAATGCAACTGTAGCAGAAGTCAGATTGTGGGAGAGCCGAGTCGGAGCCGTCAATTGGAACCCCGATCAGAACTACGCATACTTTGAGTACGATCCGGATTTCCGCGACAAGGGGCTGGAAATTGCTCCGTTCAAGATGCCGCTGGACGAAAAAATCTATTCCTTTCCAACTTTGTCATTTGAGTCGTTCAAGGGCTTACCGGGATTGCTTGCAGATTCACTACCTGACGACTTTGGCAACAAACTCATCAATGAATGGTTGTCGCGGCAAGGCCGGCAGGCTGAGTCATTCAATAGCATCGAACGACTTTGTTATGTTGGCAAGCGAGCAATGGGCGCTTTGGAGTACGCCCCAGCAATCGAACCAGACAAACGAAGATCAAGGAAGCTCGACGTCGGCGCTCTGGTAGAACTGGCCAGCGATATTCTTAGTAATCGTGAAAACTTCGAAACCTCTTTGAGTGACGAAGATTCGATGAATGAGATTCTTCAGGTCGGCACCTCGGCCGGCGGCGCTCGCGCCAAGGCCGTTGTTGCCTGGAATGAAAAGACCAATGAAGTTCGATCTGGCCAGGTTGACGCCGGAGCAGGCTTTTCATACTGGATACTGAAACTGGATGGTGTAGAGAGTAATAGAGACAAGGAAGTTGCAGACCCAAGAGGCTATGGCCTGATCGAGTTTGCCTATTATCTGATGGCAAAAGATGCTGGCATCGAGATCTCTGAGTCAAGGTTGCACCAGGAAAATCAGCGTTCGCATTTCATGACAAGGCGATTCGACCGAACAAGCGATGGCATTAAAATTCATATGCAATCACTGGCAGCCCTGGAGCACTTCGACTATCGCATGCCCGGGGCATATTCCTATGAACAAGCGTTACACACTATCCGCAAACTAGGCCTGGACAAAGAATCGGTTAAACAACAATTTCGTCGTATGGCTTTCAATATCATAGCCAGGAATCAGGACGATCATGTTAAAAACATCTCGTTTCTGATGAACCCCCGGGGCGACTGGATTTTATCTCCAGCTTATGATGTTACTTACAGTTTCAATCCCAGCGGTGCCTGGACTGGTCAGCATCAAATGACACTGAATGGCAAACGCGATGGATTCAATATCGAAGATTTTAAAGAATGTGCCAACAGCAGTTTCCTCAAGCGAGGGGAGGCCGAAGAGATTGTTAAGAGTGTTCAGGACGTCGTCAGCAACTGGGAACATTATGCTGACTTAGGCAATGTATCAGAGCAAAGCGCCGCCAAAATCAAGACCGTGCATCGGCTGAACATTATCTAGTAGGGACATCCTGCAAGCAGCATCTAGGCCGCCTTCAACAGTGAATCCCATTCGACGATATGTGATACTAGCCAGCCTGGCTGCAGGGTAATCCAAATGGTTCTGTAACCAGTATTGAAAGTAAGGATCGCGCCAACCGCTGCGGTCTCAATGCTTATCTATTTATTTGAGGTTAAAGCAATGCATGCTTCGCTAAAGTCCATGTGCTACGGGCTTGCGGCCGGTTCGCTTATCGCGGCCAGCACAGCGCAGGCACAGGACGCAACTGTGTTATACAACGAGCGCGTCGTTGAAATTGAGCAGACCCTGCCCGATGCCAACGATCTCTGGGTCAAACCCGAGGACCTACCGCGCATCAACGATTTCGAACTGAAACCAGAAGGCGCCTGTTACGAGGCCCTGTGTATCCCGGTACTGCAGGACCGCGACAGCGACATGTATGTCACTCGCCGTGGTCAGGGCTGGTTCAATGTCACCGGTCTTGCCGATAAGTTGCAGCAAGCCTACGTGGTTGATTATGACGACGCCGTCTGGAGCTTTGGCACCATGCCGGTCAAACGCCAGCAGTTTATTCGCGGCGGGATGGCACCTGATTTTGAGCTAAACGACCGTGAGGGTAATCCGGTTCGGCTGTCAGACTTTCGCGGCAAGAAAGTTCTGTTGCTGACCTGGGCCTCCTGGTGAGGATGTCGTCTCGACGTGCCCGTGTGGCAAGTGATATACGACGAACTCAAAGCAGACTACGAAAATTTTGAAATCATTTCAGTGGCGCAGGACACTGGTGGCGAAGCAGCCGCTGGTCCAATCTTCGATGCCGCCGGAGTGACTTACACTTCAATCATCGATGTTAATCACCACATCAGCTCCCTCTACAATCTGGTCAACGTACCTTCGGGCGTATGGATTGATGAAGAAGGACGCATTGTGCGCATCAATGAAGGAACCTATGCCAAAGAGCATTTCGATGGCGCATTCGGTACCAATGAATACGTGCCTATCGTACGCGACTGGGTAGCCAAAGGTGTAGACAGTGAACACGTTTGGGATACGGCGAAAGTGCGAGAGCGAATTGTTGATCGCACACCGGATGCAGAAAAAGCACAGCCCGCTTTCCTGCTAGGCTCTTATTACTTTCAGCGGGATAACGAAGCCAAGGCAGAACAGTACTGGACGCTAGCCCAGGAACTGGATCCCACCAGCTGGAACTACCTGCGCCAGGACTTGTTGTATGAAGAAGGCGGTTCTGCTGGACCTGAATGGCAACAACGAGTTCAGGACTTTGAAGCGCAGGGTCGTGAATACTACGCACCACTCGAAATCGAAGGTGATTCTAACTAGCCAAATAGGGGTCAGAGTAAAAATACAGTACTGTATATTTACTCTGACCCCATTTATCCTGACATGACGGCACAGTTGTTCATCGATAGTCTGGTGGCAGTTAACCTAGTGGTTAGCTTGTTTCTGACTGTTCTCATTTCCCTGCTGGTTACACGCTTGAGCCTATCTGCACTGCAGAAACGGCAGGCTCATCTTTTAACTTTCTCATTTTTTCCAACGATGGCGATTATTTCGTCTTCCCATGCGAGTTGGATAAATGCGCCGTGGTTTCTCGGTCCCATAGAATTACTTCTGACTACACTGATTGGACCGTTTCTGTTTGATCTCATTTATGGTCGGCTCTCTAACCAGTCTCTTTTGCCGCCACTGCTGTCAATCACAGCATTAATAATGCTGCCAATTATATTGTTCGCCAATACGGACTTTTTGCTGGCATTACCCGCCACCTTTACTGCGGCTGCGATGATTTACTATGTCAGTAGAAAGGGAGATCAACGCGACAGCGTTATCAATCATGTTTTTGCTGTCGCATTAACAGTTCAACTGGCACAGCTACTTCGGTTCTTTGGCAGCGACATTAGCTGGCTTGAAGAAATTGTGCCGTTTACAGCCACCCTGCTTGGGCTGGTCTATCTCTGTCTGGTCCTGGGGCGGGGACATTGGCGACTGATACAGGAAAAACAGCAGGATGTGAGTCGTGAAATTTTTGAGGCAGTTGATAACCACATACGCCAACACCGTCTCTATCTTGATCCAACTCTGACCGTAGCCAAGGTGGCAAGCGAATTGGATCTTCCTTCTTATATTGTGTCCCAGGCAGTGAATCAACATCTGGGACGATTTAATGATTACATCAACAAACTTCGTGTCGCCGCCTTTCTGGAGAGGTACACAGACCAGAGCAATGTCGGAGCATTGGCCCAACAGGTGGGATTTAACTCTCGCTCAGCTTTCTATCGAGCGTTCAAAACCGAAACTGGCACGATTCCTTCGAAGTACGCGCTCTAAAGTAATCTTCAGCTCATAAGCAGTGTTCTGATTCGTGAATCAGGACAGTTACTCACTTTCAATTCCTATACTCCTTCCCATCAGGGGTGGTTTCCATCCCAGCCACATCTGAACGTCTGCAATAGATATATGCTGGAGTGAGCAATGACCAGATCAGTTATTATCGCTTTTTGTTGCTGCACTATGAGCTGCGCCTTTGGCCAATGGAGTCAGGCCAATCTGGAAGAGGTGAAAGAGTACTATGACTCCCTGGAGTCGGCCGCGCTGACCGTCCTTCATGATGGTGAGACCGTCATTGCCTGGGGCGATGTGAGCAATAAGTACAATGTCGCCTCCGTCCGCAAAAGTTTTCTGAGCGGCCTGTTCGGCATCGCCTACGACAGGGGTTGGATCGGTCTGGATCGTAGCCTTGCAGAGATGCGTATCGACGATACCGACCCCCGATTGACCCAACAGGAAAAAACCGCAACTCTCGAAAATCTCTTAAGATCTCGCTCCGGGGTCGTTCATCGTTCTCTTTATGAAGCGGGCTGGTGGGATTTTATGCCCGCACGGCAACAGTACCTTCCAGGGGAGTACTGGATCTACAACAACTGGGACTTCAATGCGCTCGGCACGATCTGGGAAAAGGAAACCGGCCGCAGCATTCACCAGGCTTTCGATGAGTTTCTTGCCCAGCCATTGGGAATGCAGGATTTTTCACCCTCTGACGTGGAGTATGTCGACCGCAGCAATTGGGCGGAAGCCATGCGCGGAAACAAGTCGGACCACCGACTCTATCTCTTTAAAGTATCTACACGAGATATGGCCAGATTCGGTCAACTCTACCTAAACAAAGGCATATGGGAAGGCAATCGAATTCTGTCAGAAGAATGGATAGAAAAATCCACGTTTGGAATGCCCACCAATTATCAATTCGCCAACTTCGACACACACTATGGTTACTTATGGTGGGTAGATCAGGGAAGTAAACGACGCTTTCCTGTGCCAAATATCGAGGGCAAAGCGTTTGCTGGCACAGGTAATCGAGGACATTATTTGTACATCGCTCCAGGCTGTAATTTGGTCGTTGCACATACCGTCGACACTCCGAATGGCGCCTCAACCATAGCGCAACTAAGTCGGCGATTCTTTGGAACCGACGGGATTAGCGACAGAGAATTCACAAGACTGTTAGAGTTGATAGTCTCGGCATCCAAGCTTGAGTGTTAGCAATCCGAGACAGAGTTATTCTGGAGTTCGATACATTAGTTAGAAAATAACTCTGTCCCTGCCAACTGTGCGCTGTTAGATTGGCGCCATGTCAGAGAACTCTACAAGCTACCTTTTAACTGCCGCCGCCCGCTTCCTGTTTCCTTATAAGAAGCAGATAGTCTGGGCGAGCATCGCGCTCATCGTCACCGCGGGGCTTAACCTGGCTTTGGTGCAGTACGTGCGCATCATCGTGGACCAGGGATTCGTTGCCGCCTCCACTACTATGCTCAATCGGGCCATTCTGGGGTTTCTGGTGATTGCCTTATTGCAGGCATTGGGCACCTTCGCCCGCTTCTACTATGTGTCATGGCTGGGCGAACGCGTAACAGCCGATCTCCGAAAGGCCGTGTTCTCGCACATCATTGGACTGCATCCGGGCTACTTCGAAGCCAATCTCAGTGGCGAGATCCAATCCCGCATCACCACCGACACAACCCTGATCCAATCGGTAATCGGTTCTTCCGTTTCCATGGCCTTGCGCAACATCCTGCTCTTCATTGGTGGCATCCTGTTTCTCTTTATAACCAACCCGCGTTTAACCAGTGTGGTGCTGATCTGTATTCCACTGGTAGTCGGGCCCATCATGTTTTTCGGACGCAGAGTGCGACGCTTGTCCCGTAGTTCACAAGATGAGATCGCTAACGTGGGAGCCTATGTCGGCGAGAGCATTCAACAAATCAAAACCGTGCAGGCCTACAACCATGAAGCCGATGACCGCACGAAATTTTCCGGTCATGTCGAAACAGCCTTTAACGTTGCACTAAAACGCATCAGAACCAATTCAATTTTAATCACTGCGGTGATGAGCCTGGTATTTATGGCCATCGGTGCTTTGATCTGGGTTGGGGGCCGCGATGTAATTAATGGCGTGATGTCAGCAGGCGAACTTACTGCCTTTGTCATCTATGCCGTCATGGTGGCCATGGCAGTTGCTGCCATCAGCGGTGTGATTGCCGAGTTGCAACGAGCCGCCGGAGCCCTGGAACGTTTGATGGATCTGCTGCATGCAGAAAACGAAATCAAAGCACCGGACAATCCGAAAACATTCAGCGGTAAGCCATCCGGTGCGCTTGCAATCAACGAGCTGACTTTTGCCTATCCCTCTCGCCCGGAGACTCTGGCACTGGATGGTGTCTCCCTCAATATAGAGCCCGGTGAAAACGTCGCGCTGGTTGGCCCCTCAGGTGCAGGCAAGTCCACCTTGTTTGATTTGATTCTGCGTTTTTACGATCCCAGCTCCGGCAGTATCAAACTGGACGGAATAGACATCAAAGAACTGGATCCACTGGACTTACGCAGTCATATCGCCGTCGTATCTCAACAACCTGCGATGTTCACCGGCAATGTCTGGGAGAACATTGGCTACGGACGTCCAGACGCGGACGCAGAGGAAGTCAGGAAAGCGGCCAAGCTCGCCTATGCCGACAACTTCATCGAGGAACTGCCCGATAAATACGACAGCTTCTTAGGCGAATCGGGTGTGCGTTTGTCCGGTGGACAAAGACAGCGCATCGCGATCGCGCGTGCGATTTTGAAAGACCCGGAAATTTTGTTATTGGATGAAGCAACCAGTGCGCTGGATGCGGAAAGTGAACGCCAGGTGCAGATGGCTTTGGATAGTCTGATGCAAAACCGGACTTCACTGATTATCGCTCACCGTTTGGCCACAGTGAAAAACGTGGATCGGATTATCGTTTTTGAAGCAGGCAAGCTGATCGCGCAGGGAACCCATAAGGAACTGATGGAGAGTTGTGAGTTATATGAGAACCTTGCCAGGCTGCAGTTCAGTGAGACCGCTAATTAGTAGACTCTTGAGATACAAAAACTTAGCCTCCACCGTATTTGTACTCTGCCCCCACCTATTCCTGAAAGTCTTCGATAACCGTTCCTAAATCTGCTTCCTTCGCTTTGGTCAGCAAATAGTCCGCAACATACAAGTCCTGCATAAAAATGCCATGTGATTTGTAGATCGTGATCTGCCCATCACTGTCGCCCTCGACTCTGCCCTCAATGTCTCCCGCCAGTAACTGACCAAGCTCTCCTTTGATGTTGCTCTCGTCAATGACACCCTCCTCTAGCGGAATCATGATGTCACCGCCTTCCTTACGTAGCGACTCCATGGAATCCACATAGACCACCGACTTCGCCACCAGGTCAGAATCGGCTTCACGGGCAGTGAGAGAATGGGCGCCGACCAGATTGATGTGAGTTCCGGGATTAATCCATTCACCCAGCAAGATTGGCTCTTCGGCACTAGTCACCGTGCATAGCACTTCGCATTGTGCAGCTTCTGCTGGATCACTAGTGGCCATAATTTCGATATCGAGTTTCGCTTTCTGCTGCCTGACGAAGGCTTCGGCCTTCTCAGGATTGCGCCCCCAGACAATCACTTTCTCAACGGGTCGCACCGTCCTCATCGCTTCGATATGTGATGCCGCCTGCACGCCAGTGCCATAAACACCGCAGGTGCTGGCATTTCCAGCTGCGAGCAATTGCGTTGCCAATCCAGATACGGCTGCGGTGCGAATCCCGGTAATCTCAGCGCCTTCCAAAATCGCGGCTGGCTTTCCAGTCTCTGCATCAAAAAGCACCACCAGACCTTGAATCGCAGGCAATCCTGCGGCCGGATTGTTGGCATGAAGACTGAGTAGCTTACTGCCGTAGTAGCCCAGTTCATGACTGGCGCCAGGCATCTGGGCGAGAAACCTGTCACTACCTTGAACCGGCATGACGGCACGTAAGGGTAAATTCACTTCACCAGAAGACGTGGCCAGCATCGTGGTGCGCATCAGTTCGATGCACTCACTCATGGATAACAGCTGACGAACCTGTGAAGAGCTGAGGATGCGCATAACTATGAGGAGTTATATGAAGGATTGACCAAAGCCGTAAACTAAAAAAGGCCA
>JANQJM010000077.1 GCA_028281635.1 Pseudomonadales bacterium | reverse complement strand
CTTTTTCCGGTCTCTTTTTTCAACAGATCGCTGAGGTAGTGGGAGGACATATTCATCTGCTCACCGCACCAGCTTACGGTCGGCATTCCGGATTGCAGTGCTTTCCCGGAATTAAAGTAGTCCGCCAACAGGCTTTCGAATCCAGAAACCACGTCCTGGTTCATGTTTGTCCTCACATAGAATTGCCTGTCGTAGAATCTGACGCAATAGTCCAGTAATAGCTCGATGTTTGAAACAATGAGGTTCTGAGTATGGCGGTCAATATTCTTTCTGGCTGTACTCAGATCGTATCTTGTCTATCAAATCAGTAAGTGTTTTCTTCTCTTCGTCGGAGACATGAAGAGCTTCACGGACGTCATAGGAAAAGAAGGAGTACTGGTTGATTCGTTTGACTAACGACGATTTGCGAATGAGATCCGGGTGAAACAACAGCACCCAGCCTCGTTCTCCATCTGTTGCTTCCGCGCCTGAAAATTGCTGAGCCTGACCTGGCTTGGTGAATACCATACTGCCTTCCTGGAAGTCATAGTTGTTGCGGCCGTAGATAATATTACCCTTGATTCCGGATTTCAGGCTTACCTGGTAAAAACCAAAAACGAATGTGTTTTCGCCATAATCAAAATTGCTAATTCGCTCATCGAGTGGTAAGACAGAAACCAGCGGATGCTTGGGTTTCTCCATGCCCAGCGACTCATGCACCTCGCTTATGGTTTCGATATTGATTATATCTTTCATAACCTGACTGAAACTTCGCACCTTATCGGTCGACCCCTGGAGAAACAACCGGCATCAATCTGATAAATTAGCCGCTAGGTTGCCACTGGTGTCAGCATATTTTGAAGATAGTTTATGAGTTCCTGGTGAGTCATGGAACCCTTTTGTTCCATCAACATATTGGCATCATTGCCAACTACATTGTGAACTTCTGTTTCCTCCGTTGCGCAACGATAGATGACATCGGCAACATCCTGCGGATTGGCTGGCTCTCCTCCGATGTTGATCATCTGCTCTACCAGCCCGGCGAGATGTGCAGTAAATGCCGTTGCCTGTGTAACCAGTTCCTCGTCACCAGCTTCAACACTGTCGTCAGTGTTGGCGCTAAACCCTGTCCCGAACGCGCCGGGTGCTACTGTTCTCACCTTGATGTTGAACGGAGCCAATTCCATTGCCAGGCCTTCTGACCAACCTTCAACGGCAAACTTGCTGGAGGAATAGGTCGAGTTAAATGGCAATCCAAGTATGCCGGCCATTGAAGTCACGTTGATGATGGTGCCACTTTTTCTCTCTCGCATATGAGGTAAAACAGCACGGGCAGTGCGCATGCAACCGAATACGTTGGTATCGAACATCGCAGCGATGTGTTCTTGGGAGAATTGTTCGAACATACCGTGGCCACCGTATCCTGCATTGTTGACCAGTACATCCAAACCACCGAAGGTTTCTATTGTTTCATGGACAGCAGCTGCTATGCTGGCTTCATCGGTGACATCGAGGCGAATAACCTTCACATTATCCAACCCGGTTAGTTCGGTCTCCTTTTCCGGTGAACGCATGGTGGCTGCTACGTTCCAGCCGTTCTGCTGGAATGTCCTTGCGGCCAACTTACCAAAGCCCGTGCTACAACCGGTAATCAATACTGTCCTGTTGTTCATAAAATACTCCGCCACTGAATCGTTTGTTTGCTATTCAATTTATGGTGGTAGCCAGAGCCACTCACCAATCAGTGTTTTTACTATACGGCGCTCGCTCTCAAGCGATGTATACGAAGTGCGGAATGACTAATATATTTTGAACAATCTCTAATAAAATGGGATTGGGGTGATTAAGTTAACTTCTTAGGGATTGAATAATTGGGCCAGAGTAAAAATACAGTACTCTATTTTTACTCTGGCCCAATTATTTCAAGCCAGTTTCAGCGGCAGACTGCGCAGGCGTTTTCCGGTTGCTGCATAAACCGCATTTGCCACTGCCGGTGCGATTGGGGGCAGTCCCGGTTCGCCTACACCCGTTGGGCTTTCTGAACTGTCAACAATAATAACTTCCACTTCTGGTGCTTCATGCATCCTTAAAATCGGATAGTCATTGAAGTTGCTCTGCTTGATCATGCCATTTTCAACACCAATCTCGCCATGTAGTGCCGCGGTTAAACCATACATGATGCCGCCTTCCATTTGGGCTCGCACTACATCAGGATTGACTGCAATGCCGCAGTCAACTGCACAAACTACGTTGTGGACGCGGATCTCATTATCCACTATCGAAACTTCGGCCACTTCAGCCACGTATGAAAGAAATGAGCTATGGGCAGCGAACCCCAGATAATGTCCGGCAGGCAAGTTGGCTTGCATCTCGCGCATACGATCACCAGCAACCTGAATAACCCCGGCCAGCCGGGGGTTGTTCTCGGTGTTCTTCAGACGAAATTCAATCGGGTCCATTCCACTCCGTTCGGCCAGTTCATCGATAAAGGATTCGATGGCAAAGCCTGTATAGGAATGTCCTACTGAACGCCAGAATGTGAGAGGTACGCCGTGATCAACAGTAACGTGGCGCACCACCCGGTTTGGCAAATCGTAATCTTCATAGAGGCCTTCGATGCTTCCATGATCGACCATGATGTTCTTGAACAGGCTTCGTGCTGCCCCTTCGGCGATGTTCATCGGGCTTTGTGGTACAAGAGTAGGTAGTAGAGCGGGTAACATGACTCCGACCGTGTCTGGCATGATATTTCCGCCGACACGTTTCGCTTCCAAGGCAGTAATCTTGCCATTGCTGTCGACACTGGCGCGCATATTCATCAGCGAAGAAGGTCGGTAAACACCATGTTTGATATCGTCTTCTCTTGACCAAACTAGTTTGATTGGCTTGTTTGCAGCGACCGCGATCTGAGTAGCTTCAGTGATGTGAGTCAGAGTGCCGCGTCGACCAAAGCCGCCGCCGAGGTAGGTGGTATGTACAGTAACGTCGTCCTTGGACAGTCCTGCGTAACGCGCTACCAAACCCTCTGCACCTACTGGTCCCTGGGTACCCGACCAGACCTCGCCCTTGCCATTTTCAATTCGAACCACCGCATTCATGGGCTCCATTGGAGTGTGAGCTAGATAGGGTGCCCAATAGCGTGAGTCAACAATACCTTCCGCTTGTTCGAAAGCAGATTCCACATCGCCTTGCTCCGCCGTGGATAAACCTTCTTCCTCATCCATGGCGCGTTCGAAGTCGGCTTTGATCATGTCGGAATCATAGTTTTCCAACTCAGGATTAACCCAGCTTGTCTCCAATTTCTCCAGTGCGCTCTTGGCTTGCCAGTACTTCTCAGCCACGATGGCAATGCCGGCGTCGATTTCGACCACATCGGTGACGCCGGGCATGGCACGCACCGCACTGGCGTCATAGCTGGCCAGAGTGCCCCGTGGAACAGGGCTGCGCTTGACCACTGCAAAGTGCATATTGGGGATTTCCACATCGATGCCGAAGACCGCAGTGCCGGTGGCTTTCTCAATAGAATCGATGCGTGGAGTCTCTGCTCCAATGTACTTGAACTCAGCACTATCTTTCAGCGGTGCAGACTCCGGCACAGTCAGGTTTCTGGCAGTTGCAACAAAATCGCCATAGGGGTGGCGTTGATTGTTAACCACTATATAGCCGTTATCGGTGCTGATCCGGGAGTGCGGGATACCCAGATCAATCGCCGCCGCCTCAACCAGAACAGAACGACAATTAGCCGCTGCCTGTCGCAGGGGAATGAAATGCGCCATCATTGAGGTGCTGCCGCCGGTGCCCTGAACACCTAAAGCGGGGTTGGAGTAGGCGGCATCTGCACCGACAAATTCGATCTGCAAAGAGTCTGGGTCAACGTCAAGCTCTTCTCCCACCAGGGTTGCCAAGCCGGTAGTAACCCCTTGTCCCATTTCGTCTCGAGGGCAGTAGAAGCGAATGACGTTGTCTGGTG
>JANQJM010000030.1 GCA_028281635.1 Pseudomonadales bacterium | reverse complement strand
CATTGACTGTTCTCTGCATTCAGCCACCACCCGCAGCACCTCAAGTAGGTACTTTGGTTCATTGCGCCTGGTTTTCGGCTTCGGTCGTAAACTTCGTGGCAGCAAATAGGGGGCATCTGTCTCTATTAACAAGCGATTGTCTGGGATTAGTCTGACATGTTGCTGCAGCTCCAAACCGCGACGCTCATCACATATCCAGCCTGTTATGCCGATGTGCATATCGAGTTCCAAATAATCCTGTAGCGCAGTCTCTGAATCGGTAAAACAATGCACGACTCCGCCCACCAGATCCTGGCGATAGCGACTCAACAGCGTGAAAAAATCCTCATGGGCATCTCTCTGATGCAAGAACAGAGGTTTGTTCAACTGCACTGCAAGTTGTAGATGGTGTTCGAAGACTTCCTTTTGCCGGGCAGGAGGAGAATAGTTGCGATTGAAATCCAGTCCGGTTTCCCCGACAGCGACCACTTCCGGTTGCTGCAACAGGGCTTTGATTTCTGCCATGGCTTCTGCAGTCGCGCTGCTGGCGACGTGGGGATGGAAGCCTGCAGTGCTGGAGAAAGTCCGGGAATCCTGCATTGCCATTAACTGTGCTGCGGTGCTGGTTTCCAGATCGGTACCAGTCAGCATGATGTGGCGGACGCCAGCCTCCTGAGCAGCATTTACGACCGTTTCGAAGTCTTGCTCGAATGAGACATGAGTCAGATTGGCACCGATATCGACAAGTTCCATGCTTCTATTTATAGGGTTCTGTTAAGGCTGACGAAAGTGACCAGGGGGCCGGGTTTCAGGGCGCAGAGTCTATAGGAAGCCGAGTGGGGGTGCCACCAGGCGAATCTGGCTATTCCAGGGTCAATGGCCGATAATACCGGGCTTCAAACAAGTTCCAGAGTAGTTTCCCTTGGACGCAAAAGTCGCAAAAAAGAATCTGAATTGGGCCGAACTGGGTTTCCAATACCTGCGTACAGATTTCCGATTTTCCGCCTCTCATGTCGATGGAGAATGGCAGGCAGGTAGTTTGCTGGAAGACGAAAACATCAGTGTGCATGAGGGTGCACCGGCGCTGCACTACGCCCAACAGTGTTTTGAAGGGATGAAAGCACAGACGGCAGAGGATGGCCGAATCCTGCTGTTCAGGCCAGATCTTAATAGCGAACGCATGAATCAGGCCGCGTCACGACTCCTGATGCCAGAGGTCCCGAGGGAAATGTTTATCGCTGCCGTGGAAGAGACAGTGCGCGCTAACTATGCATGGATACCACCTTATGGTTCCGGTGCTTCCCTGTATATTCGCCCTATGCTCATTGGGGTCGGCGAGAATCTGGGATTAAAACCAGCCCAGTGTTTTGAGTTCCGAGTATTCGTGTCGCCTGTGGGTCCCTACTATAAAGAAGCAGGACTTGCGGTGATTAGCCTTGCGGTTTCCGGCATGGATCGCGCTGCACCAAATGGCACGGGGAGTTACAAAGTCGGTGCCAATTATGCCGGAGGACTCCTGGCTACTCGTAAAGCGCAGGAACTTGGGGCAAGTGAAGCTTTGTATCTGGACGCGGCGGAAGGCAGGTATATCGATGAAGCTGGATCCGCCAATATTGTGATCGCGCTAAAAGATGGAAGCCTGATTACGCCAGCTTCCAATGCCATTCTGCCCAGTATCACCAGGCGCTCACTAATGACCATTGCCAGTGACAAGTTGGGTATGAAGACAGCAGATCGTCCAGTTGAATTACGTACCGAATTCGAGAGCTTCCAGGAAATGGGAGCCTGCGGAACCGCAGCGGTGCTATCTCCGGTTGGCCGAATCTGGTTTGACGATGCCTGGCACAATGTAAGCAGTGATGGCCAGACTGTCGGTCCAGTGATGCAACAGCTTTACGATACTTTAGTAGGCATCCAGAAGGGTGAGCTTGATGATTCTTTTGGCTGGTTACACGAAGTAGATATTTGAAGTTGGCATAAGTAGCGCACTTCAATTCCAGCAAATCCCACAGTAGATCCGCTTAGGCAAAGCTTCAGAATACGTTATAACTATAGAGTGTCACCTGGCACCTATTGACTGAATTTCAGCCCATCGCTTCGAATAAAGTCAGTATCGATAAACACTTTTCCGGTTGAAGGCTTCTGAACGCCGATTTTTGCCACAATCTCTCAAAACTCTCCGAATTCCAAATTTTTTTCCAATTTGTAAAAGCTTTGGAGAATGGCTCTACAGCCCCCGTATTTACTGGCCTGCAGGCGAGGTCGATCTGATGGCAAAAAAATAACAGGGCTTGACCGAAGGCAAACTTGCCCTTATATATGTGCGCTGCCTGCCACAGGGCCAAGGAAATTCAATAGGAAGCTGTTCAGAATCCATGTCTAAGTCATTGGTAATTGTTGAGTCACCCGCGAAAGCGAAGACGATAAACAAGTATTTAGGCCCCGAATTCGTGGTCAAATCCAGCGTGGGTCACATTCGTGATCTGCCAACCAGTGGCAATGGCAAAGCGATAGACACCAAGGCTAGAGCTGCGGCCGCGGCAAAAACCCGGAAAATGAAACCCGAGGAAAAAATTGCCTATAAAAAGAAGAAGGCCAAACAACAGCTCGTTACCCGTATGGGAATCGACCCGGAAAAAGGCTGGAAAGCCAACTATCAAATTCTGCCGGGTAAAGAAAAAGTCGTAAATGAGCTAAAGAAGCTAGCGAAGAACGCAGAGAACATCTATCTGGCGACTGACCTTGATAGAGAGGGAGAAGCCATTGCCTGGCATCTCAAGGAGGCTATTGGCGGTGACCCCGAACGTTTCAAGCGAGTCGTATTCAATGAGATCACCAAGCGTGCCATAACCGATGCGTTTTCGGAGCCCGGTGATTTGGATATGCGCTACGTGGAGGCCCAGCAAGCAAGGCGCTTTCTGGATCGAGTCGTAGGTTTTATGGTTTCACCTCTGCTGTGGGCAAAGGTAGCCCGTGGCCTTTCCGCCGGGCGCGTGCAATCGGTTGCCGTACGCCTGGTAGTGGAGCGCGAAGCAGAAATTCGTGCCTTTATTCCGGAAGAGTTCTGGGAAGTATTCGGAAATCTCGAGACTGGAAAAAAAGACAAGCTGCGTTGCCAGGTAGTTCGCCAGAATGGGGAAAATTTTCGCCCTGGCAGTAAAGAAGAAACCGATGCGGCATTGGCGATTCTGGAAGCGGCAGATTTCGCCGTATCCAAACGGGAAGACCGACCTACGTCTTCCAAGCCAAAACCACCACTTATTACGTCCACATTGCAGCAGGCGGCGAGTACACGACTGGGCTTTGGTGTGAAGAAAACCATGATGATGGCACAGCGCCTCTATGAGGCGGGTTACATCACATACATGCGAACGGATTCAACGCATCTGAGTAATGATTCCATTGCCATGGCGCGAGATTATATCGCTGACAACTTTGGCAAAGACTATCTGCCCGAGAAACCCAAGTTTTACAGCTCAAAAGAAGGTGCGCAGGAAGCACATGAAGCCATTCGACCCAGTGATGTGAAGATGATGGCGGGCAAGCTCATGGGTATGGAGCAGGATGCTGTGCGTTTGTACGATTTGATCTGGAAGTACTTTGTTGCCTGTCAGATGCCACCGGCGCGCTATCTTAGCAGCAGCATTACTGTGTCTGCAGACAAATATGAGCTGCGAACCAAGGGTCGCATCATGCAATTCGACGGTTACCTTAAAGTCATGCCTTCGAAAGAGGAAGATGTGGTGTTGCCTGCTGTAGAGGTTGGTGATCCTCTGCAGTTAAAGAAACTGGAGCCCTTCCAAAATTTTACTAAACCACCGGCCCGTTTCACTGAGGCTAGTCTGGTTAAAGAGCTGGAAAAACGCGATATCGGTCGTCCTTCTACTTATGCCTCGATTATTTCCACTATTCAGGATCGGGGATATGTAAGGGTAGAAAACAAGCGCTTCTATGCGTTGAAAATGGGCGATATCGTAGCTGAACGTCTGATGGAAAGTTTTGAAGACTTAATGGACTACGACTTCACCGCCAAGATGGAAGATTCACTTGACGAGGTTGCCGCAGGACACACGGACTGGAAGGCGTTACTGGACGATTTCTATGCAGGGTTTACGTCCCAATTGGAAAAAGCCCAGAGCGATGAAGGGGGCATGCGCGTCAATGATCCCACCGATACAGATATCAAATGTCCCAAGTGTGGGCGCAATATGCAGATTCGAACAGCATCCACCGGGGTGTTTCTCGGCTGTTCCGGTTATTCCCTGCCGCCAAAGGAACGTTGCAAATGTACTTTGAACCTCACTCCCGGGGAGGAGGCAATTCGAACTGATACTGCAGAGGAAGCAGAAGAGCAGGAAAACATTCTGTTCAGGAAAAAGCATCGTTGCAAAATCTGCAATACCGCCATGGAATCTTATTTAATTGATGAAACCCGTAAGCTCCATGTTTGTGGTCGCAATCCGGATTGTCCTGGTTACGAGGTTGAGGAAGGTAAGTTCAAGATTCGTGGCTATGATGGCCCGGTAATCGAGTGCGACAAGTGTGGCTCTGATATGCAACTCAAGACTGGCCGCTTCGGTAAGTACTTTGGTTGTACCAATGAAAACTGCAAAAACACACGCAAGTTGCTGAGGAACGGTGAGCCTGCACCACCCAAGATGGATCCAGTGCCTATGCCAGAGCTTCCCTGCGAGACTGTAGAAGACCACTATATCTTAAGAGATGGGGCTTCCGGCTTGTTCCTGGCAGCGAGTCAGTTTCCAAAGAATCGGGAAACTAGGGCGCCTTTGGTGGAGGAGTTGTTGCCACACAAGGATGAAATTGATCCGAAGTATGAATTTTTGTTCAGTGCGCCGACGGAAGATGATGAGGGTAATAAAACCCTGGTTCGCTTCAGTCGCAAGACTAAAGAACAATACGTGCAGAGTGAAATAGACAAAAAGGCAACTGGATGGAAAGCCTTTTATAAGGATGGCAAGTGGGAAGTCACGAAGCCGGAAAAGAAAGCGCCAAGAAAAAAGGCCGCGAAAAAGAAAGCAAAGAAGAAAACCAAGAAATCAAGCTAAACCGAAAGTCTGTCATCGACTCGAAGACTTTCGGTAGTTTTTAGCTTCGTATCAAATTTGACGTCTAATGACGCCAACACTAATACCTTCAATAGCAAAACTTTGACTGCGCAGGTCCACTTCAATCGGTGAGAAGTCTGGATTCTCTGCAATCAGATTCAGTTTATATTTGCTGCGGGTTGTTTCCAGCCGCTTGACTGTTACTTCGTCCTCGATGCGGGCTACGACGATATCACCATTGTTGGCGCGGTCCGTTTTATGCACTGCGAGCAAATCGTCTTCGTAGATTCCTACATCCACCATACTGGTGCCTTTAACTGTCAACAGATAATCGGCTGCTGGTGAAAACATGTCGGGCGGGATATCGCAATAATCGGCAATGGATTCTTCCGCAAGAATTGGGCTGCCCGCAGCCACCTGACCGACAATTGGGAGCCCTAACTGCTCGCTTATCGGTAGTCGAATACCGCGGGAAGTACCTGGCATCATTTCGATAGCGCCCTTGCGAGCCAATGCGCGCAGATGTTCTTCGGCCGCATTTGGGGATTTGAAGCCCATTTCTTGCGCGATTTCTGAACGAGTAGGTGGGAAGCCGGTGTCATGCAGATAGTCTTTAATGTAATCGAGAATCTGTTCTTGCCGGGTAGTTAACTTGTGCATGGTGGTTGCCTCAGTGAGCTCCTGTTTAATTGCACGTTGATGTCGGTGACTTTGTGTCCGCAAATCGTTCCGCAATAACAGCAGAACGGCAGCGTCTCAAATTCAGACAACTGTAATTATATACAGTTATCTGGCTTTCTGGAACTTTCTTTAGGAAAAACTGTAAATCGCGCTAATTCAGAGACTTAGCGGGGAAAGGGTAGAATCGTTTGCAGCGAAGGAGGTCTTACAGGGGGCAGATAGAAGGCCTGATAGAGAATCCTGTAACTGATGGGGTTCAGAAAATCTGGAAATCGTCACCAAGATCCATGAGGTCTGGTTCAATAGCTGAGAGGGCGCCTGAAAAGTTTTCTGGCACCACGGTCTGATCAGAATAGATCTGATCTTCGCTGTTAAGTTCGTAGGGGCTGCGCCAGTCTTCCGGTGCTTCGGCTGGGCTGAGGTAGAGGGTTTGCCAGGTTACAGTGTCGTACTCACCAACTTCACCATCAACCATTTGATATTCGATGGTGCCGCTGGCGTCATCAATCGCTACGACTTCAAATAAATTTCCGCTGATTATGTCCTGATACCAGGCGGAAACTTCGGGCATGAGAGTGTTCATTGCCTTGTCCCCCGACAAACTGATAGTGCTGCTTGGCTACTTAACTACTGCGAATAAAAGCTCCCTAAATACGTGCTTCAAACTGATGTAACAGTTTCTATACTGAGAGAAACTCCTGCTAAATAAAAGCACTTTTTACCGGAAAATTGTTACAAGCTGAACGACAGAATTAACACTGTTGGCTAACTGTTTGAACCACTGATAAATCTCTCTATACTCCTTACATCAAGTTTTTTCACCATCCAATCCTGCTTCATCCATGACAGAAAGTAATTTGTTTCCAGGCGCCCTGATGTTAGACCTAGAGGGTGAGGAATTAACGGCCGAAGAAGAAAAATTGCTACAGCGTGAATGTGTAGGAGGCTTAATCCTGTTCAGTCGTAACTATGCTGGCCCCGAGCAGTTACGCACGCTGGTGGCGGCAGTCCGTAACAGCAATCCAGATATTTTGATTGCTGTTGATCAGGAGGGCGGACGCGTGCAGCGCTTCCGCGAAGGCTTTCTGCAACTTTCTCCCCTGCATGCACTGAGTAGTAACTACTACACAGACCAGGAACAGGCGAAGCAGTTAGCCAGATTGCACGGTTGGGCGATGGCTGCAGAAATACTGCAGTACGGTATTGATATAAGTTTTGCGCCGGTTCTGGACTTGTATAACAGCGAATCGGAAGTCATCGCGGAGCGGGCATTTGCCGCCGATGTAATCGTTACCACCAACCTTGCTCGCGCCTATATAGGTGGCATGCACGAAGCTGGCATGATCGCAACAGGTAAGCACTATCCGGGCCACGGTACAGTGGTGGCGGACTCCCATCTCACAGTGCCTGTCGATGGGCGCAGTGCAGAAGAAATTCTCAACAATGACTTTCAGGTGTTTGCTAATTGCATCGATCTTCTGGATGGGATCATGCCGGCTCATGTGCAATATCCAAAGGTCGACGCTGAGTGTGCAGGGTTTTCCAAGGTCTGGATTCAACAGAAACTACGCGGACAACTGGATTTTCAGGGTGTTGTGTTCAGTGACGATTTAAGTATGGCCGCTGCGCAGGCAAGTGGAGATGCGGTGCAACGAGCGGAGAAAGCATTCGCGGCTGGCTGTGATATGGTGCTTGCCTGCAACGATCGCGATGCAGCCCTGGCCATTGCTGATTACCTGGATGCAACTGCACACCCCGGATGTTCGAAACTCAGTACACTGCGCGCTACGCCGGCTGCAGAAGTGGCGAACCTGTATGAGCAGGAGCATTGGCATGTTGCAGTCGAAGCCTTGTCTGAGATTAGTGCATCCCCATAAGAACTGATTTTAAGAATAGAGGACGCAAAGTCAGGAACGACTTGCCAGGAGATAAATAGTGGAACAAATAGGACGGTTTTTCGCATTGGATACCCTGGGCGAGCTTAATTGGGGCCTGGAAATTTTCGCTATCGTGACCCTTACGCTTATCGCTCGCTATGTTGCGATGCGAGCATTAATGGTGCTGAAGCGACAGTTTGAGAAAACCAGCAATGTCTGGGATGACGCCGTATTCGAAGCAGCCCATGGCCCCTTAAGCTGGTTCATTGTAATTATGGGCCTGTTGTGGGCGATAGATGTCAGCGAAGGTTATCTGCAAACCGAGTTGTTCAATGCAGAAAACCTGGATGTGGTACGGCAGCTAACATTCATCGTCCTGATAATGATGTTTCTAACCCGCTTCATCACTTTGGCAGAAGCGCGCGTTCTGGAGAATCTCAAGGAGGACAGTGGCACCGACCAGACCAGTATTGACCCAACCACCTTGCACGCGCTGGCCAAATTGCTACGTCTCTCGGTGTTTATCTCCGCTGCGCTGGTTGCCTTACCTACCTTTGGCATCGAGATCACGGCCTTACTGGCTTTTGGCGGGGTGGGTGGTATCGCGGTAGGTTTTGCCGCCCAGGATCTGCTCGCTAACTTTTTTGGCGGACTGATGATTTATCTGGATCGACCATTCGCCATTGGCGATTGGATTCGTTCTCCGGACAGAGAGATCGAAGGCACGGTGGAGAGCATCGGTTGGCGTCTCACAGTGGTGCGTACCTTCGACAAACGACCGCTGTATGTTCCCAATTCGGTGTTCAATACGTTATCACTGGAGAACCCATCGCGCATGAGCAACCGGCGTATCAAGGAAAACATCGGAATTCGTTATTGTGATTCTGAAAAAATGGGTGCCATCGTGGCTGATGTGAAAGACATGTTAAAAAACCACGATGAGATCGACACTTCTCAAACTCTGATCGTGAACTTCAATGGCTACGGTCCTTCATCGCTGGATTTCTTTATCTATACCTTTACCAAAACCACTAACTGGATTCGTTTTCATGAAATAAAACAGGATGTGTTGCTGAAGATTATCGATATCGTGCACACCCATGGCGCTGATTTTGCTTTCCCAACGACGACTCTGGATGGTCTGGATGCAATCCGACCCGAGCCAGATCCTGCCTGAATCTGCTGCATGACGCCTGAACATATACAAGCTGTCAGTGAACGTGCCACATGTCTCTATACAGAGGCCGAGGTGGAGGCGGTGCTGGATGTGATGGCAGAAAACATTTCCAGGCAACTGGCTGATAAGAATCCTATTCTGCTGAGTGTTATGAACGGTGCGGTGATCGTCGCCGGCAAGCTGGCGACGCGATTGGAGTTTCCCTTACAAATGGACTATCTGCACGCTACCCGTTATCGCAATCAGACTCGAGGCAGTGATTTAGAGTGGAAGCATTATCCAGAAACCAGGCTCGAGTCTCAGGTGGTGTTGATCATCGATGACATCCTGGACGAGGGCGATACTCTGCATGCCATTAAAGAGTACGTGCTACAGCATGGAGCCGCGGAAGTTTACACTGCTGTGCTGGTTAACAAATGCCATGATCGAAAGCTGCCTGATATGACTGCTGACTTCGTTGGCCTGGAGATAGAAGACTACTACCTTTATGGCTATGGCATGGACTACAAGGGTTACTTGCGCAATGCAGCAGGAATATTTGCGGTAGACCCGGTGGATTGTGATTAGTCGAATTTGAATTCCACCAGTTTCGGAAGTGAGGTGAATAGCAGGGCTGTCTTCACCTTTGTTGGCTCCAACTCTTCAAACAATCGCTTGTAAGCCTTCAGTTGGTCTTTATGCAGCGCTTTCTGTTTTTCTATGAACTCTAATTCGTCCTCGTTCGCCTTGGGTTTTCCGGTTTTGTAGTCGATTACCCAGCGTACACCCTCGTCATCGATAAAGCTGCGATCGATTACCCTGTTACTCACATAACCGTCATGATAGCGGCTTAGGGGCAATTCACATTGACTGTCCGTGAGTTGTGGATCGAATAACCAATGCAGTTCATCGTTGCTCACGGTCTGCTTTACTGTTGCTTCCATCGATGTCACCAGTGCATCCAGTTCTGTATCACTGAGGTTCAGGTGGCGCAGCTTTAGCTTCCAATAGCTGTGGAGTCTGAAAAGGTCTGCCAGATAGGCATTTTGGTCCGATGCCTGCACGTAGTGCTCGAGGCATTGGTGTACCAAAACACCTACCTGAATTTCTTGTTCAAACTGTTGTTCTCGGTCCGGCTCGGTGGATTCCTCTGCGGTGTTTAGCTGTGCGAGTTGATCTCTAAGCAGATGCTTCTCCTGGGTTGTTAATTGCCAGGCCGAATCGAAGCGTCGAATTAGCGTTGGTGTCTCCTGGTCGATGCCGGTTGGTTCGCGAAAGTTCCTGTAGGTGCCCGTCTCTTCAAGTGCCTGCAGTCGCACTTTGTCGGTACCGGCTACAACGGACCAGATGCGTGCCAGCAGACTGTTGCCAGTAGGCCCGGTAATCTCACCAGCATCGTCTCTGCCAATGCAGGCATACAAGCTGGCGGACTTTTTGGCTCTGGTTACCGCGATGTAGAGCAGGCGCGTACTTTCCAATTGATCCTTCAGTTTTTGTTCGTGTCTTAGCAGTTGATAGAGAGGACCATCGTCTTCGCCGGTAGCGGTAAGTCCTGCCATGAAAAGACGATTGTCTCCCCGCTGATTGAGTCGTTCATGCCATACCAGTAAGGGTTTGTCATCGCTGCGAGCGCCGCGATTCAGGGCTGGCAACAAGACGTGATCGAACTCCAGGCCTTTGGCTTTATGCATGGTAAGCAGGTGCAGCCCGGATGCTTCCACGGCAGATGGGCTGGGAACAAAGGCCGCATCGACCGCCGCCTCAAATTCTGAGAGGTCGGAAATGCCACCGGCAGTTTCTTTCTCTGCTACCAGGTCCAGGAAGCGTTGAACGCTCTCCAATTCCAACTCTGTTTTGCAGCAATTCAAACCACGCAATAGTCCCCATATCGCTTCAACTGCATCCCTTAGATTAGTGCGAAAACGCATTGCCAATGCAAATTCCATTACTGAAACAAAACCTTCTAGTATGTTCTTGCTCCAGGCGCTTAGCTCCTTAATAGATTGATATTCCTGTATGGCATGCCAGATGTTGGCCTGTGCCAGTTCATGGTTAGCCAGGGTATGCAGGTCCTTGATGCCCAGTCCACACCAGGGCGCGCGCAGCAGTGCTATCCAGGATAGTCGATCCGCCGGATGTAAAAGTATTCGTAACACGCTCATCAAATCGTCGATCACTGCCAGGCTGTTGAGGCGATCGATATCGCTGGCAGTCCAGTTAAGGCCTGCTTCGCGAAGATAAGGGACGATGTCAGTGAGATGACTCCGATTTCTGACCAGAATGGCAACACTGTCTGTAGGGTGCGACTGACTTAGTTCAATCGCCTTCGCTGCGACAGTAGCTGCTTCAGCTTCGGCGGCAAGCAAGCGTTCCTCTTTCTCATGATGCAATATGGAGAGAGTTACACCCGCATTTTCCAGAGCCGGGTGGATGGCATCGGCCAGTGAGTAGGGCACAGCGCCGCGAGAAATATCAATCGATGCTGGAAACGCGCGATGGAAGACTGCATTTACCCAGTTAACGATATTGGCCTGTGATCGAAAATTAGTGGAGAGGCTTAAAGTTTCCAGGGCAACAGTGGGGAGCCCGTGTTCCCACACATCCAGATAGATGCCCACGTTTGCATTGCGAAAGCCGTAGCAGGATTGCATGGCGTCGCCTACCAGGAACAGACTGCGACCGTCATCCGGTTCCCATCCTGCGGTGAGTTTCTGCAGCAGTATGCGTTGGAAGTACGATGTGTCCTGAAATTCGTCGACCAGTATATGGCGAATCACATGGTCCAGGGCCAGGGCAATGTCAGTAGGGTTTTCATCCTCTCCCAGGGCCTGCATAGCGCAGGCCCCAATCTGGGTATAGTCAACTACTTTAAACTTACGCAGAGCCAGATACAGTTCGCCGCTGAGTAAATGCAGGATGCGAAACAGGGCTGCGAGGAAACGCCATTCTTGTGGCGCTACTTCCAACGATGGCAACAGGCGCAGGTAACTGAGTGTTGATAATAGATCTGGAACTTTATCCAGACGCTCGATGAGTGCCGCCCGTTGCTGCTTCAGCGCTTCGTTGTGTGCCTTGAATTCTTTGTCGCCTACAGTCTTGGCCGGAAAACCATGTTTCTTCTGCAATTGGCTGAGCCATTTCGGATTTCTCAAATCCTGGGTGAGGAGAAACTCGAGGATGACTTGCCAATAGGGCAGGTCGGCCAGAGATGTACCGGGTAAGGCAGTAAGAGGCGCGTAGTCCTTGATGGGGAGATTATCTTCCTGTTGTCGGTAAGCGGCAGCAAAGTTGAATAATTCTACAAGCACTGTTTCTTCATTTTGCAGTTGCTGTCGCACATGGGTCAGAGTCTCGCTTACCCATTCCGCGATGTTTTCGGTGAGATCTTCCTTGCCTTCTTGCCCCCCTTGCTCAGGTACATTCAATGTGAACAGATGATTGCTCCATTGATCACGTTGCTGCAGCAGATTGCCAAGTAGCTCCTGTGCGCGAGCAATGTCATTGTCGAGATGAGTCAGTAAGACTTCTATATTATCAGCGATAGGAGAGTCAGACTCCAGGTATTGCAGGGTGGAATTAACAGCCTCATGAAAGCAGTGATCGATGTTTTCCAGTAGCTGTGGATCCCCACCGACCTGTGACAGGATAGGCAGTTGCTTGGCGAGGTAAAAACAAAAGCTGTCGATGGTTTGTACGCGAAAGCGCGAGGGGTTATCCAGGAGTCGCCAGCCTAGCTCCTGATCCCGTTGTAGTACTGTCTGTCCAATCTCGAAGCGCAGTTCTTCGATACCATTGTTGGGTTCGCTGATCCCATCGATGCAATCCTGGCTCCAATTCAGGGCGCGAATGATGCGATCTCGCATTTCGCTGGCTGCTTTTTTGGTAAACGTGATTGCCAGTACTTCTTCTGGTTGTTCACAGGTAAGCAGTAGTTTCAGGTAGCGCAGAGTGAGCAGTTCTGTCTTACCCGAGCCGGCTGGCGCTTGCACGATAAACGAATGTTCAACGTCCAGTGCCTGGTCTCGGGCCGATTGATCTGGAAGCATACTGGTCATTGGCTGT
>JANQJM010000019.1 GCA_028281635.1 Pseudomonadales bacterium | reverse complement strand
GTCGCAGGTCGCCACTGAAATACTCAACTCCAGCTTCCCAACCTTCACTTTCTTCCTGCATTAAATCAACCAGAGAGGCTGGCGGAAAAGCGGAAGCTCCGCTGTTGTATTCGATTTCGAAAGGGCTCGGTGCACGAAAACCGGTACCCAGCGCCGACTTGAATTTCAAAGTGCCAGAGTCCATTTCAATGAGATAGGCGCCGCTGATGCGGTAACTGGTATTGGTTCCGAAGTCATCGTTGTCATCGTGACGCACACCAGCAGTCAAGAAAAAGCTGTCGGAGAAGTCACTGAGATATTCCAGGAATACACCGGTGTTGTCTCTGCCCCGGTCATTGTTCACGTCTTCCTGTTGGTCAGCTCCGAAAACCAGATCGAACCCAGGAAGATTGGTCGCCGAACCAATGTATTCGATTCTTTCCTGCTCACCCACACCGCCGAAAGAAGGCAAGCCGAGTGTGAAATTCTGTCGATCCGATTCTGTGGTGGTGTAGGACAACATATGAGTAAACGACTCACCGTTGTACTCTACGCCCACTCGGGTAGCGCTCAAATCATAGTCATTGGTGCAGTCGTGAACCGTATTGAAGGTGGCGGAGTCGAAGCAACCGTCAAACTCATTCGCGCCGTCTACATCGCGATGAACCAGATCGATGCGCCATTCGTCCGTCAGGTCAAAACCCACCCGACCATGGAAGCTGGTGTTCTCATAGCCATCATCATCCGGTGACACATTGTCTATATCACGGGTGTTAAAACCGTCAGTCTCGTAGTCGGTAAGCGATACGAAATAATCGACGGCACCGCTGCGTCCAGCAAGGTTTCCAGATAATTGGCTGGTGCCGAAACGACCTGTCTGGCCATCCAGACTCACTGAAAACCCATCGTCTACACTGCGCGTGCTGATATTAATAACACCGCCCGCATCAGCGCCATACGCCAGACCTTGCGGTCCTCGCAGAACTTCGATGCGACCAATGCCATCAGTTAGCAGTTGAGAGAAGTCGGTCGCGATCTGTGGGGCGCTCGGATCCTGCAGTCGCATGCCGTCGATATTGGTTAGGGTGCGAAATCCTTCTTCGCCGCGAATGCGAACAGTTGTGTTTTTACCGATACCGCCGTTGCTGCTGCTACCTATCGCTGGCATTTGGCGCAGCACATCTGAAAGCTGCAGGTTTCCGCGCGCTTCAATGTCGAACTCATCCAGCACTGATACGGAAGTACCAATCTGCCGCAGAGGAATGGGAACACGGCTCGAGGTTACGATAATCTCTTCGACCTCTTCGACGTTTCCTGATTGTTGAGCACTCAACGGTTGTGAAAGTAATGCAGTACTTGCGGTTACGGCTATAGCCAGCAAGAACTTTGTCGAGCGTGGAAATGGTGTTTTCAGACTGTGGTCTGAATGAGTGGAACTATGAATAAGCATTAGCTATTTCCTCAATGAAAAATGTTCAATGAGGGAGAGATAACGAGTAGTGAATAGCTATCCAGGACAGAAGATTCAACTACCGATGAGCCCTCCGCTGCATCGTGTTCGCCAAATTGTTCAGATGAGCAACTGGCGTGTTGCTCTGACTCAGGCCGGTATCGGGCTTGCATGGCTAGTGCTCACCGTTGCGGGGGCAGCGCCGGATTCATCGAGTTTTAACCCTTTCTGGGTCGATCCACCGGACTTCCCGTTTAACTGGCATTCGCTTCATTTTTCAACAAAGGAAGCCAGCACCTGAGACAGGAGCGGCAACTGTAGTGAGAGTTGGCGGCGAGGTCAATGTATCTGTGCGCTCGGGCTCCAAATCTCTACGGTTGTGATGTCGTGTCTTAGGGCTGAGTTTCAAGGCGGGCATTTTAGTCTTCAGCATTAGATTTGTAGAGCCGAATCAGGCTTTTTACGGTAAATTTACTGTTTGGAAGAGATAGTTAAGTCTTTGTTTTCTATTAAAAAAAGAGTGGCTGTCTCACACAATCGACGAGCGGATGCGACTGATTTGGCATTTCTGGCTCCAGCCCAGTAAAGTAGGCGCTTTTGCCCGGATTGTTCTGCGATGACTGTGCAACTCTTCCCGCTTTTATGCGGCCTTGCCACGGTGTGCTTTTGTGCCTGCATATCCAGTCGCAGGCAACTGTTCTATGTTGTCGTTGGATTCGTGGTGGCATTACTTGTCTCCCAGTGGCGGCCCTTTTCGGGGCGCCCATTATTGCTGATGAACGCTGAAGAAATAGCCATCGTGTGCGCGGCAGTCGCCATATTGATGCTGCGGTCTCAGCGCTGGCAAGGGCTGGCGCTGTTTGCTGGTGGAGTCATGGCTGCTTTTTGGACGGTCACGTTAGATAGGTTGGGGATGCAGCCTTTCGTTGCTGCGGTGTTGGTTTTTTCAGTCGCCATGGCTGGTAGTTTGATGGCGATACATCTCAACAGTTTCATTTCCCGCCTGGTGCTGGATGAAGCCTTAATGGGCGTCTTTGCCTTCAGTCTCGTTGTAGGACTAGTGCCGTCAATTGTGCAAGGTTGGCAATCCGCCAGCGTCTTACATGGATTGGACTCTAACAGTGGCGTGTTTACTGACAGTGCTACGGTTGTTTGGTTGGCATTGTCGTTTTCCTGCTGTGGTGTAGTTTGGGGGTGGTGGCGGCAGCACCGACTAACCCAATAGTGTTATCGAAGTTCAAGGAAGTATGAAGTAGATGAGTTTGTTAGGAATTTTGGAAAGTGGCTTGTTTGCCCTGGGCCAGGTACTGCGCTTTCCTGTGATGTTTTTACTGTGGGTCTGTGTGGCAGCAGTTTGTTTTATGGCGGGTGCTTGTGTAATGGAGTTTCTGGCGCGGCGTAATCAACGATCTGGCTTTAACATCAAACTTTGGTTGCAAGACCGACCGGTGTTGAGCACTGCAGAAGAGCATCTGGCAAATCTACCGCCTCTATTGAAACACTTTATTGAAAAGGTAAACAAACTGAACTCAGACAATGAGTTGCAAGGAGGGGGGCTGGAACACCTCGTAATGGAAGCCGAAGAGCAGCTCAAACATGAGCTGAATCCATCGAAAATGTTGATCAAGGTCGCTCCCAGCCTTGGCTTGCTTGGTACGCTTATACCTATGGGTGTTTCTTTGGCGGCGATGGCGGCGGGAGATCTGGAAGCAATGGCAGGGCAGATGGTGGTAGCGTTTACGACCACGATTATAGGATTGGCCTGTGGCACAGCCGCCTATGTCATCAATCTGGTACGGCAGAGTTGGGCCAGTGAATCTATTCGCGAGCTGCGTTTTATTGCAGAGAGAGTGCTGTCGGAAATTTCGGAATCAAGCTCATGAGCAAATTTCTGAAACTACCTCACCCTGAAGAGGTGGAAGAAGATCCGCTTTCCGGCATCGCGAACTTATTTGATGTGTCAGTAGTGTTCATTGTCGGTTTAATGATTTCCCTGTTCAGTGTGTATCGCATGGGTGGGTTACTGGACCCTGAGTCGGAAGTCACCATGGTGGTAACGAACGCAGCAGGCGAACAGGAAATCATCACGCGGCAGGGCACTGAGATTGAGGCCTACCGGGTGACTGCAGAAGAAGTTGCTGGCGGTGACGGAGAGAGGTTGGGTATTGCCTACCGATTACCGGATGGGCAGGTAATCTATGTGCCAGAAGTTGAAGAGGAAAATCGCTAGATCATGCGACGACTAAAGCTGACAGTTACGGTGTTCCTCTCACTGCTATCGATACAGGTAGCTGGCCCTCTCTCTGCACAAGAAGAGCGCGTGGCGCTTACCTTGCTTACTTCCGATTCCAAAGTCGCCGGCGCAATTAATGCCTTTCAAAGCCTGCTTACTGAACACCCGGAACTGCAAGATCGGATTGAATTGCATTTTTTGACTACGTCACTGGTTAATGAGGCAAGCCCGGAAACTCTGGGTAGCTCCGATGTGATGGTGCTCGATATGCACGATAGCGCTACCCTGGATGCTTTCAATGACATCAATGAAATCGATCTCATCAGTCTTGTTCGACAGGGCGGCACTGTGCTGGCAGTAGGTAGTGGGCTGCAACCGGAAGAGGATTTTATAGAGCAGGGCGCCATCGTTGATGAGACAGCTATGGCCTATTGGGAACATGGCGGGCCAACCAATCAGGTTTCGGTATTCAAAATAGCACTACAAATGGCAGGTGTTTCCGGACTAACGCCTGCGCCCCTGCAACCCAGCATTGAGTTCGGTTACTACTATCCTGATGAATTGGGTGGCCAGGTGTTTGCAACCTGGGATGATTTTACTAACCGTCTGGACGAATTGGATCGCAGCACAAGCAGCAAACCCAGAGTTGCGATTGGCTTCTATCAGTCTTCTTTTTATAGCGGTGATATGGCGATCGTTGATGCGTTGATTGCAGAAGTGGAGCGACAGGACGCCATCGCAATTCCGTTTTTTGGCTACCCCGGTCAGATTGCTTTTGAACGTTTGCTTATAGATGAAGATGGAAACGCCCGCGCTGACGTTGGGCTTTCGTTTCTGCTGCGATTCGCCGATTTCGAAGCTTCCAGTTCGCTGGCGAAAGTTGATATCCCAATCATCAATATCATCACGCTGTATGGCAGATCAGAACAGGAGTGGCGTGAGTCCGCAACCGGGCTGTCTCTGTTCGAAGGTACATTTCAGGTCGCCGTGCCAGAGTTAGCCGGCCTGGTGGCGCCGACAGTAGTTGGTAGCAGGGAACGTCAGTTCGACCCACTTACGAATACAAACATAGTGGTTGGCCAACCAATCCCATCACGTGTAGAGATGGCGGTAAGAAGAGGTCTGCAGTTTGCTGACCTGGCCGCCACTCCCCCAGTCGAACAGCGTTTGGCAATGATGTATTACAACTATCCAGTGGGTGAAGCCAACATAGGCGCCAGTTACCTCAACGTTGCAGAGTCACTCTCATCTATTTTGAGCGCGATGCGTGAAGCCGGATACGATCTTGGTGATGAGGATCTTTCCGCTGATGCCATACTGGCAGACATTACTGGCCGGGCACGCAACGTTGGAGTGTTCGCACCGGGTGAACTTGAGGAACTTATTGCCGCTGGTGGCGTAGAAGAAGTGCCGCTTACTACCTACAGGCAATGGTTGAATGGGCTGGCACCAGCATTAAGAGACAAGATTCTGGAAGACTGGGGGAATCCCGAAGACGCCGAACTGATGATCAGTTCGGGTATGGACGGCAAGAACCTCATCATTCCGCGACTGGAATACGGCAATGTCATTCTTATGCCGCAGCCGGCCAGAGGCTGGTCTGCGGATCTGGAAATGCTCTATCACGCCGATGATCTTGCGCCTCATCATCAATACGTCGCAGCTTACTCCTGGTTGAGAGAGGATGAACAAGTAGACGCCATCGTACATTTAGGGACACATGGCACTCTTGAATGGCTGGATGGCAAAGACGCGGGCTTAAGTCGGGAAGACGCTCCAGACGCGCTGATCGATGATATTCCAAATATAAACGTTTACAACGTCGATGTTGTTGGCGAAGGATTAATAGCACGACGTCGCGGTATGGCAACACTCGTCGATCACATGGTGCCGCCCTTTGTGGCTGCCGATCTTTATGAGGATCTGGCGCGGCTGAGCGAGACTATCAACGACTACCACAATAACTTACATAAGAATGAAGAATTGTCCGCAGCGTACGCCAGGCAGATAGTCGAACAACTGGAGGCCACCGGCATTGCCAAGACCCTTTCTCTCAATCTGACCTTGGACGAACAGGGGCAGTTGGATCATGAGGCCATGCACGCGGTGCAGGATCATATGGTTTTGTTGCGTGAGGAGTTCATCCCCTTTGGTTTGCACAGCTTTGGGGAGCTGCCTGAAGAAGACGCCATAGAGAGCACTGTCCAGGCCATTTTTCGAACAGATCGGTCACAACTTCCGGAATCAGAGTTCTATTACTCTCAGCAGATTCGCGACAGCATCTACAGCTCTGCAGATCGTGAAATTGGGAATCTGCTGCACGCTTTAGCTGGCGGCTACATTGGAGGAGGTACCGGTGGCGAACCAATGCGTAACCCCGATGCTTACCCTACGGGCAAAAATTTTTATGGCATTGACCCGGATAAAGTCCCCAAGAAGGCCGCCTGGGAACTAGGGGTCAAGTTGGCTGACCAGATGTTAGAGGAGCATCTGCAAGAGAATGGTGAATACCCTCGCAAAGTCAGTTTTGTCATCTGGGGCAATGAGACCATGCGTCATGAGGGCATTCTGGAATCTCAGGTATTGCACTTGTTAGGCACGCGCCCGGTTTGGGATGCCAGAGACAAGGTGGTGGATATTGAAATAGTGCCGACGCGGCAATTGGGTAGACCCCGTATCGATATCGTGATTGCCAGTGCCGCAGAAGGCATGTTCCATAACATCACTATGCTCATGGATGAGGCCGTGCAGCGGGTTAAGGCTTTGGAAGAGGCTGAAAATTTTGTTCGTGACCACTATCTCCAAACCAAAGCGGCTCTGATAGAGATGGGTTACGACGAAGAGGATGCGGATCGGCGAGCAGGTGTTCGTATCTTCGATGAGCCACCAGGTACTTACAATCTGAATACCTCCCGAATTGCCGCGGCCAGCGGTAGCTGGGATTCCAATATCGGCATGGTGAATGACTACATCAATAAGATGGGTCACGGATTCGGCAACGGTTTCTGGGGAGAGCCAATGCAGGATGTGTTCAAACTTGCCCTCAACGACGTTGAAAAAGTCGTGCATTCCTCGTCCACCCGTCTCTATGGTGCTTTGGATAACGATGACTTTTTCATGTACATGGGTGGTCTGGCGGCAGCGGTGCGCCAGATAGATGGCGATGCCCCTGAATTGCTGGTTACCAACACGCGCGACCCGTCACGACCTGAAATGGATAGCATCGATGAGTTCATTGGCACCGAGTTCAGCACGCGCTATGTCAATCCAACCTGGATTCGTGGCATGCAGCAAGAAGGCTATGCTGGTGCCAGAAGCATGTCGGAATTCGTTGAGTACATGTGGGGGTGGGATGCTACTGTCACCGAGGTTGTTGATGATCGTATGTGGCAGGAATCGTTTGAGGTGTATGTGCAGGATAAGCATCAACTGGATATGGACGCTTTTTTCGACAACAATTCGCCTTTCGCCTTTCAGGATATGTCTGCGCGCATGATCGAAACCGTTCGCAAAGAGTATTGGGATGCGGATCAGGAAACACTGACCGAATTGTTGCAATCATTGGTGGATTCAGTGTCCCAACATGGTATCAGCTGTTCTGAAGTAACTTGCGGCAATCCGCGACTACTGGAGTATGTCTTGATCGAAGGGGAGCGCCTGGGCATAGATGGTGTAGACCTTGAAGCATTCCGACGGGCAGCGGAGTTGGCAATTCAGGCCAACATCGAAGAACTGGCCAGAGCGGCGGAACAGTTTGCACGGAATAATGATGCTCAGATTGCGCAACTGTTCGAATCGGCCGCAAGCCTGGAAGGTTTCCGCATGGAGCCCATTGCTGATGAACAAACTGTGCCAGAGCTTAGTTTCCAACCCTCCTCACAATCGCCGTGGATAGCGTATCTGTTGCAAGGATTGGTTCTATTGATGTTACTGGTTTGGTGGTGGCAACGCCGATACCGTCAGCAGACAAACAGCTGAGGCCCATAGAGCGCTCGCCGAATGGGATATTTCGTTCGACTGCTACCCGCGCTGGCCCTGCTTGCAGTGGGCTGCACACCCGGACCTCAGTTGCAGCAAGTCAGTGAAAGTGGCTTTGGCGCGTTCGAGGCAGACCTTGCTGCAGTTGATGAGAACACGCTTGCAGTTGCCTGGTACGACACGCGGCATGGTCAGGGAGAGGTCTACCTGCGTTTGATCAACGATTCGCTTGCCGTTCTGTCGCCGGAATTGCGCCTCACCAATACCCCCACTGAATCTTATGAGCCCGATGTGGTAGCCCATCACGGAGATCTCGCTCTCACCTGGTATGAAGTAGATGTTGAGGGCAGGGCCTCGGTATGGCTGGGTTTATGGGATCTGGCCGGTGAATTGGTCGCCCTGCGGCGCTTGTCCACAGCTAAGGTAGACGCGCGAATACCTGCTATCGAATCAATCGGCAATCGGTTGTTCATTGCCTGGTTACAAGCCGCAAATGATGAAGCCAATGCAATCGCAGCGACAAATGAAATCGTTGGTGTATGGGTCGATACTGAGCGTTTGGAGGCAGTGACGGAATTTCACATCTCTGCGGCAAGTGCGAACACTTGGAATATTAACCTGAGCGCAGCTTCGCCGAACAATCCAGATCAGGTCTTTGTTACTTTTGATGCCGAGTATGAAACAACGGCTAGTGAACTCTACCTTGCCCGGGTGAACAAAGAGTCTGCCAGTGTCAATCGGCTTACAAGTGACGATGGCTATGTATCGAAGTACCCGGATGTTGCCTGGAAGGACGGAAACCTGGCACTAACCTGGTCTGACAATGTGTTTGCCAACAATGAGGTCTTCTTGTCGGCGGGTCCAGTTGAAAACTACTTTACCGAATCAGCCAAAGATCAACTGGAATTGGCTGCCCGCAAAGTGTCAAATACTGAAGGAGATTCAATAGGAGCGTATCTGACGTGGCGGGACTCTGGTGTAACAGTGGCGTGGAGTGACAATGATTCCGGCAACTACCAGATTCTAATACAAGGTTTCACAGATGCACTTGAGCCCGCAGGTGACCGCGTAGCGATCACGGCAACCACTGCGGATTCATATATCCCTTCAATCACCTCGTTACAGAGCAGTATCTATATAGCCTGGAACGAGTTGATGGTTTCCGCCCACGATTCGCCAGGCAATTTGTCGCGCTCAGAAATCTTCACTACTACATTTCAAGTTTTGCCATGAGTACATGATATTTGGCTGATACATCTTAAGATCGTGCTTACAAGTGGGCCGAATTTGTAACCTCTAATCTGTTCTTTGTAATTCCTTGCATGCAAGTAGGATCTCCCGATGTACAGACTGCGTCGGTTGTTCTGCATCTATAAACTTGCAGTTCTTCTCAATGTCATCGCTGAAATACTCGAGATAGGACTCCCTGGCTTTTTGGAGGAAATCGCGATTGTGAGCGAACGGTTGGTTTTCACTGGATTTTCTGGAAAGTCTGGAGGCCGCTGTTCCAGGTGAAATGTCTAGATAGAATACGAAATCGGGATAGGGAAAGCCCTTACAGTGGTGATCGCTGAGAATAGCATTTTGACTCAGGCCCATACCACCACCTTGATAAGCCAAGTTAGAGTGCAGATACCTGTCGCACACAATAAACTGATTCTTCATTATCGCAGGAATGAGTGTATTAAAGACGTGATGAGCCCTTGCTAATAGGATGCAGTCATATCTCGCCTCCGCAGTGACGGTCTCATACATGATGCTTTTGATCGTGTTGCCAAATGTGCTGTGGTTTAAGTCACTGGTGACTAGAGCCGGTGCGTTCTGCTGTAAATTAATATGGCTGGCCAGCATTCTCACTGCAGCCGATTTGCCTGCCCCATCTAACCCCTCGAAGACAATAAACATTGTTGGTCTCCTACTTAATTCAGGAAAAGCAGACTCTTACAAATTACAGATATATCTGTAATTTTGTCAACAAATAATATCCAGAAAGTCGTGGGAATGTGCCAGAGTGTGATTAAGGTCTCTTCTGCGGCTCGTCGAATAGATGATTTCGGAGTTAAGGACGCCGCCTGACGCTTTGAGAATAACCCTCCATCATGACCCCGATTATTTTGCAGTGCTCCACGTCAGTCTGAATAGGTTGACAATTTGGGTTGAGAGCTGTCAGCAGTACATTAGGGCCACTGGGTTGGTAAACACGAAATACCGGGTAGCGAATACCTGCTTTTTCTACAACCGCGACTACCCAATCCCCATATTCTGGTTTGATCTGGGGCTCAACGATGATAAACGACCCAATAGGTGTCATCCCTTCGATGTCGGTATCCAGCGAGACCATTGCGTTATCGATGAGTTTTAAAGCGAAAAGCTCGCTACTAGCCTGGGCTCCAAGCCCATGATCCACAGTCCTGGTTCCTTCCAGTTTGTCATCAGTGAGACACTCAGGCCATTCCAACAAATCGTCCCATTCTAATATTGGTGCAGCGAATTGGCCTTTGGATTTACCTAAATTTCTAGTCATCGGGCCGGTGCCGCGGGCCAACCATAGTTCCTCAACTCCAAGCACCTTTGCCATAACTGTTGTGTGGCTTGAACCAACTTTAGCCTTGGAGCAGAGGTATTGGATGGTTTGTTGAGTAATGCCTGTGCGCTGGGCAAGTTCGGCCTGTTTAATTCCCGATTTTTCCATGGCGTGTTTCAGGCGTTCCCTGAACAGAGTTAGTTTTTGCTGCATAGAGGTCTTTGTGGTTAGCAAACTCGCAATGGGCTTCTCTAAAAATTCTGTTTGTAAAAAAACAGATATATTTGTATATTGGTTATCCTAAGATTTCCCGTCAAAAGACTGGACATGGCTTTCTGCGGGTAGAAGTAATATCTCTCAGAAATTTCATCAGTCCATCCTTGGAATGACATCTCATTATAGCGTCCTGATTTCCGAATCCAGCAAACGAACAATGGATTCTATTGAAGTACTTTAGTCCAAGATGTCTGTAGTGACCAATTTTGCGGTCTATCACCATGGCGTCAATATTACACTGTCAGTTACACCCTGACTGCTATTGAGTTGAGAAGCCGAAAATTTTAACTGAATTTGGATTGCCAAATAGTGGTGACAGGGAAATCCGAAAATAACGACTATTCGCACACTAAAAGAAGAATATTGCTAACAGACAGCCTATGGATCATCTGACAATCAACAAACAAATAATTGAGGCAGTAAAAGATGACCGTATCTACAACCGGATCAGGAGGTTTTCTGAATTCAATAGTGCTCGATGTTCTTGATGATATTGATGCAGGAGTCGGAGAGCACGGGGACTGGTTAACAGAGGAAGAGAGTATTCAAACCCAGCAAGTAAATTCAGTATCGCATAGGCTCTCGTATTTGGATTTCGCGAGAAACAAAGCCCCCAGATTTCACAACTTAAAAAGTAATCACGAGATTAGGGAAGAAGTACAACAGCACATAAATACATTTCTAGCCAACGGCGGAAAGATCCAGGTACTTCCGCCACAAAGAACGGATATGCGGTACTGGGAACAAACGTTATACACACCTAAACAGGAAAGAAGAGCCTCGGGTTATGTAAATGATCGTATCAGTAAGAGCGAGTCACTAGGAATTCGCATGAACATCAAGAGCATAGACACACTCAGTGCAGCGGGAACTCAACCGAGCAAGATAAACGCTAATCTCATTACGGCCGCTCTTGGTATGGGAAATTTGTCGAAGGAGGCTCAGGAGCTGGCTTACTACAAATACACCGGAGACCAAGCAACTCTCAGGGAATTGCATAAAAGAATTCTGGAGCAAACCCTGCAACGCGCCAGGCGTGAGCGCTGGGACGTAAGAAAGCAGGGGATACTTGACCGGTTGATTAATCTGGCAATCGACAACGTTGTCAATCCTGCCAGGTATAGAGACTTTTCCGACAGACAGTGGGCGAAGGCTATTGGGTTGAAGGCAAACCATGACTGGAAATGTCGCTGGCAGCAACGCTATGGAAGCCTCCTGAACAGACTGACTACCATGAGCGAGCAAGCTGACGCTCATCTTGAGCGGCAACTTTAATAGACCCAGTTCTTTCTTTGAACGGCCCTGATTCTGCAGTCCGATGAGGTTATAGATACAAAGGACTTGCCTAACTATCAAAATAACTGTATATTTTTACATACTGGATAAATATACAGTTATTCAGTTCGATCTTGATGATCAATGAAACCTCAGGGTTTCTTCAACCTCCATAGAGTTGTCCCCACTTCAACCATTTACCGTTACGGCGGTAAATGGTTTTTTTTCGTTGCTGGAATTTATGCCGAGATTTAGTGAGCTCAGTATCAGGCGGCTGGAAAGCTGTCACCAGGATTTACAGTTGGTGTTTCTGGAAACCGTGCAGCATTTCGACTGTTCCGTTCTAAGTGGACATCGCTCGAAGGAGGAACAGAACAGAGTTTTTTTGGAGGGCAAAAGTCTGTTGCAGTATCCAGACAGTAAACACAATAGTTTGCCTTCGTTGGCAGTCGATGTTGTGCCATATCCTATCGACTGGAAAGACAAAGAGAGATTCTACTACTTTGCAGGTTATGTAAAACGTATCGCACAAGAATTACGGCGGCAGAAAGTTGTTGGCAAAGAGCTTAGGTGGGGTGGCGATTGGGATAGAGACACAAGTATGAACGATCAGTCGTTCTTCGATCTGCCTCATTTTGAGCTAGTAGACACGGAGTAGTAGATATGGAGATCGAACAGTCAACGATGGTGGCTCTAATCATTTTTCTTGCGACGCAAGCGATAGCGCTTGTAGTTGCTTCATTCAAACAGTCTGTCGTTATCAAATCATTGGAACAGTTTTCTGTTGAGACCAAGAGGCGGTTCGACAAGCAGGAACAAATTTTGTCCAAACACACTGATCAGTTGACAGAACACAGCCGGCAGATTGGCAATATCAGTGGGAAGTTGTCGACTGTTTCAGCAAGAAGTCGAAAAAGATCTTGAACGAAAAACAACCGCCCTTTGTTGGATTCTAGCTATTCAGGCATTACCGATTGAGACAATGGAAGACAATATCTGGTGCTGCATAGCCACCGGTCCAAGTCTTACGGTGGCAGACTGTGAGCGGGTCAGGGCTTGCGGTGATCGAGTCAACACTATCGTTATCAATGATAACTACCGAATTGCGCCATGGGCACGGCATCTTTATGCTTGCGACGGCCGATGGTGGGCAGTTCATAAAGAGAGTGTTTTTCGGTCTTTTTCTGGATCCAAGTGGACCCAGGACCCAGGATTTAAAGATGACCCAGCCTTCAATTTCATCAGAAGTATTGAAGGCACCGGACTTGCAGATGACGCGCTGGTACAGGGTAACAACTCGGGGTATCAGGCCATCAATCTGGCCTATGTTCTGGGTGCCAGCAGAGTGATTCTTCTTGGCTACGATATGAGAGGTCAGGGAGAACATTGGTTTGGACGCCACGATCAGTCCAAAGGGCTCGGTGCCAACACAGACTACAGTACTTTCGTTCGTCACTTCGAACAGATGCAGCCCCAGGACTATGGTCTTGAGGTAATCAACTGCTCGCGAGAATCAGCGCTCGAGTGCTTCCCGCGGATGAGGCTAAGGGAAGCGCTCGCAGCTTGCTGATCTAAGTTTTAGATTATTTATTTTTCTTTTAGAACCAGCGCGGCCTACATGAGAGCGGCGCTATTCACATTAGTTTCAATTCAGAGGAAAGCTAGGCGTGGCTGAATCCAATCTTCAAAGTTATCTAGTGACTGTTAATACAGAGACTTACGCATTAACCCAACCCGCCAGTCCTACTTATCCCATGGTGACCTATACCGGGATAAGCGACGAAGCAAAAACCAACCTCGATGGCAGTGTTTACATTACTGAAGCCAAGTTTCGAGTTGATGCTTGGGGTCAGACGTATAGCTCTGCAAAATCCATTGCAAACCAGGTGATGTCTGATCTCAATGGGTACGCCGGCGATTTTCAGGGACTGGATGTAAATTTCATCAAAGCCATTGGCGTTGAAGAGACTTACGACACGGACCTGAGTTTGTTCAAGATTCCAGTGGAAGTCACTATTTATTACTAACCTATTTCCAATCTATTACTAACTCAACAACCGTTAAGAGGTAAATACTATGCAAGGACAAGGTGCACAATTTAAGCGATTCGATACGTCGGTCAGCCCTAATGCCTATGTGCAGGTTGCTGGTCTCATTGATCTGGAAGACGTCTCCATGTCTCGTGGGGCAGTGGACACCAGTCTAATGGACCAGACCAGCAGTTACATGACATCGGAGGCTGCAACCTTGATCGATCCGGGCGAGCTGAGTGTGACTCTGGAATGGGCTCCCAGCGATGCCGGCCAGACGAATCTGCAGAGCGACTTCGAAAGCGCGAGCAACCAGTCGTACCAGATTCTGTATCCGGACGGCACTACTTTTGATTTTTCTGGCCATATCACTACCTGGGGTAAAGCTACACCGAAGGAAGATCGTATTACTCGTAGCGTAACCCTGAAGATCAGTGGCGCACCTACTATTACTACGGCTTAATCTGATATTTACTAGGAAGAGAAAATGTCAGACCAAGCTGCGGCACCCGCCGCTATGAAAATCACCTTTGATGAGCCTGTTCTGCAAAAGAAGACCGTCAATGCCAATGGCAGAGACTATGTGTTGACTGAGTTGAACGGGCTGCAAAGAGTGAAATTTGAAGCGCTCAATTTCAGTAAACAGTTCGAAGAAATGAGTCAGGGGGAACAGGTAGAGTTCTGGTATAACTACCGATCTTCTCTGATCGCTTTTTCTCTAGAGGAATCTGCCGGCGTTGGGTATGAGGAACTCATTCCACAGATTCAAAAACAGAGACCCGAGTTTATCGAAATTCTTTATGAACCTGCGGCTCGTCTCTCTGGATACTGGGTTGAGCCAGATAAGGAAGGCGAAACCTTGCCGGGAAAGTAACAACCTGTACCGGCATCAACTGGGATTTTGCAAGAAAACTTGCGACTGAGTTTGGTTGCCTGAATGTCGAAGCCATGTTGGCCTCTATGTCTAGTACTCAACTAATTGCATGGTGGCATCATTTTCACAAGTATGGGTTTTCAACAGATGTGACTAAGTTCATGTTGGCTCAGATCTGTTCCACTCTGGTAAATCTTGAATTGCCTAAAGGCACATTTGCTTCTCCGGGCGATTTCTACCCCATATTGGAGCCGAAGGAACCAAAGAGCTTCAAGCAGCAGATAGAAATTCTGAAGTCCTACACAAGGTCAAAAAACTCATAAATCGCCCGAACTTGGCACGCAACTCCTAGGCTAAAAGTTCCTTCAGCCTGGTGTGTTTTAAATTTAGAAGAGGTATTTATGCCACTACACTTTATTGCAGGCAGAATCCTGCTCGGTCAAGGGGGCCGACTTTTGGCCAACTCCAGAGTAACGCAGGCCGTCAAAGCTGCAGGACGTGCTTTTAGCCAGTTTGCTAAAAAATATGGTAACGAAATCGGTGTGACTGCAGGGGCCATTACTATCGGTGAGGCAGTATTAGGAGGAGGGGACAGGGGTGGCTCGTCTCCTGTAAACATTGATATCAGGCTACCGGACATTACTTTGGAAATACCGTGTTTACCGGAACTCTGCAAAGGCACAAGTGCTGTTGCTCCTGTAACGTCTCCGCAACAACGTCCTCCTGCTTCCGAATTGGGAATATTGCCGCCAGCAACTGATCTGCTTGAAAGAACAGCAGACTTGAATCGAGACCGGATAGGGATTGCAGCGGATCTAGCCAGTAGGCGGCAGGAAAGGGCAGAAGTTGCCCGCTCCAGCATATCCGTGGACCCTGCACAGTTTCCTTTTCAAAGTGATGTGGCAGGCATTGGGGATTCACTTCATGGTCCCGAAGCGCTGAAAACGCTCAACTCCGAGAACTTTCAGGCCACGTCCGACATGGTCAATAAGGAAAAGGAAATGATCGAAGGGCTTCAGAACACTTGGTTGGGCTTCATAGATAAAGTCACCGAGAAAAACGCAGAATCCAAGAACAAGCTTCTTAAGGTCTCCCTGGCAGTTGCCAAGGAGCTATTCACTCACGAAAAACGAAATGCCATTAAGACAGCATTAGTTAATGGTGAGTTAGCTATAACTAAAGTTATGGCATCTGTTCCGCCCCCGGCAAGTTTCGTTTTGGCAGGACTTACTGCTGCAGCGACTGCTGCCAATGTTGCGGCAATCATGGGCATCGCTCACCGCGGCCTGGATTTCGTACCAGGCGAGGGCACCTACTTGTTGGATCGGGGAGAAGCAGTTTTGCAACCCCGTGCCAATGTGGAACTGATGGATTTCCTCTCCCGCGAAAGGCGCGGTGAAGTTGGAAGTAGCGTCAATATCAATATCACCAACAACGCCGCTGTGGATGTTGCCCAGGGTGACCTGACGACTGACGCAGAGGGCAACAGTTCAATCGAGTTGATCATTAATACCGTCAAATCGGCCACACAATCAGGCGAACTTGATGAGGCTTTTGGCACTAATTTTGGTTTATCACGCGCAAATGGAACGGTAGGTTAGTATGGCTTTAGTTACATGGCCCGATTATTTCCCGAAACCTCAGTTAAGGTTTAAAACCAGTGTCGATGACCCAGTCCTGCGTACCGCGATGGACAAGGGACACAAAGCACGTTCGCAGTTTCCTATTCCTGTTTTCAATGTGTCATTCACTGTCCGCATGACGGAAGAACAGTTTCAGTATTTTCAATCCTGGCACATACACAAGATCAACAATGGAGCTGACTGGTTCAATATGCCAGTGCGACTTGGAAGTGTAATTACTCAACAGGAAGTCAGATTTCGACGAATGTACAAGACAGATCATTCAGAAGCGTATCGGGTTTCGATCACAATGGAACTTGAGCAACGTACTGATTCTGTGCCCGATGAAACGGCTTATGATTCCTGGGCTGCAGCACAATGAGTAGTGAAGATCTTAAGATTGCTAGAGTGTCGGCTCCGCATGATGTGGTAATTGTCGATACCATCGAACTTCGTCATCCCAGTTTCCCCGCTAACATTTATTTGACCAATCAGAAAGAAGATTTCACTGCGGCATTGGAACCTGATGCCGGAGTCTCGCCTTTGACTGTGCTCTTTAGGCATGCTGGGTTCAAGATAACTTTGCCAAAAATGGGTACGAATGGAGTGCAGACTCTCAATCTTGCGATGAGCAACCTGGACAGAGAAGTCTCGAGACATCTGGAAATCGCCCTGCTGAATCCTGTGCCTATCGAAGTGTTTTATCGACCTTATATTTACGACAAGTGGGACAGTCCGGCTGAGATCCCACCAAGAAAGCTGTCACTGGATAGTGCTGTGGTCGATGCTTTAGTTGCCAACGGTAGAGCAACAACAATCGATTGGATTAACAAAAAGCTACATAAATTGATTTATGACGTGGAAAGGTTTCCGGGGTTAAGGCGGCTATGAGTTACGAATGGGTTGCCCAGTATCTTGACAAATCATTTGAAGAGCTGGCCTACGGCCCGGACAAGTTCGATTGTTTCGGTCTGGTCTGGCATGTCAATAAGACTCAGAACCATGTCGAACTGCCTCGATTTGACAACATCGATTACCAGATAGCTCGCATTAATGCAGAGATCAATGATCAGGCATTGAGTGAAGACTGGGAAGAAGTGGAGTCTCCACAGGAATTTGATTGTGTAGTGATGCGTCGGGCAGGGGAAGCCTACCATGTTGGTGTCTGGTTAGACGTCGATGGCGGCAAAGTGCTGCATGCGACGCAAAAGGGGATCTTCTGCAATGATCTCGGCGGTCTGCGCAGAATGAGTTTTCATCACATTAATTTTTATCGATTTGCCCATGTTAATCACTGAGTATCAAAATCCTTTTAATCTGGTAGAAAGTAAATACGTTCATGAATTGCCACCAGGCATGGTTTTTGGCGAATGGATGTCGGTTCGTTATCGAGGCTTTGAGAACTACATCTCCGCTGTTTCTCTAAATGGGCGGGCTTTCAGTTCGGAGGATTGGTATCGATCCTTGTCCGATGACGACGACATACGTGTCATGTTGAAGCCAGGTATTGATATCGCTGTCGCTTCATTGGTTCTCAGCATTATTTCGGTAGCGGCTACTGCCCTGACGCCTGAACCGGTTATCCCTGAGATCCCAGAAGAGAGCCCCACATATTCTTTGCGAGGACAGCGAAATCAAGTGCGTTTAGGCTCAGGCGTACCAGCTCACTATGGCCATGTCAGAGTCTGGCCGGACCTTATCGCTCAACCGTATACACAGTATTTCGGGAACGATCAGTTCCTATATCAGCTCTTCTGCATCGGTCTGGGTGAATATGATCTGGGTCCGTTGCATATTGGTGAGACTGATGTGTCAGCTTATGAAGAGATTACGTATGAGGCTTATTACAATCAGCCAGTGACATTATTTCCAACGGAAGTTGTTACCAGCTCTGAGCCGGCTAATGAAATCTTAACGGATCAGAATTTTACCAATCCAATTGTCTGCAGCGGTGTTGGTACACAGGCGGTCACGCTGGAAGTGGATCTGGTATTCCCTAAAGGTTTGTATGAGGCCAAGGCCGACGGCCACACGGCTTTTCAGAGTGCCGATATATTGATCCAGTATCAGGAGATCGATGACAACGGTGACCCGGTTAGCGGCCAATGGCTGACATTTGCGCAAAAGACTATTAGCGAACAGACTCGTTCGCCTTTACGGACTACCCATGGCAAGGAAGTGCCGCCTGGTAGATACCAGGTTCGCATGAAGCGAGAGGATCCTCAGGGTCAACAGTTAAAAGTTAACGAAGTCGTTTGGGAAGGTATGCGTGCTTTTCTTGTGGATGGAGCGCCGACCTTTAACGACATGACCGTGCTGGCGGTCAAGGCGAAGGCAACGGAGAAACTGAACTCTAATTCTCAACAGAAATTTAACCTTGAAGCCACTCGAAAACTACCAAGCTATGATTCATCGACTGGGCAATGGAGCGATGAGGCAACCGCAACATCCTCTATCGCCTGGGCCTTGGCCGATTTGGTTACTAACGACAACCTTGGTGGGCAGAGCCGGGATGACCTGGATATCACGGCTTTGGAAAAGCTTCGGGTTATTTGGGAAGGTGATAACACAGCATCACCGCCTGTCCCCGATCGTGGCGACCGGTTCAACTACCGCTTCGATACAAAGATTACGGTCTGGGAGGCAATAAAGGTGGCGGCCCGGGCTGGGCGAGCCTATCCAATCATTAATGGACAGACTATCAGTTTTGTTCGTACCGGTCCGCAGCAGGTGGCTTCTACTCTTTTCAATCGAACCAACATTGTTAAGAACAGTTTCAAGATTGAATATAAGTTTCGTACCGAAGAATCCCATGACAGCATCATGGCTGAATTCATTGATCCTACCATCGGTTGGCAAAAGAATGTCGTGTTGTGCCAGCCACCTGGTAGCGCTGGATCGAATCCGAAAAAAGTGCATCTCAATGGCATTACCAACCGTGATCAAGCCTTTCGCGAAGGTATTTATCAGGCAGAGGCGCTGCTAAAGCAGAAAAAGACCGCACGCTTTCGAACCGAGTTGGAAGGCTATATCCCTAATCGTGGCGATTTAGTGAAGATCGTCAATGAAAATTTCGATATGGATCAGGGTGGTGAAATTGTCGCCGTCAACGGCAACGTACTGACAGTCTCGGAGCCACTGGAATGGCTGCCTACTCTTAGCTACAAGATTTTGTTGCGCAAGGACAATGGCGAAGTGGATGGTCCCCATGATGTTACCGAAGGGGTTAATGAATATCAGTGTGTGTTGGCTTCAGCTCTTTCATGGGCTCCCTACACCGGCGGCGAGCAGGAGCGCTCCAAGTATCAGTTTGGTGTCAGTGACTCCACTATTGGTGATTGGGTGGTGGCGGAAATACGCCCTCAGGGAGGCAATATTGTCGAACTGGTTTGTGTTAATGAGGTGCCCAGTGTTCATACCGTCGATAGCGCAACACCTCCGGCAGACAATTCACCGACACCGCTCCTATTACCTACGCCTGAAATCACCTACCTTAATCTTACCAACTCACCGCCGACTGTGGTGAATGTTACCTGGTCTCAACCCTTGGGTGCTGCCAGCTATGAAGTCGAAAAATCCCTCGATGGGGGAGTTAACTGGCATGAAGTGCCTGTCGCTTCTAAAAGCTCAACCAGTTTCGAAGCTTCGCCAGGAGCTATAACAGTACGAGTACGGGGTATTACCGAAGACGGTCAGTCAGGACCTTGGAAGGTCGCGCAGATTGATGTCCAAAACTATGTGACGAACTCCCCAGTGAACCTCAGTCTGACTTCTGAATTGATGTACCTTACCAGTGGCGACTATCAGACTAACGTAGTGTTCGAATTTGATCCGCCTGCCAACGATGTCTACATCCGTGAGTATGAGGTGGAATACAAATTGGCCAGGCATAACGATTGGCAGGCACTCTATAAAGGAACAGATACCCGTTTCGAATTTGCCGTTGCTGAGTTAGGTCTGGTGCAGGTACGTGCCCGTAGTGTTTATGTGCTGGATGAAGTATTCAGCGAGTGGGCTGAAGTGCAAATGACATCTCTGGGTACGGATTTTCAGCTTGCTCAAGCCACGCTAAAGTCTCCTGATAATCCGAAACTGTTCCTGTCTCTGGATAGTGAAAGAAACAAGGCGAAACTTCGTATCGAAGTAGGCTATGACAGACAGGATGATCTATTCCCTGAAGACTTTGTGTTGTTCTATGCTATCGATGATCAGCCAAATGCTCTACAGCTGGGTGATGACCTAGATAGCAGGCTGGTCATTGAGGATGTAAATGTCGAAGGAGATGACTGGCTTCCTGTGGTCGCTGGCAGCACTTCGACTTCAGTCGCTTTCTCCGATCCGCAGAACAAAGTGGATATCAATCTGTCCGGCATGTGGTGGGTAAGTATTCATGATTCAGGATCTAATAGCACCCGATATCACAAAGTGTCGCATGCTGAGAGCGGAAGACTACACCTCAATGCCAGCGATGAGTTCGAATTCGTTGCCAGTTCTGGAGATCAGATACATATCATTGAGATTTCCTATCACGATTCCCGAATGTCCGATTTTAAATTTGCTTGGATCGATGGTGAGGTCATTCATCACAACGGGATTAAATTCGATGATGGCGGCAACTACTACTACATTGACGTAGTCTCCAGAGGCGCCGAAGGAACGTCTCAGGCTAACCAGTCTGGTAAAGAACTGCAGTATTTTCCGGCACCGGGTGCAGGAACGTCCTTGATCCCCATTTCTTTCGATAAATTCAACTACAACGACGCTACTAACGTCGCGACCTATTCAGGGAACATTGATGTCAATATTCCTTCAGAGATTCCCTGGGCGGCATTGAGTTGCTGTTTTGTGCGCAAATCGACTACACCAGAGACGGTGGCGTATGTGCGCAGTGACATTCTTCCTTTAACAGTGAGTAGTTAGGTATGACAATTTCCAGAGGTCAACCCTCGATAGGGTTATCCAATATTACAGAGTCTGCACCGACTCTGCCGCCAGTCGTCACAGATGTGGCGACTCATCTGGATTATCTCACCAATCAACTGGCAGATTTAACGCAGATTGTTGCCGGCAAGGTGGACAGTGACAGGATCAGGACCCAGATTGCATTTTCCGATGAGGCGCTATTTCTGTCTGCCGAGGACATTGTTCTTTTTGGTAATGTCACCATCGGCAATATCATCAAAGAGCAGAACGGTACGACAAGTGGCAATATCGATCCCTCGATTACCCGTATTGTCGGAGATCGAATACAAACCGGAACCATACTTAGTAATAACTGGTCGGCAACAGATGGCACTAGTATTAATCTCGACACTGGTCAGATACTCGTCGGTGGGTCCACAAATCCGAACCTGTCATTCGATGGTGCTGGAAATCTAACGATCAGCGGAACGTTGACAGCAGATTCGATAGTTGAGTCCAGTTCCTTAACACTCAGTGATATTACCCAGGCTGTCGAAGGCTTGCCGGCTGACTTCTTCGACGAAGCGGATTTGCAAAGTGTTCTGGATGCCGGTGTGGAGAATATCATTGCTGGATTAAGTGCTGACTTCCAATTGGAAGTGGATGCTAATTCGATCATTGCCAAACACAAAGATGCTGATCCGGCTGGACTAGGTAGTGGTTACAGTGGTGTTCTCAGAACCGGTTTGTTGATCAACGCCAACGGTATTGCCATGGGCTATAACGATCCCGGCACTGGTGCCTGGACTAATGCAGTGAGTATGGATGCCAGTGGTAATGGGATTTTCAAAGGTACAGTACTGGCTGATTCGATTATCGCTGCCAGCGCAACGATTAACGGCGTGACACTTGGCGCTATCAAAGGTCAGGCTGAAGAAGGAGATTCTCACGCAAACGACAATGGAAATCCCCATGGTACTCAATTGAGTCAAGTTGGCGGCAGACTGGATGATATATCCGATCTCGGTTCGGCTTATAAACATTCAACTGCCAATCAAAACGCCGGGGGAGGAAGAGCCTATAATGCCCTTGATGGTAACAGTAAGTACATACTTGAACTATCTACTCAGCATATTACTGTCTCGGGAACTTCCCCCGTCAACGGTATAGTAATTGATGGCGATGGGTTACGTGGCTACAAAGGAGGGGGTCTGCCCAAATTTGAGATACCGACAGATGGCTCAGCTGTTGTCTTAAAGGGTGATATCGAAACCTCAGGCAAAGTGTTAGCAACTGGTCAGCATACAATTTCCTATGATGGTAAGACGTTCATTACATCAATAATGGGAAGACCCGACCTTGCGGGAACCATCGGTGTAGTAGGGGTTTCCGACAATACCTGGGGAGTTGCGGGTTATTCTAAGACCTCATACGGTGTCTATGGCATCGCTAATAGCGGCTACGGAGTAGTCGGTGCGACTGAATCCAGCAACGCGATCGGCATGTTAGCCGTGGGTTTTGGCACGGGTGCCGCCTTGGAAGTACAAGGCAAAATTGTCAAATCGGAAGTCTCAAGTCATAGATTGAAACTCTACAATGCTTCCACAGGAGCATTAGTTGATGAATACCGTTATGAATTTACATAGGAACTATTGATGTTTACTCGCAAGAAAACTCTAGAGGCAGTACCTCAGTCAGAAATAACCGAGGCTGTGCTGGCCGTTTCCTACTCCTTCATTAATAAGGACATGGAAGTACTCTGCGGCGCAGTCCAGGTTGTGGATGGTGAAATGAAGGTCGTGGACGGCAGTACTCGGCGTGAAACCATCAGCGGCCCCGACTATGCTGAGTTTATGTCAGACAAACCCGCCTGGTCTCCGAGCAAACCGGCGGAAACATTCAGGGATGAGGATATTTTGTTGTTTCTTGATGAGAAGAAGCGACAAAGTGATTTGTCTAGCTGATTAAGTTCAATACAGGAAAGATCAGATGAATCGACAAGTGTCACCACCGAATGATGAGAAATTCGAAGAAATTACTTCGACAGGAAAGACTGCTGGAGAAAGCTTTAGGTATAAGGAAACCAACAATTCCGACCCTCTTGATATAGAAAAACTCATCGGCGCATTACGTCTTAGTGCGGCAAAAGTACTGGAAAACAATATTGGCAACAGGCTAACAGCAGAGCTGGCGAATGGCATCTATGCTGCTGCCGTTCAACAACCTACCGAAGATTTGAAGAATCTATTGGAGGCTCACGGAGCCGCGCAATCACACTCCGATTGAAAGTCTTTCAAATCGTCCAACTCTAACTAGTTGTCCATTCATTCTTCATGGTGCATAACCATGAAGAGTGTTTGTGTGCGTGTTCAATTTAGCGAAGTGAAGCTATAGCGATTGTTTACGCATGCCTGGAGATAATAAATGGCAAGTGTTACGGAAAAAATTAATGCCTTAACGACAAAGGTCAATGGTGCTCTCACACGAATTATCGCGCTTACGCCGAACGATATCGTTTATTCGACATTGGGTGAGACGGTCCTTTATGGCTGTAAGGTCACAGAGGGAAGTAGCAGCAGTGATCAGACGATTCGGCTTGAAGGTAGCGCGACTGGTGATGAAGCCAATGCAAATCCCCAAAGTGACCTATCCCCTGTTCGTGGCTATCAATATCCCAATATTGCCAGCGGCCCTGACGGCGCCTTTCGTTCCTTAGATATAGAAACGGATATCGAGCCAGCACCGGCTACCGGGCTCGGGCGATATGATATTGCCTATGTTTATGTCGGTGAAGCGGGATCTGGTATAGGCGTGTCTACCGGTACACCGTCGGCGGCGGTCAAGACGGATTACGATACTAATGGCCTAAACACAGCGTTTTACGACGAGGCCAATGATCCGATCCTGCCTATCGGTGCTGTTCCAGTAGCGCGGGTTTATAGTGAAGATGTCTTTACCGGCGTCGCTAACGCGCAGATCGCCGATATTCGCCGTTTTCAGGGGCGCTTTACTCAACTGTTCGCCGATGTCCAGACTGCGGCGACTTCCGCTGCGGCCAGTGCTGTGGCAGCAGCAACCAGTGAAACCAATGCTGCGGCTCACGAAACCAACACTGCAGCCAGCGCAGCATTGGTCGAATCAGTCTACGACTCTTTTGACGATCGCTATCTTGGCGCTAAGGCGTCTGACCCCACAGTGGACAATGACGGTAATCCTTTGGTTACCGGAGCTTTCTATTTCAATTTCACTGTAGGTTCGATGAAAGTGTGGACCGGATCGGCATGGCGTGATGATGCTTCGCTGGCCGAAGCAGCGGCGTTGGCGGCGGCTGCATCGGAAACTAACGCTGGTGCTTCCGAAACTGCTGCTACAAATTCACAGTCATACGCGCAGGAGTGGGCCGACAAGGCGGAAGACAGTTTAATCAGTGCCGCAGCAGGCGGCAATCAAACAGATGACTATTCGGCGTTGCATCACGCTGCTAAAGCCGATGCGTCGGCAAATGCAGCCGGCATATCAGCTTCAAACGCCAGTACATCGGAATCAAATGCGGCCACCTCGGCCGGCAATGCCTCGACTTCAGCTACCTCAGCATCCGATGCGCAATCTTATGCAGAGGAATGGGCCAACAAAGCGGAAGACACATTGGTGTCTGCGGCAGCAGGCGGTAACCAGACCGATGAGTATTCCTCCCGGCATCATGCGGCAAAGGCCGGAACCAGTGCATCAGGTGCTGCTACATCGGCAAGCAATGCAGCCACTTCCGAATCCAACGCTGCAACTTCTGAGACAGCAGCTTCCAGTTCGAAAGACTATGCTGCTGAGTGGGCCAATAAAGCAGAAGATTCCCTGATTTCTGCCGCGGCCGGTGGTGACAATGTAGATGATTACTCTGCCTTGCATCACGCCAAGAAGGCGGAAGCCTCCGCTGCGTCAGCCGCAGCCGATGCCGCAACAATTGGCAATGAGGTGCAATACGCCAGCGAGTGGGCTAACAAAGCAGAAGATTCCCTGGTTTCTGCCGCGGCCGGCGGTGATAACGTAGATGATCACTCTGCACTACACTGGTCGAAAAAAGCGGAAGATCAGAAGGAATATGCAGAAGAGTGGGCTATTAAGGCCGAGGATGTCTTGGTAAGTACGGCTGCGGGTGGCAATGGTACTGATGAATACTCGGCTTATCATTGGGCGCAGAAAGCGTCAGCCGCTGCTTCGTCAATGACGGACGCTGTTTCACTGCAGGGTGCCTGGGATGCATCGAGCGGTTCATTTCCAGGTGGCGGCACAGCTCAGACTGGTTACTCCTACATAGTTTCTGCCGGCGGCACTGTCGACGGTGTAGTGTTTAGCGCAAATGATCGAATTGTTGCAATAACCGATAACTCATCTACTACTACTTATGCTAGCAACTGGCACCATTTAGATTATACCGATGGCGTTGTGAGTGTGGCGGGGAGAGTCGGCACAGTAGTATTGAATGCGTCCGACATTGCCAGCGGGACGTTTGCTGATGCTCGTATTTCACTATCCAGCGTAACTCAACACCAGACTGGTCTTACAATTACCGAATCCCAAATTGCCGATTTACAAAGCTATGCCCCTGCTTCCCACACCCATGCGCAAGCCGACATAACCGGATTAAAAGTTACTGACTCTCCGAGCTTTACTGGAATTTCCTTAACAGGCACCGGTGCCGCAACACTTCCGGCAGGAACTGAGGGTCAACGACCAGGAAGCCCGACTAAAGGCATGATCCGCTTCAATGATGACTTGGATGAGTTTGAGGGTTACAACGGTGTTGAGTGGCGTCCAATCGGATCGGGTAGCGGCGATTCGCTTAGCATTGCTTCATTAATGAAATATCAATAGGTGGGCTTATGACGGATGGATTAAAGGAATTATTCAATGGACCCGTAACGTTCGATGATCTGGCCGATGGCGAACATGAGCTGTATTCGACAAACGCTACGACGCAAGCAGTGATTAAAGATGTCCAAATAGCAAACCTCAACAACAGGGCGTTTGACTCTTTACCTGCAGACATCAACGGTTTTGAAATTGGTGATTTTTCTGGGCCAATGGCGGGACACGAAATTATGGCTTCGTCGTCCTCTCTGAAAGTTAGAACTGACAGTATTACGCCAGGATACATCTCTCAAAAGTTCTATGCCCATGATAGCAACGGAGATTTTGTGGAGTTTCACTTCGCAATCAAGTTTCCAAACTCCCCGGTAATTACGAAAACAATTGAGGTCGCTGGAGGATTGCAGGATTTTGACACTACGATAGAAACAGTCTCATATCGCAATATTGAGTACATGAAGGTGGGGACCGCTTACTATTGTTATATAAGAGATGGTAACGCGTACCAACGAGTATACTACTGGGCGACCGCAGGAAGTACACCACAATTGATTAATGCCACACCCAACTATATGCCTTGTGTATTCGATCACGCCAACGGTATTGCGTACTATTTCAATGACAGCGGGAATGATGACGATCTATACAAGCACACGCCGGCCGGTGGAGAGGTGACTGTCCGGTCCAATGTGCCCGAAACTGATTGGAATTCTTATCCGCGGGCATGGTTAATCGATGATTGGTTATTTTATGCAGAGACATCGACTCTTCCTACGCATGTTCATGCTATCAACGTTACCAACGGGGCCGCCCTAACATGGACCGGACTATCCTCTCCGAATGGATTGTCGGAGGGTTGGGGCATGTTTGTTACGTATGATGCAACGCTAGACAAGTACATTCTGTTCAGGATGAACCAAAGTCTAGCTAACGTTTCATATCGCAGTTATCCGAATGCAACGAAAACGGCTATGGATGGGTGGAGCGCTAACACTGATAACTCAACAGGCACTGCTTCAAATCGAAGTCTCGAGACTCTCAGTGATCCCGACCTTGGTTTACAAGAGGCCAACGAAATGACAAACGGCGGCTTTCATTACCAAAATGTTCGGTGGTACCCGGATCCTGCCAATCCCTGGGGCTACCTGATTATGGTTGCAGGTGACGGATCCAGGACCATGGATGATATTGACTATGGGCTGCCGCATTTTTGGCGCGTCCCTTTGACAGAGTCGTCGGCTACAGGAATAAAGGCTCAGCTAATATCGGCGGGGTCGTTCTACTCCGATCTGTATGTCGAACTACTGAATACCTGGTCCCATGAAACCATACATGCGCAACAGCTAAATTCGCAGAAGAGTTGGTATACCCCGGACGGGGCAGAGATTGCATCCGTAACTTACCAGTCCGACAAAGCGATAGATCTTAGAATAACTGGCATAGAGGTGACACTGTAATGGCTTTAGATGTAGTAAGAAACTCGCCAAAGTCGATATTCGTTGACTTTGGTTCAGCGGATCACCAACTACGATATGTAGTTCCGCATGGGAGGAAATTTCGCGGAAATTTCTTCACAACCGCACACACCACACCACACCAATATGTAAGGATTCGGATTCCTGGAGAGAATTCCGACCAGGAATTCTACATAACGCATTCCACTACGATGGCTGCAGGCGACGGCCCCATGCACTTTTTACCTGTAGAATTCGCTGCCGGTGTCCATTTCATGGACAGTCCGGCTTCCGGATCTATCTTCTTCACAGGAATAGAGGAGGACGAATAACGTGCCTACTAACACCTCTATTGCCGACGATTATTAAGTCGGTCAGAATCAGAACTAGGGCCGAAGGTCAGTAACTATACATGACCCACAACCATTGAACTGAGCCGCTGTTAAAACACAATTAGTTCTCTCTTCTATGCTCTCAAGGTACGATGAAACTGAACTTGAGCTTCCGGTATCGGAGTGACCGAACGCCTAATAATTCGGTCGCCAGTATCGTATCGGCTGCTATGTCTTCAGTAGGCAGTTAAGGTGGCTGACAGTGCATCTCCGTGCTGCCACTCGAAAATAGTCGCTGAGTTTGGCTGATTGGGATTTGGCCATGTTCCTACTATATAAGACTAAATAGCACGCGGCTTCGTTCAGAAGCCTTTCAACTAATCGATTAAACGTTCACTTACACGTTATGGCCACGGCCATGGGGTGCGATGGCTCTTATGCCAGATTGTTAGAAGTAAAACCGACAATAACTAGCCAAGCTTGGCTGGAGATATTTGATGGCAAGTGTTACTGAAAAAATTAATGCGTTGACCACAACCGTCAACGGAATCCTAACCCGAGTCATTGCGCTAACACCCAATGACATCATTTATTCGGCTTTGGGCGAAACAGTCCTCTATGGCTGTAAGGTCACAGAAGGAAGTAATCCGTCCGACTTCATTGTCAGTCTGGAAGGTAATGCAGCTGGTGACGAGGCCAATGCCAATCCCCAGGCGGAACTGGCTCCGGTCAGGGGTTACCAATACCCTAATGTGGCCAGTGGGCCGGACGGGGCGTTTCGCTCACTGGATATTGAGGCGACCGTTGACGTGCCCCCGGCAACCGGACTGGGGCGGTACGATATCGCCTATGTCTATGTGGGCAAGCTGGGCGCTGGGCTGGCCGTTGCTACCGGAACACCTTCCGTTGCGACTAAGAGTGATTATGATACGAACGGGCTAAAGACCGGGTTCTATGATAGCAGTGCTGATCCGGCCTTGCCTGTCGGTGCTGTGCCGGTCGCCCGCATTTATGTAGAAGACGTCTTTACCGGCGTCGCTAATGCGCAGATCGCCGATATTCGACGTTTCCAGGGGCGGTTTACGCAGCTGTTTGCTGATGCACAAACCGCTGCGACTTCCGCCGCGGCCAGCGCGACGGCTGCGGCGGCCAGCGAAAGTAATGCAGCGACCCATGAGACCAACACCGCAGCCAGCGCTGCGTTAGTTGAATCAATCTACGATTCTTTTGACGACCGCTATCTTGGTGCCAAAGCCTCAGACCCCGCGCTGGACAATGATGGTAATCCCCTGCAAGCAGGTGCTTTCTATTTCAATTCTGCTGTAGGTTCGATGAAAGTGTGGACCGGATCGGCATGGCGTGATGACACGTCGCTGGCGGAAGCAGCAGCGTTGGCGGCTGCCGCATCAGAAATCAATGCGGGTGCTTCCGAGACTGCCGCAGTCAGCGCGCAGTCTTATGCCCAGGAATGGGCCGATAAAGCGGAAGACAGTTTAATTAGTGCAGCAGCAGGCGGAAATCAGACAGACGATTACTCGGCATTGCATCACGCTGGTAAAGCTGATGCTTCGGCCAGCGTTGCCAGTTCTTCGGCTTCAAACGCCAGTACCTCGGAATCAAATGCGGCAACGTCCGCCAGTAATGCATCGACTTCAGCCACCGCCGCATCCGATGCTCAGTCCTATTCAGAAGAATGGGCTAATAAATCAGAAGATTCATTGGTGTCTGCGGCTGCAGGTGGCAATCAGACCAATGAGTATTCTTCCAGGCATCATGCTGCCAAGGCAGCAACTAGTGAAGCAGCCGCAGCTACATCAGCAGGCAACGCAGCCTCTTCTGAATCCAATGCTGCGACTTCCGAAACGGGGGCTGCCAATTCGAAAGACTATGCTGCTGAGTGGGCAAACAAAGCAGAGGATTCTTTGATCTCGATCGCGGCTGGTGGTGATAACGTAGACGACTATTCTGCCTTGCATCACGCGAAGAAAGCAGAAACCTCCGCAGCATCTGCGGCAGCCGATGCCGCAACGATAGGCAACGAAGTGCAGTACGCCAGTGAGTGGGCCAACAAGGCAGAAGATTCTCTGATCTCTGTCGCGGCCGGTGGTGATAACGTCGATGATTACTCAGCCCTACACTGGTCGAAGAAAGCTGGAGATCAGAAAGAACACGCGGAAGAATGGGCCATTAAGGCGGAAGACGCCCTGGTCAGCGCTACTGCTGGCGGCAACGGAGTCGATGAGTACTCTGCATACCATTGGGCGCAGAAAGCGGCCGCTGCGGCTGGTTCGGTGACGGATGCTGTTTCACTGCAGGGCACCTGGAATGCATCGGGCGGATCATTTCCCGGCGGTGGTACGGCGCAGACGGGATACTCCTATATTATCTCCTCTGGCGGCACGGTAGACGGTGTCGTGTTCTCCACCAACGATCGTATCGTCGCCATTACCGACAATGCTTCTACTTCTACTTACGCCAACAACTGGCATCATCTGGATTACACCGATCAGGTTGTTAGTGTTGCCGGCAAGACCGGCGCAGTGACTTTAGCCGCCTCGGATGTGACAAGTGGCACTTTCTCTGATGCGCGCATTGCACAGTCGAACGTAACCCAGCACCAGGCTGCATTATCTGTTACAGAGTCCCAAATTTCCGATCTGCAGAGCTATCAATTGCAGGATGCCGGATTGAGCTCTATCTCCGGGCTGACTACCGCCGCCGACAAGATGATCTACACCACAGCCGTGGATACTTATACGGTCACTGATCTATCGTCCTGGGGCAGAAGTGCTCTGGCTTCGGTGAGTACCGAAGCGCTGACCCTGCCCACCGGCACCACCGTCCAGCGCCCCACCGGTGCTGCCGGCATGTTTCGCTTCAATAGTACAGACAGTTCTTTTGAGGGTCACGATGGCACAGCGTGGGGACCGATCGGGGGTGAAACAGGAGACATAAACTTAGACGGCGGTAGTGCATCTTCTACCTACTTAGCCGTGCAATCAATCGATGGAGGTTCTGCATAATGGCAGATGTAATTCAATTGCGGAGAGATACCGCAGCAAATTGGACCACACAAAACCCGACTCTGGCGCAAGGTGAGATGGGGCTAGAAACGGACACAAAGAAAATAAAAGTAGGCGATGGAACCACCGCGTGGTCGTCGCTTGACTATTGGCTCGATGTGTTTGGTCTATTGACTGACACGACGCCCCAACTTGGTGGCGTTCTTGACGCCAATGGCAACTCTATAGACGAAGCATACGCAGCGATCACATCAAGCACCGGCACGGTTACGCTTAATTGTGCTAACGGCAATCACTTCTCTCACACATTGTCAGAGAATACGACTTTGGCATTCTCTAACGTCCCGGCCTCCGGGAAGAGTTATGTTTGCCAGCTTGACATAATTCAGGATGCTAGCGCTTCGGGATATACGTTCTCCCTGCCCGCTCCCGTGAAAACACCCGGAGACGTTGCGCTAACGCTAACTTCGACGGCCAGCGCTATTGATTCTGTAATCTTAGTGACTCGCGATGGTGGCACTAACTGGTCAATGTTTACAGCGGGACAGGATATTAAGTAATGCTCAGCAAAAGACTCTTAGCGGCT
>JANQJM010000016.1 GCA_028281635.1 Pseudomonadales bacterium | reverse complement strand
AAGCGCGAGATTATACTCCCGGGCGGGACCTCACCTCCAGCACTGGAATCAGCTATTCGCTTGAAGATTCAGGGTCTTGGGAAGCTTTATCAGGCTGCCTGAGCTGTTTCCAGCCCTTTCGGAACAACACAGTTGCGAAGACCGAGAGCGCAATAATTACTACACCCTGGCCAATGATAGTATTCACCACTGAAATGGTTTCTGGACGGGCAGAGATATTAACCAGATTGTGGATGGTAACCACTGCCATGATTGCCAGTAGCACGGCAAACAACAGCTGCAAGATAGCGAGAAACTTGTCCATGACTAGGCCGAATCTTGGAGTTTGTGGAATGACAAGAAGTGCTCAACGCCTTCGGCGCCAAGAAATCTATTGAGCGTCTTAACTTCTGTCTTACGCACATCAACCACGATTAGACCTTCGAGAGAGTTGTTAAACCCCGAATGGATATTGAAGCACACCAACTTCCCATTCAATGACAGATAATGCCTTAGCAATACCGGCACTGCCTTGCCCGGATCGCAACGACCAATCAGCTTGCCTAGCATTTTTACGTTAGCAAGCTCTGCCAGCATGTCATCAGTCCAGACACGATTTTCCACCTTATGTGGAGTTATAGGCTGGACCAATGGCACGAATTCTTTGGCTTTAAAGTTAGTAAGCAGCGTATCCGCAATCAAAGACCGGGCGAGATCACTGTACTCCCTTGATATACTCACCGATCCAAACAATGTGTGATACCTGGGCATTTTGATGAGTATTTGGCCGATACCACGCCACAATAGATTCAGCGACACCGGACGACGTTGATAATCAATATGAATAAACGACCGTCCCATCTCGATTGCCGACCCAAGCTGCTTGATGAATGCTTCATCGTACTTATATAGGGAACGACTGTAGAGACCTTTGACGCCATGCTTGGCGACAATTTCATCTACCAGACCTACTCGATAGGCACCGGCTATTCGGTGCTCCTGTTTATCCCAAAGAAACAAATGCAGATAGTGTGGATCGAATTCATCAGAATCTTTTGACAGCCCGGTGCCTTCCCCCACAGCGCGGAAAGTAATCTCTCTGGCGATAGCGATCTGTTCCATGATGGCACCGAGTCTTTCGTAAGGTGCGCAATACACATCGAACTCTTCATGCTCCACTAACTTGCAATCTTCCAGAGCACTTATGGCCTCCTGAATTTCCGAGCTGCTGCTGGAAGCATCGATTTCTTCGACGTCCTGCAAACTTGGTTGCACGATTTCCTGGCCGCCTTTCTGCCCAAGGGCATCGGTACTCACTCGAAGATACTGGGTAACCGCGACCGGACTCTGCAGCAGCCGAAGTTCCTGCGCAGGTATTGGCCTGCCCAACTTCAGTGGCAGAGTGAATCCCTGCTTGTTGGCCAGTTGTCGAGGTAACAATAGTGTTCTAAGTCGCGGATGAATCTTACCCGCAGTATAGAAATAAGGACTGTTCTTGCCTCCTACGTGAATCGGCACGCAGGTACATTGGTATTTCTGCAGTAACTGCCCTGCCAGTCGATTCCATTCACGATCCTGAATTCGACCTTGCTCATAGGTAGATACCATGCCCGCAGGAAACAGTTGAATTGCGCCTTCGCTCTTCAGATGTTTGTGGACCTGTTTGATGCCCCCCACATTGCCCGCTGCCGCATTCTTCGATAATACATTGACGCCGATAAACAGCGGTGCCAATTCAGGAATTAATCGCAGCAGCTCATTAGTCAATACCTGCAGATCGGGTCTAACCTCACCGATGACCTTTGCAATTGCCATCCCTTCCAGACCACCGAGAGGATGATTAGCGACTATAAGAACAGGCCCTTCTTTGGGAATGTCTTCCAGGATTTCAGGGTTTTCGATTTCGATAGTGACGCCAAGAGCATCCAGAGCGTATTCAAGAAACTGGAAGGGATCGAGTCCCAATGGACGATCATCGTAGATTTTTCCAAGAGGTTTTAAACCCAGGACACTCTCTAATATAGAAGCAATAAATCTGGGCTTGATTGGAAGCCGACAGGGATTAGTCATTTTGTGGGTATTGTTTTACTAACTTCGATTCGAACTGCCAGGCTTTGAGTAACGCTAAGAGACCCGGGGTTTTGTGACCCAACTTGCGATTAGCGGCTCCAAGTTTAAACAGCGTGCTGTATTGCTGCAACAGGGTTTTGATGGCCTGCCCAAGACTGGCATTGCGGTCCCAGATATTGATGGATTCCGAGCTGGCGCCGTTTATCTCGATTATTTCGAAGGCCTCCCCGGCGCTTAATTGGGCCAGATCGCCGAATTTGATATCCAGCCGACCATAGTGGTAGCCCGGAATATCGTCGAAGATGCGATCCAGTGCCGATACCAACCCCGGTTCTATGTAGTCTTTGCCATCCCTGAATACCGCACCTCGACAGTGGCTGGCAGAAAACACCAGTCGATAGGGCTCGCCCTTGGGAATGACCCGCAGCCAATCGGCCCGATGCCGGTCTTCATACAGGTGCTGTAGCTGGCCGGCACGGGGATCGGATTCGATCAGTTGCGCCAGCGTGCTGGAACCATCGCCCAGCACATAAGGCGTATATTTCAAGGTTAGCGAGGTCACCTCGCCGCTTTCGCTCTGCGGATAGCGCACATAGAACACTCCCGCCTCAGCATCCCATTGACTGAGCTTCTGAAACTGAATGGACCCTCCCACAGGAAAGGCTTGCAGATACTCTTCGAGCTCCTCCTCGTTGTTAAGCAGTTTTACCCCTGCTCCGCGGCAGCCAATATTAGGTTTGCCCACAATAGGCAGATCTAATCCTGCTGTTTCGAGTTGGTCGATAATCTGTTGCACCTGAGCAGCCGCGTCGTTGGCGCCAACCTCATAGACCTGCCAGGGGAGTATCCAGCGTCTGGCTTCTTTACCAGCCACATCGAAAACAGCGGATTTGGCGACGCCCACCATGCCTGACAAAGGCACCGCCGGGCTGGCAATCAAAGGCAGAGTCAAACTGCGATAACGCAGCGATAATAAAAGCCACTGCAATACTACCGGGATGTACATCAACCACATTGGCCAGAATTCAAAAAACGAAGTGGCGCGTCCGCTTAAGTCCAAGGGAGGCATACCTTCCGGCACATAGGGTGATTCTTTAGTGGATGTCATTGGAGGACAACTGCTGTCTTAAAAACATACATTCTTAATTGATGACCGGAAATTATCTTTATTGCTTCGATCACCAAAAGTACATTATAGCGACAGCCCGACATCACAGCGACTCAAGGCCTTCCAACCAGCTAGGAAGCCAGTTACTGCGCTGCTATCATCGACGGGCAAGCTTTGCAGAGCCGAATCATCATGCTGGGCAAGATCCTTCTAACATTAGCCGTTATCGCCATTGCCACTATCTATGTGCGTCAACGCAATATGGCTGAGGCGAGCGCTGAGAAGCAAAGTAGCGCGGCTACGACTGATCAGGTGCTGGCCAGCGAAAAATCGGAACTCTCATCAGACATCAGACTGGGCGCTTATCTTTTTCTGATTATGATGATCGGAGTAGGTGCAGCGCTCTACTATTTCCGATGGCAAGACGATCACACCATACTCACAGTGAATCTGCACCGTGAAAACCAGGCGCAACCGGTAAGCTATCAGGTTTATAAGTACCAACTGGAAGAACGCTCATTCACTACGGTTGACGGCACCCTGGTTACAGTAGCTGGTAGCGAGCGCATGGAAATCCTCGGACTGGAAGAATAGCTTCGATGAGCAAAAAGGAAATGAAATCCGAAATGCCAGCGGCTGGTGGGTTTAAAGCCATCAACTACGTCATGCGCGCTGCCAACAGAATAGGCACGCGTAAACTCGCGGCGGCAGTGCGCTCAAAAAACACCTGTAAGGCCTGCGCATTTGGCACCGGCGGTCAGCGTGGAGGCTTACATAACGAGTACAGCAAGCGGATTGAAATCTGCAATAAAAACATTCAGGCACAGCTTAGTGATATTCGAGAACCAATCCCGCTGGAAATCTTTCAGGAAAACAGTTTACAGGAACTGCAAAAATTATCCGGCAAACAACTGGAAGATCTGGGTCGTCTGGCCCATCCACTCCACAAATCAGCGGGTGCCAGTCATTACCAGGCAATCAGCTATGACGAAGCAATCGAGCGCATAGCTATCAGGCTACGCGATACGGATCCCCAGAGAAGTTTTTTCTACGGTTCTGGTCGCTCTTCGAATGAAGCGGCTTTCATTTTGCAACTCTTCGCCAGACTCTATGGCTGTAATCACGTCAACAACTGCTCCTACTACTGTCACCAGGCATCGGGAGTCGGGCTCAACGCAACTATTGGCACTGGTACGGCGACAATCCAGTACGCTGACCTGCACCAAGCCGATCTGATTTTCGTGCTTGGCGCAAATCCAGCTTCCAATCATCCGCGGTTAGTTAAAGTTCTGTTGGAATGCCGGCAACGAGGCGGCCAGGTGATCATAATTAATCCTGTACGTGAAGCAGGTCTTGTCCGTTTTGCCTCGCCGAGCAATTTTAAGTCGATGATAAGCGGTGGTGGCGAAGTCGCATCGGACTACGTACAGCCACATGTAGGCGGCGATGTTGCCCTGCTTACTGGCTTAGCCAAATCACTTATCGAACGGGACCAAACTGACCGTGAGTTTATAGACTCTAATTGCGACGGATTTGACAGCTATCGTGACTATGTACTCGCTACTGAGTGGCAGGACATTGAGCGAGAGTCAGGTGTCTCACAAAAGGAGATCCAGCGTGTTGCCGACTCCTATGCTAAATCGGAACGCACGGTGTTCGCCTGGGGCATGGGCCTGACTCACCACAGCAACGGCACCGAGAACATCGAAGCACTCACCGCTTTGGCCTTGTTGAGGGGAATGATAGGCGGCGCCGGGAAAGGACTACTCCCCCTTAGAGGACATTCCAATGTGCAAGGTGTGAGTTCCATGGGGTTGACCCCCGCACTCAAGCAACAAGTATTCGACGCCATCGAACAGGAATATGATGTGCAGTTGCCAAACTACCGGGGCATGGACACCCTGGCCTGTGTTGAGGCAGCCGGCGCCGGGAATATCGACTTCGCCTTCCTGCTCGGTGGCAATCTATTCGCCGCTAATCCCGACACCGGGTATGCCGATCAGGCACTGTCTAACATTCCATTCAAAGTGATGATCAATTCGACCTTGAATCAAACCCACATCAATGGTGTTGAGGGGGAAAACATCATCCTGCCCATTCGAGTCCGGGATGAAGAGAATCAGGGCACCACGCAGGAGTCCATGTTCAATTTTGTTCGCCTCAGCGACGGTGGATTCGACCGAATCCCGGAATTGCTCTCTGAAATAGATATTATTGCAGCCATAGCCGGCAAGGTTGTGGACGCGCAGGTGTTGGACTTCTCGCAGTTTAACCAACACAGCTCAATTCGACAGACCATTGCCAGACTCATCCCAGGCTTCGATGCACTTGCGGAGATAGACAAGAGTAAGCAAGAGTTTCATATAAAGGGACGGCACCTGAAACAACCAAAATTCGCAACAGAATCCGGTCGAGCAAAGTTCACTGTACCCAAAGCAACCGACTGGAACACTCGCGCCGGCAGCAGCCAGGACTTTATGCTGACAAGTGTGCGTAGCGAAGGACAGTTCAACACCATCATCTACAACGAGGAGGACGTGTATCGTAGACAAACTGACAGAAAAGTACTGTTTATGAATCCGCAGGACATGGTTAGCCTGGGCTGGAAGGAAGGTCAGGCGGTTACAGTTAGCAACGAAACCGGAACCATGGACAATCTACGTCTTGCCAGCTTTGCCATTAAAGCAGGCAACGTGATGACTTATTTCCCTGAAGCGAATGTACTGGTCCCCCGCACTGTCGACGCACGCAGTCGCACGCCGAGGTTCAAATCTGTGCCTGTATCGCTGTCAATAAGTGAGAGCGACTAGCCTGAAGTGTAGGCGCCGGGGTGACCGCGGGCAGGTTCAAAGGCGTACTCCAACAGATCGTTAAGATCACCATCCATATTGATCAGCACCAGCTCGTCGCTCTCCACAACGAACACCGACACCGCTTCCAGCGCCTGATCATCCAAATTCATACCGACGAACACCCACACATGTTCGTCGTCCTCTCGCACTCTTATGATACGCTCCCAGGTCAGCGAGGCGTCTTTGGCCAAGAGAGACTCCTGGAAGATTTCATCAGTAAAGTTAGCATCTTCGCCTCGCGGGTAAACCTGATAAACCGCAACCTGTAAGTGATCTACTTCAGACAGGTCAGCTTCATTCAACGTGATGATATCGAGAAAATCGAACATACCACCACCGAGCGCTACCGCCATTTCTTTTTCCAGACGTATCTCTGGCATCTGTTGGCTGATGGAATTGCGTACCGGTCGCATCGCACGATCACTGAATGACATGCACCCGGCAAGGAAGGAGCCCAAAGTAATAACCAATAGCACTCTTTTCATGGCGATGATCTCCATCGAATTAATTAGTTAACTTCGACGTCGAGATCAGATAACTCGTCGATATCAAAGCGGCGGCCCAGAGCAGCGACATCATTACCGCTGATATCACCAACCAAATTGATCATTACTGTTTCGTCGTCTGATGCAACCATGACAGCAATACCATGAATCAATTCCGCATCATTTGACATGCGCACATAGATATCCACGTGCTCCTCATCGTCGCGTACACGAACTACCCGATCCCATCCCTGATCATCAAGATTGTCTGCTATCTCTGACATGGATTCAGCGATGTTATCTACATCGATGGCGCTGCTCTCGAAGACGTTGACTGTTACGTTCAACAACTTGGAGACAAAGTCAGCCGCCATTTCGTCTTCGGCGCGAATCAAATTGGTAATCATTGCCAACAATGGCGCCTTAAGACTGATCTCAACGGTTGGTTCCGCAGTGGCGCGGGACGTGAGAGAGGAAAAGTCCACGAAGCCAGGATGGCCCTGCAAACCATTGTCGGCTGCCATCGCCCAAGGGATCGCAACAACAATGGTGACGCAAACTAAAAATTGCTTAAAGAGTTTCATTTCGTTACCTCGCTTTTAGCTAACTGCATATTGCAGTAATGTCGTACTTGAAGCTCTGCGGCTCCTTAAATTGGATCGCCACCCAATGCATCATTGGTGCTGACTCTGACGCGCTCAAAAGAAGCATTCAGTCTGTCGCGGATTGGTCGTACAAGAAAACGATTACCCACCATTGCCTCTGTGCGCTGGCTCACTTGGTTTAAATATTCAATTGCTAGATTCAATTCATTTAGCGCCTCAACAATTTCAGTTGGACTGTATTGGGCTGGCAATACAAATGGCAGCTCTGCATTGTCGAGAGTGAAACTGGTTTCGTTTACTGCCAGGGGTGGTTCTGAGTCGGCTGGCTGTAGCTGCGGGAGCGCAATTAAACCTATTACGGCAACTGCTGCAGCCGGGAAGGCATAGCGAATAACTGGCGGGGTTGCCGCCAACCATTCCAGCAATCCCTCAAACCAGCGCCCACCGGACTGTTTAGTTGTTTGCGAATTCATCGCGATATGTTGCGCTTGCTCTATAGCAGCCTCAGAGCAGTCCAGAAGCGGCAAGTCCAACAAACCATCCTGAATTGTTTGCGCATAGCGAAACTCTCTGGCGCATATGGCGCAGGAGTTTACGTGAGACAGAAAGCTTTCCTGCTGAGTCTCACTCAGTTCGCCGTCAAGATAGGCATCGAACTGAAGTTGGACGAAATAGCACTGTGACTCATTGTTTGTGGACATGCTGTTACCTTTGCTTATCTCTGGTTGGCTTCACTACTTTCATAGCCACCTTGTTGGATTCTCTTGCTTGTTCACTGCGATCTGTCTTCAGATCGAAAAGCTGTCTTAACTTGTCATTGCCGCGTAGCTTTCGGCGACCTCGATGCAAATAAACTTTCACCTGACTTTCGCTCATATCCAGACTATGCTGGATGTCTGCATAACTCTGGCCTTGTATATCGCGCATTATGATGATGCTGCGAAATGGGTCATCCAGGCTGTGTATGCAATGCATCAATTGTGCCTTGAAAGCCTCATCATCAAGTTTCTGGCCAACCTCTTCGTCGCTAGCCGCTTGAACATCTGGTTCTGCATAATCATCGGTGTTCTCTACGTGGTTTTTCCGTTTGCGGACATGATCAATGACCGCGTTATGAGCAACCCTCATTAGCCAGGCGTTGAGTTTACTGTGATCAATTCGCTGCCAGTGCTGCCAGAGTTTGATGAAAACTTCCTGAGTAATGTCCTCCGCATCTTCCCTGGCACGCAGACTATAGTGGGCAAAGGAATAGATCCGCTGCCGGTACTGCGCTATGGCCTGCTGATATTGCTCTAACATTTGATTCTAAGGACGAGGCTGACTGGAAAAGGTTACAGTAGTTGAAGTTGCCTGTTTTGAGTAGTTTTCACCCAATTTGACCAGAGTCATAGCAGGCAAAGCCCGCTTTTCGGGCGGGCAGCCGAAACCGCTCCCTGCCTTCGGATTGTCCCACCTGCAGTCAACGGTTAGCACAGGTTATTCATCTCATCACGAGCCATCGCAGCGGCCCGACTGCTATAATTTCTGCCGTTCTAAAGGGGGGCTGAGAACACTCAGCATGCGACGAGTATCTTACAGCGCAAGTATTCTGTTACTTCTGCTAACGCTGCCTGGTGCGTTGATAGCGGCAGAAGACACACTCACGCTTGGCGATGGCGTCAGCGTCAGAGTGCTGTGGTTCGAGCCCGACAACCTAACTAATCCCCCTCCTTTGGCCATTCTGATGACTGGTGGCTCCAATAATGAGTTTATGGCGCGAGCTCAATTCTGGCTGGGCAAAGAGTTGGTAGACAGAGGCTGGGCCTTAGCCGTGCCTATTTCCGATCGTGGTCGTAAATTCTTTGTGGACAACAGCAGTCTGATGCTGACAGTAGTGAAACAGCTGCGGGAGCTCCATTCCGTCGACGATCAGAAAGCGTTGTTGGTTGGAATCTCGAGCGGCGGCAGCGCGGCTCTTGCGATCGCGGCAAAAGCTCCTGAACACTATCTTGGTGTGATAGCGACACCAGGTCGTATCTGGGATGAGACGCGTTTTTCTGCGATGGAGGGATTACCGATCTATTTGCGGATCGGTGAAAAGGATGACTTTCGCTGGCACCGCAAACTGGAATCAAACGCGGCTTTACTGATGGCTGCGGGTGCGAAAGTGGATGCCGCCCTGGTACCGAACGCCACCCACATCTTTCCGCTGAATTGGACTGAGTTGGAAGTCTGGTTAGACCAGCTGCCTTAGAATCTGTCTTCTTCTACCCAGTAATTGCTGACTATGCCATCAACAAATTCGATGGATAGAGTTTCAACTCGCTCCTCTTCCACATCTACTGAAAACACCAGAAACAGACCTACTTCGGTGTCTTTCTCTGAGCGGTTGCGATACTTCCAGATCTCAGTGCCATCGGCATAGCTGAGCTTGGTGACTGGATCGCCGAAGGAGTTACGGACGAATTGCTGATCGCTCTGCCCAATCTGCAGACGGGTGACCTCTCCTTCATTCCAAACTGTAGTGATGGGACGGGAATCAGAATCCACGGTGATCAGACAGCCAGTGAGCCCAATTGCCATAACCAATAAAAGCGCCTTTTTAATCATTTGTTCGTTCCCCAGGGTATGTTCAGATTGCTTACGATATCGATAAATTGCCGAATTTCAATGCCCCCAAGCAGCTAGTTTTCCGGCTATTCACTGCTATGACGCCTAATGGCGGAAAAGGTTACAGCGAATATTGGCTAAGCATAGTGATTTAGCCTGAATCGAAGCTTAATGGCGACGAATGCAGTATGCTTGCCCTCCCAGCAATATGCTCCATGACCATGCCTCGCTTCAATAGTTTATTCCCTCTGTGGGCAATTTTACTGTCTCTGCTCGCCTTCTTCGCAGCAGATGCCTTCGCTTCCCTGCAGAGTCTTATCGTGCCTCTCCTGGCAACAGTCATGTTCGTCATGGGCCTGAATTTAACGCGGGAGGACTTCACCCGCATCGTCAACGACCCGAAACCCATATTTATCGGCGTCTTGCTGCAGTTTCTGCTGATGCCGCTGTTGGCTATTACCCTCTCCGCCATGTTGCAACTCTCCAATCAGTTAACTGCCGGCATGGTTTTGGTGGGCAGTTGTGCCGGCGGTACTGCATCCAATGTCATCAGCTATCTCGCTAAAGCGGACCTGGCTCTATCTATTAGCATGACCGTGACTTCTACCCTGGTAGGAGTTTTGGCAACGCCCTTTCTCTGCTCCTTTTATCTGTCACAAACCATCGACGTAGATACCTGGGCTATGTTGGTTAGCATTCTGCAAATGGTATTTGTTCCGGTACTGGCTGGTGCGTTGATTAATCATTACGCTGCCGGTGCTGTGCAGCGAGTAGAAACGATGCTGCCGTCGCTTTCCATAGTTTTGATACTGCTGATTATCGCCATAGTCGTTGCACTAAATAGCGAGCGCCTGACTGAAGTAGGCCTTCTCACTTTGCTGGCAGTAATTATTCACAATCTGGGTGGATTGTTGGGAGGCTTTTATTTGAGCCGACTGCTGGGGCTGAATGTAAAACAGAGTCACACCATTGCCATTGAGGTTGGTATGCAGAATTCAGGACTCGGCGTAGCTCTGGCATTACAATTCTTTTCAGCCACTGCCGCCTTACCGGGAGTACTGTTTAGCGTTTGGCATAACATCAGTGGTTCTATTCTCGCTGCTTACTGGAGCAGCAAACGTGAATCTCTGGAATACATACTTCGCGATGACAGCGTTAGCAGCACCGAGTGATTGTAATCACATACCAATTCAAGTTTTTGCTTGACCAACAAAGTCATGAGAGTACAATGCCCCGCGTCGAGAAAATTTATAGAAGTCAGACCAATGAACACTTATTCGATTCTAACCACGATTCCCGCGGCTGTGACCTCGCTAGGTCACCAGTTTTGCGCGCGCGTGGTCATGAATTGGGAGACCAGCTTGGAGTGATTTTCTGAAAGCTAAACGCTTTATAAAAGTCTTAAAGAAAAGACCTCTAAGTTCCCAGAACTAGAGGTCTTTTTTTTTGCTTCAGATTTAAATCTGCTCGAACCAGGTGTTCGGGCATAGGGGGACTTGTGTCCAAGAAAATGCAACAGAGCTTGCGCAGAAACATACCAATGATCTATGGACTGGCTTTTTTCCAGTGCTTTATGGTCATAGTGCCAGTGATCGTACCTTTCTTTGCGTCAAAGGGGCTAAGTCTCGCTCAGATTTTTTATCTGCAGGCTGTGTTTGCGACCACTATTGTGTTACTCGAGGCACCTTCCGGTTACTTCGCGGACATCTTCGGGCGTCGAACGGCTTTGCTGATCGGAAGTGTTATTCACGGTTGTGGCTTTTTCTTGCTCAACTTTGCCGACGACTTTTTCAGCCTGATGCTGTTCGAAATAACTTTGGGCGTAAGCACCAGTTTGTTATCGGGTGCTGACCTGGCTTTGCTCTACGACACGCAAAAAGCACTCGACACAGAGGAGAGTACAGAACATAGCAAGAGTATTGCTCATTTGGGTATGGCCAAATCTATTGCCGAAGCATTCGGCGCATTACTTGGCGGCGCCCTGGCGATGTACTCCTTTGAGTTGATGGTACTGGTTCAGTCTGGCGCAGCCTGGTTGTGCCTGGTATTAGCCTTGTTCATCGTTGAACCACCCTATCGACGAAGCGAAGCAACTCAGGATCGGGTACGCATTATCGAAATTCTCAGACACCTGTTTCATTCCGACGTGGTGTTGAGGCAGATAGTGATCGCGATTCCCTTGTACAGCCTGGCTACTTTCAACGTGATCTGGCTGATTCAACCCTACTGGGAACAACAGGGTTTGTCGTTGGCAGTATTCGGTGTGCTTTGGTGTGTCCAAAGTCTTACAGCAGCAGTCGCCATGCGTTATGGCTTTGCCGTCGAAAGAAAACTTGGCGCAACCGGCGCTTTGATCGTCATCGGACTGTTACCGATAGTCGCTCAATTCGGCATGGCCTGGTTTCCAGGCTGGATCGGAATAGGAATCGCCCTATTGCTGTTCGTCGGTCGCGGCTTGAAGCAGGTGATTTTGGTGAATGCGCTAAATCGTCGAGTTCCCAGCGAATTTCGTGCGACGGCGAATTCGTTTACCAGCTTCTTGTTCAGGCTGTCATTTATCGTCAGCGGACCATTACTTGGCTACATCGCCGAAGTACATGGTTTGGAAACCGCATTGAACGCATTGGGTTTTAGCTATATAGCGATTTTTATCCTGGTAATGCTGCCATTGGTCCAATCGGTACGCAGGTTTCAGCAGCGAGCAGCTGCATAAGCAGTCCCTCCCCACTGGGGGAGCTAACTCAGATCTTCCTCCTTCCCCAACTGAGTTAGCTCCCTTTTTTTTATTCTCGAAATCTTGGCCCATTGAAGAGGAGCTGGTGTTGACTCACTTGTCTCCCTTGGAGATTGGATACCCAATATCCCTCTCTCCTTCTGTTACCAGCTGGATCAATGTTTGATCCAGTTGATTTTTGCACCAAAGTGGAACATTCCAACATCGCACTCTCAAAATCAGTGCCGATGTATGCTCCTTGATGGTGCTTTCAGGGCCAGCGTGATAAAGTTTTTTTTGCAGTCCTGGCGGCGATAAAAAAGTGACCGCGCGGTGAGAAACGTTGAGTTACACCGCAAATGGCTGGCCACGATAATCTAAAACCGCGCAACAGGATCCGACCCAATAAAAAAAGCAGGAGAACAAGAATGAAGCTAATCACCGCAATCATTAAACCGTTCAAAGCGGACGATGTGCGTGAAGCACTATCTGAACTGGGGATAAGCGGTATGACACTCACCGAAGTGAAAGGGTTTGGCAGACAGAAGGGGCATACAGAATTGTACCGGGGTGCTGAGTATGTCATCGACTTCCTGCCCAAAGCGAAACTGGAAGTTGCCGTGTCTGATGAAATTGCCGAACAAGTTGTCGATGCAATCTGCAAAGCTGCCGGTACCGGTCAGATTGGTGATGGCAAAATTTTCGTCACCAATCTCGAACAATCAATTCGAATTCGCACCGGCGAAACAGGCAATGACGCGCTTTAAAGGAAACCATTAATGACAACTATAAATAGAATAAAGAAACCCTTACTAGCAATTCTGTTGCTGTTAAGCCCCTCAATTGCTTTCGCGCAAGATGATCTCAATGGTGCCAATACTGCCTGGATTCTGACTTCCACAGCCTTAGTGCTATTCATGACTCTGCCAGGCTTGTCGCTGTTCTACGGCGGACTGGTTCGCACGAAAAATGTGCTCTCGGTATTAATGCAGTGTTTTGCCATTGCCGTCACCATCTCTGTGTTGTGGCTGTTGGTTGGCTATAGCATCGCCTTTGGTCCCTCGGCATCACCCTATTGGGGCGGACTGAGCAAGGCTTTGTTCGCTGGCATTGATATCAACTCGATGTCTGGCGATATACCAGAAACAGTGTTCGCGGCGTTTCAGATGACCTTCGCCATCATCACGCCGGCATTGATCGTCGGCGCCTTTGTTGAGCGTATGAAATTTTCTGCCATGCTCTTATTTTGCGCGCTATGGACTCTGCTGGTGTATTTTCCTGTGGCCAATTGGGTTTGGGGCGGCGGCTGGCTTGGCCAGATGGGACTCATCGATTTTGCCGGCGGTACCGTTGTGCATGTTACGGCTGGTGTGGCCGCACTCGTTACAGCGCTCGTATTGGGTGCAAGAAAAGATTTTCTGACCTCTTCCACCCTTCCACATAACTTAACTATGAGCTTTACCGGTGCCGCCATGCTATGGGTTGGCTGGTTTGGCTTCAATGCCGGTAGCGCACTGGCCGCCGACGGTGCAGCAGGGATGGCCTTGTTTGTGACACATATATCTGCGGCTGTCGGCGCCCTGAGCTGGATGGCAATCGAGTGGATCAAGTTCGGCAAGCCCAGCGGTTTGGGGGCAATCACCGGTATGGTGGCAGGACTTGCGACCATTACTCCAGCTTCTGGCAGTGTAGGCCCTGCCGGCGCATTGATTGTTGGTTTAAGCGGCGGTGTGGTTTGCTATTTTGCCACTACCTATCTAAAGCAAACGCTAAAGATCGACGATTCGCTGGATGTGTTCCCCGTGCATGGAGTTGGCGGCATGGTGGGCACCTTTCTCGCGGGCATTCTGGTTTCATCCGAACTGGGCATCTTCAGTGGAAACGGATTGGCGGAGGGCAGCACGATCGGCTCGCAGGTAATGGTACAAATCACCGGGATTCTTGCGACTGGCATCTACACCGCAATTCTTACTTTCATTTTATTGAAGGTGGTCGCAGCAGTAACCGATGGGCTGCGAGTCACAAGCGAACAGGAACAACAAGGACTGGACATCGCCGACCATGACGAGAAAGGCTACGCCATGTAAGGCTAATTTTTCTCAGGCTCAAAACAAAAGGCAAGCGTAACCGCTTGCCTTTTTATTTTCTTTAACTTGGTAATCTAGCAATCAAGATAGCTACCAGTTCTTGGGCAGATCGGGATGTTTTAGTCTTCGCTTGCGGTGTTTGTCATCTCTCATTTTACGATCAATTTCTTCGGCACGTTTCTTCAGAAATTTTTCGTCCGTTTTTTCTTGCATGACGACCAGGCTGTGGCTCAAAAATCGATAGAGGCCAGTAAGTTCCAAGAGCGGCCGCAGACCAAATCCAAGAAAGAGCAGCAACAGCACATAGCCAATGAGAATATCCATACCGAGTAACGCTATGGGCAAAATCGTCCACATCATCCCTCTATAGACACCATGCAGAAGTGAACTGTATTCGAATTGTTTATGCCGGAGTTTGGGGAGATCTTCGGTCATAGGACTTCCCACAGCCTGTGGGTTCTATTAGGCGTTTTTACGCAAGGTAGTAATCGCATAAACCAGTTTGTTGCCATCGAGATCGGTGAAAGTCGCAGCTACGAGACAGGTGCTTCTTCCGTCATTTATCACCTCCCCTTTCAATCTGAAACGGGGACCCAGGACCGGAGCGAAATAATCAATACGCATGTTCACCGTCGCGGACCAGGTAAATTCACTCGATCTGTCGAACAGTGTACGGCAGGCATACAAGGAAATAATATCCACATAGGTACCAGTAAATCCGCCGAACAATTGCTTCCTGGGATTCAACAGATGATCTGGTAGCTGTGCCTCGATTTCGATTAAGCCCTTTTCTTCCTGCAGGATTTCCCATTGGCTGGTTTCCAACAAATCGCCAGCATTGTGCCCTGGTTTCATGAAGATTGGACGCTCATCGTGATCGCGCATTACCTTGTTCACCTGAAACTACTGTAGAAAAACGCGCTGAGAATGAAGTAATTACCACGTCTGGTCAAATCCGAACGGCCTCCTTTATACTCAAAAAACACAACATCTCGCGAGGCCAGCCATGGGACAGCTCAACATCTCAAGATCGTTCTTACTTGTAGTGGCACTTCTGCTGCCAATCACTGCTGCATTTGCCAATGGTTTCCCCACCGCAACGCCAGAAAGTCAGGGTGTTTCCAGCGAACGCCTGAAACGCTTCTCGGGAGCCATGCAGCGCTACATCGACGACAATTTATTGGCGGGAACGGTTTCGCTGATTTCCCGCAATGGCAAAGTAATCCATGTGGAATCTCAGGGCTGGCGGGATAAGGACAGCGGTCAGGCAATGACCGATGACAGCATCTTCTTCATCATGTCCATGACCAAACCTATCGTTTCAACGGCTTTGATGATGCTCTACGAGGAAGGGCATTTTCTACTGACGGATCCCATTAGCAAATGGATTCCGGAGTTAGCAGCAAAACAGGTCATCGTACAAGATGAATACGGTACGCATCGCGTACCACCAAGACGCCCTATCACCGTGCGCCATGTGTTATCCCACACAGCTGGACTGGATCCGGCACAGGAACATTTGACCGACGAAGAGATCAGTCGAATCGAACGGCTGGACAATCTCGAAGACACCATCGTAAACCGTGCCACGCTACCGCTGGCTTTCCATCCTGGAGACGAGTGGCAGTATGGCAGCTCCACTGACTATGTAGCCTTGTTGGTTGAACGCATCTCTGGTGAGCCTTTGCAGGAGTTTTTGCAGCGACGCATCTTCGATCCCTTGCAGATGGAAGACACTTTCTATGTCGTCCCCTCGAATAAACGCAATCGGGTAGCTACCGTGTACAGCCCAACTGGTCCGAACCAGACCATCGAATTCTCCCGAGGTCCGGAGTACAGCAACCAGCCTTACTTCGGTAGTGATTACTATGGTGGAACCGCCGGGCTGTTTTCCACGATCTCGGACTATTGGCGGTTCAGCCAGATGATTCTCAACGGCGGAGAGCTGGAAGGAGTGCGATTGCTTAGTCCCAAAACCGTTAATCTGATGATTAGCAATCACACCGGGGACAAGTACATTACCGTGCGCGGACCCGGATTCAACTTTGGATTGGGTTACGGAATTCTTTCCGATGCAGGCAGCGCCAGGGAACCGCTCACCCCCGGCAGTTTCACCTGGGGCGGAGCCTGGGGCACGATCTTCTGGGCAGATCCGGTGGAGAACATGATTGGCATCATGATGACTCAGATAACCTCCTATCGACACTTAAACGTGAGACAGGACACGGCAGTAACAGCCATGCAAGCCATCATCGATAGCTACAGCAACAAGCCCTACTCCGTAAAAGGCTACGAAGTCATCAAATAGTCCCTCTTCCCTGCCAATCGAAGGGAAGCGATCTCAAGCAGCGAGCGAGGAGCTTAAGGACGAGGCGAGATCATTTTTTGGCTGGGGAGTTTACACTTCAGTAAATGACCCAGCCAAAAAATGATCTCAACGAAGTAATTCAGCTCCGCAGCCGCTGCATCCAATTACCGAGTGTCTAACAACTCATACATCCGCCTCACAGCTCTAGGGTCGATTCCTGGACCTTGAATCTGAGGATAGTTGCTGCTGTGTGAAGTCATATCGATCTGCGTCGCTGCTTCTTCCCAGGCCACACCTTCTTCATACAAAGCAGTGGTCTTCATCCAGAGCTCGCGCAGATAATCCTGGAAGTTATCAATCACCTGCTTTGACTCCATCACGGGGCCATGCCCTCCCAGCCACAGATCAAAATCCAGCGACTTTAGACCTTCCAGAGTATCGGGCCATTCGTCGACATGGCCATCACCCATATATGAAAGGAACGGCAACAGCATATCCCCGGTAAACAGCACCTTCTCCTGGGGAAGATAGATGACAACATCACCTCCAGTGTGGGCGCGTCCGAAATGCAGCAACTGGATTTCCCGACTCCCATTTTCCGCAACCTGGAACAAGGTCAGCTTTTTATCCAAAGTAATGTTTGGTGGCGTAGGCTGCACTTCCGGAATAGCATTCATATAGTCAGTTTGCAGCTTGAGTCGACTTTCAATCTGACTGCGACTTTCAGGAGTATCTGCCCCTTCGAGTTCCCTTTCCAGAATTGCCACTAAAGAGGGCACAGGATCGGAGAAGCTTTTGAAAGTGTTTTCTTCAAGCACATTGCCGATTTCACCATTGAGTTTCTTACGCGTGAACTCGTGCCCGATAATCTCAATGCCTTCTGGAAAGGCTTGATTGCCGTGAGCGTGATCGAAGTGATAGTGGCTGTTGACCAGATAGCGAACAGGTTTGTCGGTGATAGCAGGTAAGGAGTCAATGAGTGCACGGGCCGCGGCCGGAGTCACATGGGAATCAACTACTAAAGTGTCAAAGGCACCAACCAACACCATCACATTACTCATTGTGTGAATAGTGCCGGTGCCGGAGACGAACCAAACGTCGTCAGCAAATTCCTCGAATCGATGGCTTTCAGTTTCCACTATCGTGCGTTGTGCCAGAGTCGCAGGTGGGATTAGCAACATTGCCAATATGGCGATGGCTGATCGGGTCAGGGCTTTGTGCATTTGTCGCTCCTCTTGGGCTGCCCGGAATGGCAGCTGCACAGCAAGCTAACCTATCACTACCCCCCTGTAAACCCAGCCAAATCGTTGGTAAAAAAACCCAATGGTGGTGGTGGTTTTTGCTAACTCAAGATCAGTGCTAGTCGCACTGAAATCGCTAACTTATTGTTTTTTATGAAAATATAAAATTGGCAAGCTTATTGCTCCCTTACTGGTGTAAATCAGAATTGGAATGGCATAAGTAGGGGAATTAACCATGTCTGCATTCAATCATTCACTTCGCCTGGGGGCTGCATCCTTACTTGTGATGCTATTAGGCAGTTACCTATTCGCAACCGATGTGGCGGCAGGAGAAAACCGGGATATCTCCCACATCAATCGAGGCATCACCGTGGATGCCAATGAAAGCGTCGGTGACCTGTCATCAGTAAACGGCGGCATCCGCGTCGCGGAAGGCGCCGAGGCAGAGGAAGTCTCAACTGTGAACGGCTCCATCGATATTGATGATGACGCGACTGTTACTTCTGCACATACGGTCAATGGCGGCATCAGTATAGGCGCCGCGGTCACCGTAAACGGATCTTTGGAAACTGTGAACGGCGGAATTTCTACCAGAGAAGGCACCAGCATTCGAGAATCTATCGAAACCGTGAACGGGCGTGTGCGTATTCGCAATACTGATGTTGGTGGCGATATAGAGACTTCTAACGGCGACATCGATGTGTTGGGTGGCAGTCGGGTAGAAGGTGACATTCTGGTGAAAGGCCGGCGCCACTGGTGGGATCGTTTTTTCGACTTCAGTCGACGTCCACCGGAACTCACTGTAGACGCAGAGTCTGAAGTTGTTGGGGATATTCACCTCTATCGCGAGGTTGAATTGAATATTGATGGTTCAGTGCTTGGAGAAGTCATCGAGCACTTTTGAATGAATTTATGTCGGACAGTTGTCCGAATCGGAACTGAGCTGTTTGCAGATATGTCAGAACTCATCGAGCGCACTGTCGAAGTCGTAGCAAACACCAGGAAGAAAGTCGGAAATCAG
>JANQJM010000010.1 GCA_028281635.1 Pseudomonadales bacterium | reverse complement strand
GCTGGGAGAGCAGGCTGGAATCGATGGCAGAACCCGCTCGGGGCAGCCTGAGAGCATCATCGATGGAGGTATCGTATTGAGCGGTGCCTCAGACGATGTGGTCATCGATGGTTTTACTATTAAACAGAACGGCGCCGGTGTCGGTATCTCGCTTGATGATGGTGCCCATCGGGTTGTTGTCAGAAACAATATTCTGGAAAGCGATGGCACATTCTCGTCATCCCGAGGTATCCGCAGCACTACCGATAATTCAGATATCAGCGGGCTGACCGTCTCATTCAACAAAATTACGGGCTGGCGCTCCGGGCTGCATATTCAGAGAGAAGCCACTGCTTCGGGTCAACTCAGCGATGCCATCCAGATCTCCGACAATGACATCAGCGACAATTTTGTCGGTATTGGGGTCGAAACAGCGAACGACACAGTCGTTACAATCACCCGTAATGTCTTTGACAACAATGAATTCGAAGGGATAGGAATTGCCTCTTCAAGCTCATTGTCTTCAATCACGGACAATGATTTCAGCAATAACGGCACTCAACTCGCTAACGGCGCTCAACTCGCTGTTTATTTCGATGTGGACCCAACGATTTCGGGCAACAGCTTTGACCGTAGTGTGCGCATCGGTACGGGAGCATCCGTTTACTCCTCGATACAGGCGGCTATCGACATCGCAACAGCCGGTGATACGCTCACTGTTGGTGCCGGAAACTATGTTGAGAACCTGACTGTTGGCAAGGAAAATCTAACCCTGTCAGGAGCCCAGGCCGGGGTCGACGCAAGAGGCCGCAGTGGTCAGACTGAAACTGTGTTGCAGGGCGGCATTGTGCTAACCAGTTCGGCGGACGGCTTCACCTTGGATGGTTTTACTGTCTCGCAGACCGGTGAAGCAACCGGCGTATGGGTTGAAGATGGCGCCAAACGAACCACCATTCAGAATAATATTCTCACCAGCGATAGCAGCTTCATCTCGGGCCGGGCCATTCTAACCCCTACTGACAACACTGAGATTGATGGATTCCTAGTCCGTCAAAACAAGATTAGCGGATGGAGAACGGGTGTTTATGTAGAACGGGAAATCACTGGCAGCGGCGAGCCTAATCGTGCCGTGATTACAGACAACGACATCAGTGACAACTTCGTCGGGATTGGTATTGAGGGCCCTAGTACGACGATAGTCACCATTACCGGTAACAATATCACTGGCAGCACTTTTGAAGGCATTGGCGTTGGTACTACCAACACTCTGTCGACGATCAGTGGTAACAGTTTTAGCAGCAATGAGACTCACATCAACAATGTTTACGATACCCAGTTTGACAGTTCCAATAATTCTCTTGGAAGCACAGTAACGATTGCCGGTGGCAGTACGTTTTACAGCAGCATTCAGAGTGCTATTGAAGCAGCCAGCGACGATGACACCCTCCTGATTTATCCTGGCAGTTACACTGAATCCGCCAACTACGACAAAGCTACCAACTCCAATTCAGGTGATAACCCTCTTGGATTGCTCATCAATAAAAGTCTCACACTGCAGGGAGTTGACTCAGATGGCAATGCCATTACCGACAAAGCCAATGTTCAGGCCACTGTGACTTCGGAGACTCAATCTGGCTGGGGCACAAACTTTTTTGTCACAGCTGACGATGTCAGCATCCAAGGCCTCAAACTGGTAGCCACTTCCAGCGCGAGTATTGTCAATAAGGCTATCGAGGTGGTGCAAAATAATTTCACCCTGCAAGACAGTATCGTTACCGCCGAGGACGGCCTGGCCATGGCCTCCGCAGTCTATTTCAACGATGAAAGCGTGCCAGCCGACGGCAGCTTTACCACCTCTGCCATCAGCGACTATGCGGTTTATGACTCGCAACTGTTTGGGTCAGTGGTGATTACCAACGGGCCAGGAATCGGGCACAGCGCTGACTCACTGTCGATGGAAATCTCGGGTAACGAGTTTCAGCTTCTCCCTGAAAACCTGGATAGCTACTCCGGCTTTAATGGCATTTTCGTCACCGGAAATGATGATTCGGTTTCGTGGAGAAACGCCGCCGCGGCTGTGCCGACTGAAATTTCCGGCAATAGTTTTGGCGACACCGTTAACAATATCCTCTGGGTACGCGGGGATGACTCGCAGACCTTCCCAAGCACTGATTATGTTGAGAATCTCATAGACGACAACATCATTCCTGCCTATGCGTACGCGGTAGACAGTGATGGTGAAATCAGTGTGGGTACTTACGGCGCGGTTTCATCAATGGCTATCCGCAGCGAGCTGGCTGATTTCTCCAACCAGGAGCTTGCCAATGCCACCGCCCTGGTTTCATTAACAGCTGGTGGTAGCTCGCCAGTTACCACTGTACTGCAGCTATTCGATCAGAACGTTACGCCGGACATTCTGTATGGCTCTGGTAATTCCAACGGTGCTTTCACTCGTAGCGTAAACAACAATGTTGAGGTAGGACTAAGGATCAAGGATCGCTTTGTTGGTACTAATCACAGTAATGGTGATGGTACGTACTCACCGGATGCTGGCTTCTATAGCGGCGACAGTGGTCCCGGCATCTGGAACTTCGATTTTTCCGTCAACCTGAATCAGGATGGTGGGCTCAATCCCCGGCTGTTTAATGAGGTGTCGGTTGCGTTGTTGATTGATCTGGACCCAACCACCGGCACTTCCTATCTCACACTCGATCCGTTGACGGTATGGAGTGACAACGCCTATGGTGACAATACCACGGCAAATGGTGAGGGTGATGACACAGCCGAGACTAATGCTGAGCTTGGTGTCAGTTCCAACTTCACGATCTTCCAGAATTCACAGAACATCGGCTGGCTCTACAACACTGATGGTGAAACCCTATTTGATGTAACCAGAGACGACAGCACTTACGACTTTAAGCTTATCGTTTCAGACTTGAATGACAACGTGCTGGCGCAAACGAGTATGCAGGTATTGGTCGGTAATGGCGGACAGACAGAAGATCGTGAGATCAGCGCACTACGATTTCCGGATGGCAATCTTCAGTCTTGTGTGAATAGTGCGGCTCTCGATCAGGGCATCACTCTTGTCAGTGAGATGACCTCACTAAGTTGTACCAGCCTTTCATTAACCAGTGCCGCGGGCGTTGATCAACTGGGTTCTCTCACCTCACTTAACTTGTCCAACAACCAGCTGACAACGATTAATATCGATAACTTGAATGACCTGCAGACACTGACCATCACCGGCAACTCCCTGGATCAGGATACTATCGCTTACCTCGATGCCCTGGATGGCAGTAATGGGCTGCAGATCACCCGGGTTATTGTCGTCCCACCGAGTACAGGTGGCAGCTCTGGGGGAGGCTCTGGCGACGAGGAAGATGAGGAAGAAGATATTCCTGATATTCCTGTGACGCCACCAATACCCACTGGGGAAATCACCGAGACCACTGAAGCTATTGAGGAGGAGATCAACGACATTGTGATCCCCGACGATGGTGAAGAAATTTCTGAGGAGACGGTGGAAGCCATTGATTCGGCATTGGACAACGTTGCCGACCTAGCAGAGGACATCAGAGAACAAGTGGAGTCTGGTGACATAACTAATGACGATGCTATTGAAGTGCTTGATACGCTGAGCAACGCTTTAAACCTGGCAGGAGATGCTGCTGAACAGGGCGCCGACATCGATGAAACCAATGTCACCGAATCTGTTACCAGCATAACCAATATCCTTAACGCTCTGGATAATGAAGAGCCACTGGAGCAATCCCAGGTGGAACAGTTGCAGCAGGTTACCGAGCGGGCACTGGATACAGTAGCTGACCTCATAGACGAAGAATCAACGGACGAAGAGGTGGAGGCGCTGGTCTCGGATATTGAGGAGCTTCTGGTTTCCACAGAGAGAACCGGTGCCGGGCTGGATGAAAATATCGTGGCAGCAGCCCAGACTCTAAGCCAGAAAGCCTTGGATAATACGCTGGACGATATAGCCAGCGAGGTTGGCATCGAGCCTACGGACACTACTGATGTGGAGGCCACCCAGGAACTACTGCGGGAAAATGCTGAACTTTTGGATCGGGTACTGGAAGTGGCCAGTGTAGAGTTGCCCTCCACTGCCGAACTGGACACGGTGGCACTGGTGGACAATCTGGAAGCCAATGGTCTGGATTCGAGTACAGCAGAAGAGTTGACGGAAGACCTTGCCCAGTTCGTCAATCCAATTGGCGTCAACCTTGAACTGACCAATGGCACCAGCGTAAATGCCCTGGACGCTATGGTGGAAAGTGTCGGTGACAGCTCGACAACGATCTCTGTTGATGAACTAACGGGTTCCTTACTGGTTGATTTGGGGGAGACCGAAGTTCCAGTCAATGTGGCCAAAGTGGCGGTAGTGCCACCGGCGGTACCCGAAGGCGTGACGGTCCTGCCCGATGGCAGTGCGCTGAGTGTTGCCGATGGAGTTGCGGTGACGATTGTTCCTGCACCAAAGGATCCTATCGGCTTGGTCAGCTCCCTGGCTCCAGCAGTCGGCGATATTGATCTGGAAACGAACGGGGGAATAACTATCACCTCCGGAGACGGAGAGACTTTCTCGGGGACTTTCGGTTTTGATGACTCGCAGGGCAGTGGCGCAGGCACGGTGGATGAGGTCACACTCAATGTTCCAGAAGAAGGCGATGCTTCTGATCCCAATTTCACTTACACAGTGGATTACCCGGATGGCAGTCGTCAGACTATTGCGCCCTTTGTTGCCGATGACAGCTTCTTTGATTCGCTCGGTTCTCGAGGTCTGAGTTTCAACACTTCCAGAAGCACCGGCATTGTTACTGTGATTGATGAAGGAACAAACAGTGTTTCCGAGTTTCGCCCGGATTACTTTGTCACTCCATTAACAGATAGCGATCAGAGTTTTCTGGACGCGAATGCCGACGAAACTGGCATTGCCTATCGCGCAATAGACGTAAACGGCGATGGTATTCAGGATTTCGAAGCCGTCTCTGCCTCAGGTGTGCAAATCATTTATGGCTTGCCTTAAGGGAATCTAAAAAGCGAAAATTTGTGCAACTTGCCTTTCCGTTGATTCAAGTTGCACTGTATGACGAAGAAACCTTTAGCCGCCGAGAATGGCAGCTCAACAAGAGTAAGAATCGATAAATGGCTGTGGGCGGCGCGCTTCTACAAGACCCGCGCGCTCGCCAAACAAGCCATCGAAGGTGGTAAGGTCCACTGCGAGGGAGCACGCACCAAGCCGAGCAAGGAACTTGAGGTAGGCATGGAGTTGCAACTTCGTCAAGGCTATGAGGACAAGACAATTGTCGTAAAAGCGCTGAGTGACCAGCGTCGTGGCGCGCCGCAGGCACAGCTACTGTACGCAGAGACTGAGGAGAGTATTCAGCTCAGAGAACAACAGCAGGCCCAACGCAGGTCCCAACCCAGGCACTGGCCTTCGCCGAGCAAACCTAACAAGAAACAACGCCGACTGATCACCCGATTCAAGCAGGGCCTTCCGGAAGACTCCTGATCAAGACCCCCCCTAGCGCGGCCTCGCCACAGTATTGTGTGTTGTTCGCACGACTGAGGGTTATCTGACATAATGCCTCTCCCGTGAGAGTCAACAAGTTAGAATATCGGTGCTGGGAGAGACGTTGACCAAGCAATTCCACGAGAGCCTTCAGCGTTATCAACTTTCAGATTTCGATAACAGCTGGGGAAAGATTCGCAGGGGAATCGAGAAGGAAAGCTTAAGAGTTTCTCCTGACGGACATATTTCCCTCGCTGCACATCCCAAAGTCCTGGGATCCGCGCTTACCAATCCCTATATCACCACAGATTTCGCCGAAGCCTTGTTGGAGTTTATAACGCCAGCTTATACCAGTATTGATGAATGTCTCTCCATGCTGGAAAACATCCATCGCTTCAGCTTACAAAACCTGGAAGATGATGAGCTGCTGTGGGTAGCGAGCATGCCCTGCCCGCTTTCGGCGGATGCGGAGATTCCAATAGCGGAATACGGCAGTTCCAACATTGGTCGCATGAAAAATTTGTATCGACAGGGTTTGCATAATCGTTACGGCAGTTTGATGCAGATTATTTCCGGGTTACATTACAACTTTTCAATGCCGGAGCATTTTTGGGAGCCCTTCCAAAAACACTGTAATGACACACAATCGCTGCAGGATTTCAGAACTGATAAATACCTGCATCTCATTCGCAATTTTCATCGCTACTCCTGGTTGTTGATCTATTTGTTTGGCGCCTCACCTGCAGCTTGCAAGTGTTTCGTGCAGGGGCGTGATCATGGTCTGCAGGAGTTCGATAACTATAGTTTGTATTTGCCCCACGCGACCTGTTTACGCATGGGCAACCTCGGCTACAAGAGTGAAGCACAAAAATCTCTCTTTGTTTGTTATAACGAACTGCAGACCTATGTTGACTGTCTTCATAAAGCAATGCATGAGCCCTATGCAGAGTATGAAGCCATAGGACATAAACAAAACGGTGAATACCTGCAAATCAATACCAACCTCCTGCAGTTGGAAAACGAGTTTTACAGCACCATTCGCCCCAAGCGAAATGTGAAGAGTGGTGAACGCCCGCTGGACGCATTGATTAATGGTGGCATTGAGTACGTTGAAGTGCGGGCACTAGACCTCAATCCTTACCTGCCCCTTGGAATCGATGGCGAAGAAATCAGGTTTCTGGATACGTTTCTATTGCACTGCCTGCTCAGTGAGTCACCCATCTGCAATGAAAGAGAGTTTTTCGAAGTTGCCGCAAACCTGGCCAAGGTTGTTGAACAAGGTCGTGATCCCACTCTTGTGCTCAGCCAGGAAGACACTGAAATTGGTTTAAGGGATTGGGCAAACTCTTTGCTGGATGATATGGCCCACAGTGCTGCGCTGCTTGATCAGACTCATAATACGAGTAGCTACAGTGAGTCTCTGCAGCAACAACAAGCCAAAGTCATCAATGATGAACTCACCCCATCCGGCCGCATGTTAAAAGAGATGCGGGACAATGATTTCTCGTTCTTTGAGTTTTCCATGGCAAGATCCAAAGAGACTCGAGATCATTTGCAAAATGGTGGCCTCAGCGACAGCACCCGGGAAGAATTCATGGTAGCTGCAGAGCAATCTCATGTCCGCCAACAGGAGATCGAAGCCGCTGATAGCCAGAGTTTCGACGACTTCCTGGAAGACTGGAATCGCGGCTGAAGCAGGGCTCACAGGTAGCTCTAAGGTAGTGTAGAATAGCGCCGGAAGCACTATTCAGGAGACACCATGGCATTTGCAATTCCCAATAACCGGCTGATCAATGTGGCGGTATTCCTGGCCACTGTCATCACTATTGGAATCGTGCTCTACATGGAGCATGTGATGCTGCTCTCGCCCTGTGGTCTCTGTATTACCCAACGCGTATTCGTCATTCTCTGCGGCCTTACCTGCCTGGCTTCTGCTATCCACAACCCCAGTGTTCAGGGTCAGAAACTCTACGCATTTGGTGGCGCGTCAATGTGCGTGATTGGAAGTTATTTCGCCGGCCGCCAGATTTGGTTGCAACATCTGCCTGAGGATCAGGTTCCGGCTTGTGGACCAGGGCTATCCTATCTCTATGAGAACTTTCCGTTCATAGAAGTGCTGAACTTCCTGCTGAAGGGTGATGGCAACTGTGCTGAAGTGCAGTTTCGCTTTTTAGGACTCAGCATTCCAGAAATGTCGATGGTCGCTTTTGTTCTGTTGTTCTCAACTTGCCTGTACATGGCTTTCCGCGAAACACCAGAAGCTGCTTAACAGCAGGTACTAGGCTCCGCGCTGCCAGCGGAAAAATTTTTCCATCCAGGGGAAGTATTTTTCTGGAAGTCGTGCATTACGCCAGGCGTTGGCTGAGAATTTGTTTGCTTCCAACAGCGTCGGATAGATATGAGTCACGGCGGCTATCTTCTTCAGCCCCATGCCATGAGTCATGGCAAACACAAACTCGCCAATTAATTCCCCTGCATGATAGCCAACAATAGTGACCCCTAACATCTTGTCTTTTCCAGGAACTGTTAGCACTTTGACAAACCCATGTGCCTCACCATCGGCGAGCGCCCGGTCCAGATGGTCCAGGTCGTAGCGAGTGACTTCGTAGGGCACGCCCTGTTCCTGTGCTTCTTGTTCGCTAAGACCGACTCTTGCCACTTCAGGATCCGTAAACGTTGCCCACGGCACTACCCGGTAGCTGGCTTTTAACCGCCACCAACCTCCAAGCAGAGAGTTGATACTGGCAAAGAATGCCTGAAAAGAAGCCATATGAGTAAACTGATAGGGACCCGCTACATCACCGCAGGCATAAATATTTTTATAGGCAGTTTGCATAGCGCTATTTATTTGTACCGTGCCCTGTGGTGTTAATGGCATTTCCAGTTCTTCCAAGCCGAAGCCTTCGACATTAGCTTTGCGTCCAATAGCGAGTAGAACTTTGTCGAATTCCACACGCACAGTTTCACCATGATGCTCTGCTTCCATGACGTTGCTGCCATCAACTTTTTCAAAGCGCAGTAATTTATGGTCGGTAAGCACCTCAATTCCATCGTCAGCAAAACGCTGAGTAATCGCAGCAGACACTTCCCGATCCTCTCGTGGCATGATTCGCGGGGCCATGTCTACCTGTGTCACTTTGGCACCAAGGTTGTTGAACGCTTGAGCAAGTTCGCAACCAATAGGGCCACCACCCACAACCAACAATCGCTTTGGCAACTCTCGCAGTGACCAAACAGTATCGGACGTGAGATAAGCGACTTCATCCAGACCCGGAATTGGCGGCACCAGAGGGCGAGCTCCACTGGCCAATATGATTGCGCGTGTGTTGATTACCTGCCCGTTCACCTCAACGGTGTAGGGAGAAGTAATGCGGGCATCACCTGTAATGCATTCCACGCCCAGTGACGTAAAGCGCTCAATGGAATCATGGGGTTCAATGGTTTTGATTACCCCCTGTACGCGCTCCATAACTTCAGCGAAGTTGACCGAGCCCGACGCATTGTCGATTCCATATTCCTTGCCTCTTCTGATATAGGACATAATCTTGCCGCTGCGCAGCAATGACTTGCTGGGTACGCAACCGGTGTTAAGGCAATCGCCACCCATTTTGTGCTTTTCGATAAGAACTGTTTTCGCTTTGGCACCGACAGCGATAATGGCTGCCACAAGCCCTGCTGAACCACCACCGATGACGACCACATTGGCGTCAAATTTTTTGGGCTTTGTGAAAGATTTCATTGTCTAGCTCTCTTTAACTTTCTTGATGGTATTGATTAGCAGACGTGCGACCAACGGAAACACACCGACCAATACTAAAGACAGAATGACCGGAAGACTCACAAGCCCGGAAAGGGATGCGATCTGAGAAAGCTCAGAGCCCGCATTGATGTAAACTGCAGTGACCAGGAACATGCCGGTCTGACTGGCAATATAGTAGGGCACGATACCAATCGGAGTGAGCCCCATGAGTAGATTCACCATAAAGAAAGGGAATACTGGCACCATACGAATTGTGAATAGATAGAAACTGCCGTCCTTTTCAATGCCTCGATTGATAGGCTCGAGGTAATCACCGAAGCGGGATTGCACGTAATCACGCAGTAAAGTTCTTGAAACCAGAAACGCTACCGTGGCCCCAACAGAACTGGCGAAAGATGCAATAAAGGTTCCCCAAACCAATCCGAAAATTGCCCCTCCCAATAAGGTAATGATCAGCGCTCCGGGAATGGAAAGTGCCGCAATCAATACATAGGTGAGAAAATAGAGCGCTGCAGAGAGTACAAAGTTCTCGTCTTTAAAAGTCTGAATTGAATCCAGCTGAGATTGAACGTATTCGAGAGAAAGAAAACGACCCAGGTCGAATACAAAAAAGCTGGCCAGAGCCAGCACTATGACCGCCACGATCAGCAGTTTGGATTTGCTCACTGTAAGATCCTTATTTCGGAGAAAACGCCCAATAGACGCAGCAATAGCTTATAATCCCCTGCCCTAAACTATATAACAAGCTATCAGCGATACGAGTGAAGACTATGTCTAACTTCGATTTCAGCCGCAAGTTTCCAGCAACACGCATGCGACGTATGCGCCGCGATGAATTCAGTCGCAGGCTCATGCGGGAAACCAGGCTGTCCACCGATGATCTTATCTTCCCTATGTTCGTCGTTGAAGGAACTGGTGAAAGACAGCCCATAGAATCAATGCCAGGGATGTTCCGAGTCAGCATCGATAATCTGGTAACTGAAGCCAGGGAGTTAGTCGATCTCAATATTCCTGCCATTGCTTTGTTCCCTTCGCCAACCACCAATGTAAAGACCGACGACGGCAGGGAAGCTTTCAATCCTGATGGTTTGGTACAGAATGCCATTCGCGCCATTAAGGAAGCACAACCTGAATTAGGTGTAATTACAGATGTAGCCCTCGATCCTTACACAAGCCATGGACAAGATGGTCTGATCGACGACAGTGGATATGTGTTGAACGCAGAAACCGTTGATGTGCTTGTGCAACAGGCGCTATCACATGCCGAGGCAGGCGCTGATGTTGTAGCTCCGTCAGATATGATGGACGGTCGGGTTGGCGCTATCCGTACCGCCCTTGAAGAAGCAGGGCAGATTCACACCAGGATTCTTGCCTACTCGGCCAAGTACGCATCGAGTTATTACGGCCCCTTTAGAGATGCCGTTGGATCCAGCGGGAATCTTGGCAGTGGCAATAAATACAGTTACCAGATGGACGTGGCCAACAGCGATGAGGCGCTGCAGGAAATTGCATTGGACCTGGAGGAAGGCGCGGACATGGTGATGGTCAAGCCAGGCATGCCCTATCTGGATATCGTGCAAAGAGTGAAAGCCGAGTTTGGTGTGCCCACTTTTGTCTACCAGGTCAGCGGCGAGTACGCCATGCATATGGCTGCTGCGCAAAACGGTTGGCTGGATGAAGACGCTATTGCCCTGGAGTCTTTGACTTCTATTAAGCGCGCGGGCGCCGATGGCGTACTCACCTATTTCGCCAAGAAAGTAGCCACTCTATTGCAGAACGGGGCATCTTAGTTATCTACTCCTGAGTGAAATTACTAGTACTGGCACTTAAGCATGGACAAAACCAGCCCTTGAATCCTGAGCATTAGCCCTTATTATTAGCTTCCAACCAGGCCAATACCATACTCAGGCCGACAGTGACTCCAGGCTCGCTGCTCTCTCACACATACCCGTAAATGCGACGAAAGTGCGGCAAACCAGTTAACTCAACAACCCCAAATTAAAAGGAAAAGCAGCATGAGCGACAATATCGTTCACATTTCAGATGGTAGTTTCGATCAGGACGTGTTACAGGCTGAAGGCCCCGTAATCGTTGACTTCTGGGCCGAATGGTGTGGCCCTTGCAAGATGATTGCACCAGTTTTGGAAGAGATCGCTACCGAATACGACGGCAAGCTCAAAGTCTGCAAGATGGATGTTGACGCCAACACCGAGACCGCCCCCAAGTATGGAATCCGCGGAATTCCGACGTTGATAGTCTTCAACAACGGCGAAAAAGTGGGCGAAAAAGTAGGCGCTTTATCAAAATCTCAACTGTCAGCATTTATTGACAGCGTTATATAAATTGCGTTTAATGACGGTGTCTCGTTACCTGCGGGGCACCAAAAGGATGTGGAAGTACCTGAATCTTCGACACATTTTTCTCAAAACTTCCACCAAAACCTGAACAGAATACCCTATCCACTACAGTAAACTCTTTTGAGTTTGTGCTGTGTGATAAAGAATAACACTGATTAAGTTAACGATTTTTTAAACGACCTCTTAGGAGTGGAAATTATTGAAATAAAGTTTGTACATTGAATCAATAACAAACGTGTAACATGCGAGGCCTGGTCTAAACACTACGATTAAAAAATAAGAGTTATTGACCACCTACACGAAAATCAAAAACGAAAATAAAACTGGACGATTTCAATGTGCCGGTACTTATAAAGTACTGAGGTAGAAGAACCGATAGCCCAATCAAGTTCATTCTCCACTCTGTAGAATTACTAAGCAGTTTCAGTAACAACTTCCTTTTTAATCAAAGAATTTCTCAATCTTAAGTTTTCACTCATATGAGTTATGACACTTCAATGTGGACGCATCCGCAGTCTGCGATGATGAATCGCCAAATTACTCCTTTTCCTTTTCTGAAAGATCTCCAACTATGAACCTCACCGAACTCAAGCAAAAACCTATTGCTGAATTAATCGAAACAGCCCACGAGATGGGTTTGGACAATGTATCCCGAACCCGAAAACAAGACATCATCTTTGTCATTCTGAAGAAACACGCTAAGAACGGCGAAGACATTTACGGTGATGGTGTGCTGGAAATACTGCAGGATGGCTTTGGTTTTCTGCGATCAGCTGACTCATCTTATCTGGCAGGTCCTGATGACATTTATGTTTCTCCCAGTCAGATCAGACGCTTTAACTTACGGACTGGAGACACGGTAGCTGGCAAGATCAGACCACCAAAAGACGGCGAACGTTACTTTGCTCTGTTGAAGATCAGCGAAATCAATTTCAACAAACCCGAAGCCTCCAAGAATAAAATCCTTTTCGAAAATCTCACTCCACTCTTCCCTCAAGACCGATTAGAACTCCAGGTTGGTAATGGCAGTACTGAAGATCTCAGTGCTCGTGTCATCGACTTAACTGCGCCGATAGGTAAAGGGCAACGTGGACTAATCGTGTCACCGCCGAAAGCAGGTAAGACGTTAATCCTGCAAAACATCGCACAGTCGATCACACGTAATAATCCCGAAACCCGGCTCATAGTGTTATTGATTGATGAACGACCGGAAGAAGTAACAGAGATGCAGCGTTCGGTGCGCGGTGAAGTGGTAGCCAGCACATTTGATGAGCCACCTTCACGGCACGTACAGGTTGCCGAGATGGTAATTGAAAAAGCCAAGCGCCTGGTTGAACATAAAGAAGATGTAGTTATCCTGCTCGACTCAATAACTCGCCTCGCTCGTGCTTACAACACCATCGTGCCCTCCTCCGGCAAAGTACTCACCGGTGGTGTGGACGCTCACGCGCTGGAACGACCAAAGCGATTCTTTGGTGCTGCCCGAAATCTGGAAGAAGGTGGCAGTCTTACCATTATCGCTACCGCGCTGATTGAGACTGGTTCGAAAATGGACGAGGTGATTTACGAAGAATTCAAAGGCACGGGTAACATGGAATTGCATCTGGATCGCAAGATCGCAGAGAAGCGTGTCTATCCTGCTATCAACGTGCGCCGTTCCGGTACTCGTCGTGAAGACCTGCTCACTACTGAAGAAGAACTGCAACGCATGTGGATACTGCGCAAGTTGCTCAGTTCCATGGAAGATGTGCAGGCCACTGAATTTATTCTCGATAAACTCAAAGATACCAAAACCAATGATGAGTTCTTCAATGCGATGAAGCGCAAGTGATTTAGTTATTACCTTCCGTTACACAGTCGTCTTAGCAACTACTTTCGCCGCTTCGAGAAACGTTCCATGTCATTCAAAGACCTGCGCGATTTCATCGATCTCCTGGAACAGGAAGGCGAACTAAAGCGGATCAGCACTGAAGTCGATCCCTATCTCGAAATAACTGAAATTTCTGATCGGACTCTGCGCGCAGGTGGTCCAGCCCTGCTTTTCGAAAATCCGAAAGGCTCTTCTATTCCTCTTCTGGCAAACCTGTTTGGCAATACCCGTCGCATAGCGCTTGCCATGGGTCAGGAAGATATCGAAGGGCTACGGGACGTTGGCAAACTGTTAGCTTTTCTAAAAGAACCCAACCCGCCGAAGGGTTGGAAAGATCTGTGGCAAAGCCTGCCCAGCTACAAAAGCGTACTCAACATCGCACCAACAGTCCGCCGTTCTGCTCCCTGTCAGGAAGTAGTATTGGAAGGTGACAACATCGACCTGACTAAACTACCGATTCAGACCTGTTGGCCGGGCGATGTGGCGCCGCTGGTCACATGGCCACTAGTAATCACCAGAGGGCCAGAGAAAGAACGGCAGAATCTTGGCATCTACCGCATGCAGTTGTTGGGCCCCAACAAGCTCATCATGCGTTGGCTGTCACATCGCGGCGGTGCCTTGGACTTTCGGGAGTGGAAGTTAAAGCATCCGGACCAGGCGTTTCCCGTTTCCATCGCTATTGGTGCCGACCCAGCAACCATCCTCGCGACTGTCACACCGGTTCCCGATACTTTGTCGGAGTATGCGTTTGCGGGTTTGTTGCGAAACAGCAAGACCGAAGTGGTTAAATCCCTGACTAATGATCTACAGGTTCCAGCCAGTGCGGAATTCGTGTTGGAGGGGGTAATTCATCCGGACGAAACTGCGGAAGAAGGGCCCTATGGTGACCATACCGGTTACTACAACGAGACCGAGCAGTTTCCAGTGTTCACAGTCACTCGTATCACTCATCGCAAAGATCCCATCTATCATAGTACCTACACTGGTCGCCCACCGGACGAGCCCGCCATGTTGGGAGTGGCGCTGAACGAAGTCTTCGTACCGTTATTGCAGAAGCAATTTCCCGAAATCACTGATTTCTATCTGCCACCTGAGGGTTGTTCTTATCGGTTAGCGGTCGTCAGCATGAAGAAGCAATACCCGGGTCATGCCAAGCGCGTAATGATGGGGGTCTGGTCATTCCTGCGCCAGTTTATGTACACCAAGTTTGTGGTGGTGGTGGATGATGATGTCGACATTCGCCAATGGGAAGATGTGATTTGGGCGATCACCACACGTATGGACCCTGCGCGCGACACAGTGCTAATAGAGAATACGCCAATCGATTATCTCGACTTTGCTTCACCCGTAGCTGGCCTCGGCTCAAAAATGGGTATGGATGCAACCAGTAAATGGCAGGGCGAAACCGATCGGGAGTGGGGTACCACAATCACCATGAGCGAAGACGTGAAATCGAAAGTCGATGCTATGTGGGAAGAATTGGGAATTGAGCTTCCCCTGAAGTAGTCTTCACTCCATTGACCTGTCACGAAATTTCTAGTGGGTCGTATGATCAGGTTTGGGCATAGGGAGTTCTGGCAGCTGAGATCCCATTAGATCCCCATAGCTCTTCAAGTAAGTCTCACTCGCTTCAATCTCGCCCAAATGTTTCAACAGGCGTCCCAGCTCACCGTAGGCTTCGGCGGAAGGTGCAATCTTGATGCTAGCCTCATAGTACTCTCTCGCTTTCCCCCACAATTGATTGCGCATACTGATACGGCCAAGGCTCAGAAGTAATTCCGAATCCGCAGGATTTGCCTTTAACCAGTTCTCTGCGACTAACAATTGCTGTGCACTGGTACCATACTCTTTGGCGCCGTAGAGTCGTACAAGACTGCTATTCCAGGTTCGGGATAGCGCAGTCTCCAAAACTTTTGCGGCGTCCTGATCTTCTTCCAGTTGCATCAGTAGATCAGCGTAGTGAGTGACCACCTTCTCATCTTCATGAAACTCAGTTGGAGCTTTCTTCCATAAGCGCTTCAGTTCTTCCAGACTGTCAGCACTGCCTTCCCTGGCGCTGTTAAAACTAGCGTAGAGTTTCTCCATAAAGATTCGCTTCTGCACCCTCGCTAAATCTTCGGCGTCGAGGATTTTATTTTTCTCCAGGCTTGGCAATAACTCTTCCAGGTGCTGCCAATCATCCAATTGCACATACACCTCTTTTAACAAGCTCAGCAGATTGCCATCATTCAATGCATTTTTCTTGAGCTCTTCGAGGACAGCCAGGGACTGCTCCAATTGGCCGGACTGATAATGTAGTTGCGCCTTCACGTAGTTTATCGTCGAGCGTGTAGTCGGAAAGCGTTGTTCAGCTTCTTCCAGCAGTTCCATCCAGGTATCCCGTTGCCCCAGTTGGTAGGCGGCGTAAGCGGCTGCCAAATAGTTGATAGCTGTCGCGTCCTTATCTGCCATCCCCTTCCTGAGAAATTTGAGGCTGGATTGCCAATTGCCACGAGCGAGACACAGTAGCCCTTCCACTGAATTGCTGCGCGCCCTGGCTTTGCGCTGCAGATTCAGCTCCCTGCCTGCTGCCAGCAAATGCAGTGGATTGATCCAATCGAACAGAATCAGAAACAGTCGAGTCGCGGTATAGAGAAAGATCGCTGCAACCAGCAAGGCAAACAGGCTGGTTTCGAAAGTGTAGTTGCCGAATGCGATCAACAGGTAACCAGGATCGGCGGGGAAACCCAGGTACAGAGTTATCCACAGCGCCAACACGATGGCGAGAAGGCTAAAGATGAACAAGCGGATCATTAACGAAGGCCTGCGGCTAGCTGCTGCACTGCGTTAGCAGACTGATTCAGTTCTGGTAAACGCGGTGCAATATCGATCTGTTGCAGTTCGGTCAGCTCTGCAGCTACCGCCTGGCCAGCTCTGGATTCGTCTACTGCGTACTGTCGCAGCCAGTCCAAACCCTCAGCCAAACTGCGCTGATACAAGGCGGTGTCCGTACTCATCAGAGCGAGCTGCGTTCGTTCCAGAATCAGGTACATACGTTGCAGGATTAATGCTTCCTGGCCGGGTACCAGAATTGCCTGCGGAGAATCTTCCCAACGACGCCAGACAAAGACGCTACTCAAAAACTCCAGGCTGCTATCAATGAATCCCTGTCGCTCAGTTTCGGTAATCACTGCTGTCGATGATTCACTGCGTTGACTCTGGAAGCTTTCACGCATCGAACCTAGCAAATCAATGTTGCTAATCTCGTTGCGTAAATTACCGATTCGGATGTACAGCCCTTCACGATCAAAGGTTTCCAACTCGCGTAGCAAAACCAGATCGTCTGCGATAGCCTGCCTCGCCCTTAGCACATTGTTGCTGCCAGACTCTAACAGAGCGATATCTGCTTGTTCTAATAGTAGCAGTGCCGACTGCTGATCTGCTTCCAGCTGTAACTTACGGCTTGCAAGTTGCACCAGATAGTTGGCTTCAAGTATTTTCCACTCGAAATTTTGTGGAGCGACATTGCTTGCTTGTGCTACTGCCAGTGCACCTATTTGTTCTTCCAGAGCAGCAAGCTCTGAATCAACGCGAGAAGACAGTTCCTGTGTTGCCGAGTCATCAAATTCTATTTGCCGAGGTAAGTTTTCCAGCTGTGCGTTCAGCGCGCCAAATTGTGATTGATACTGTGTAACTGCTGCCTCCAAAGAGGCATTTTGTTGTTGTAGCGACGCCAGCTCTGACTGCACAGCCATCTGAAAATAGCCGAGGTAAGCAAGGCCAGCGAACAGCGGAAGAAACATTAACGAGATAATGAGAAATCGCCGACGCGCATTTTTTTGAGAGCGCGAACTGGCACTTCCAGATTTGGGATTGGTTCCCTTGGATATCTCATCAAGAATTTTTGGTGTTTCGGGCTTTTCTGCCACAGTAATTCCTGCTGTTAGCTTCTCTTTAAACCTACCTGATACTGTCGGCGCGAGATGACAGTTGCTGCAGAGTGCTAAGCATGGCCTCGTCATCGGCACCATTGGTGCACTCTACGTTTGTAAAGCCAAGTTGCCGGGCCTGCCCTGCAACCCTCTGCGACGGTACAAGCAATGGTAACAGAGTGATCTGATCGATGTTATCGCCACTCTGATCGGCTAGTATCTGTAGGGATTCACCGCTGTGCACGGTAATTACATCGCAGGAATTCTCATTTACTATGGCACTGATCTCGGCAGCAGTATGTGGGACGGAAACGCGACGATACACTTCGATGTAGCATACTTCTGCTCCCCTCTCTTGCAATGTGGTCGCTAATAACTCCCTGCCACCCTGTCCCCGGACTATGCCGATCTTCTTGTTCGCAACAGCCTGCAGAACTGGCAAGGCTAACACTGCTTCACTGTCGGAACCCTGGTCGGGGTTTGTCACCCGACAAGTTAACCGTGCGCCGATTGCTTCTGCTGTCGTCTTGCCGATTGCGATAACTTCTACACCAACTGGAAATTGCGGCCAGTAGTTATCGATCAGTTCGCCCCCAAAGCTTGCAGCATTGCTGCTGACGAAGATTAGTGCACTAAACTGATCGAGATCCTGAATGGCCTGTTTCGCTGCACGTATTTCACTGCTGTCCTCGAGTGGTGAGATATCAATGAGAGGAAAAGAAATCGGCTTTCCGCCTGCAGCAATTATTTTTCCACAGAGGCTTTGTTGTTGACGCATGGGCCGCGTTACCAGGATGGATAAGCCCGCAAGGTCGATCTCACCAATTTCGGTGTGTGTCATTCGACAGAATCAGCCTGAGACATGACATCGGCAAGCACCTTGTCAGCTCCCTGCGCCAACAAGTCTTCCGCAGCCTGAATACCCATCTGCTCAGCTTCATGAGAATTGCCGTTGCGTTCGCTGCGATAAATCTGTTTGCCATCCAGTGAGCCAACCAATGCACGCAGTAATAATGTCTCTTCATGCAATTCCGCAAAACTCGCTATTGGAACCTGGCAACCACCCTGTAGTCGGGCATTAACCGCTCGCTCTGCGGTAACTCGGGCAGCAGTAGGCACATGATGCAACCCATTGATGAGCTGCAATGTCTCGATATCCTCAACTCGACATTCAATACCCACAGCACCTTGCCCGCCTGCTGGCAAACACTGCTCAAACGGGATTCGCTCTCTAATGCGATCGGTCAGCTCCAGTCTAATCAAGCCAGCGGCGGCAAGAATAATTGCGTCGTAATCACCAGCATCCAGTTTTCCCAACCGGGTACCCACATTGCCGCGCAGATCCACGATCTCAAGGTCCGGTCTAAATTGTTTCAACTGGCACTGACGTCGAAAACTGGAGGTTCCTACTTTTGCGCCGCCAGGCAATTGGGCGAGACCTGAATAAGCATTAGAGACAAAGGCGTCAGCGGGATCTTCTCTCTCGCAAATAACAGCCAGGCCTAATCCCTCCGGGAATTCCATGGGTACATCTTTCATGGAATGGACCGCGATATCGGCTTCTCCGTCCAACATGGCCCGTTCTAACTCCTTCACGAACAGCCCTTTGCCACCAACTTTTGCCAGCGGGGAGTCGAGAATCTGATCACCACGTGTGGTCATGGGCACCAATTCAACGTTCAGGTCTGGATGGTGATGGATTAACGCGTCTTTGACGAAATTGGCCTGCCACAAGGCAAGAGGGCTCTTGCGCGTAGCGATTCTTAGTCTGCTCATGTTTGACTATCTTAACAATTGGGCTCTGGGTAGTACCTGCTAACTTCCATTTTACGAGATTAGAACTACTTTGTCTGAATGCGGGCTCACCTGTACCTATCCGTTCTTCTTCGATCTTCTTCAACATCGAGGCTTACTGTATAATCGCCAGCCCTTAAAGTCCTGCCAGACCGGCCAAATCGGTGCAAACCATGAGCGACAGGGATAAATCAGACAAGCTATGGGGTGGCCGCTTCAGCGAAGCAACTGACGAATTCGTCGAACGATTTACTGCCTCCGTACAATTTGATAAGCGCCTCTATCAATATGATATCGAAGGTTCGATTGCTCACGCCCGCATGCTTAACAAGGTTGGTGTTCTCAGCGATGATGAGGTAGAGCAGATTGAATCTGGTCTGGAATCGATTCGGAAAGACATAGCTGCTGGGAATTTTGACTGGTCTATCAAGCTGGAAGATGTGCACATGAACATCGAAGCTGCATTGACTGCTCGTATTGGCGAGATTGGCAAGAAGCTTCATACCGGTCGATCACGCAATGACCAGGTAGCCACCGATATTCGACTCTATGTGCGGGATGCTATCGACAGTTTGTGTACGTTGATAGATAAATTGCAGTCTGCCCTGATTGATCTTGCGGAAAGAGAAGCCGACACAATATTACCTGGATTCACCCATTTACAAACCGCCCAGCCTGTCAGTTTCGGTCATCATATGATGGCCTGGAATGAAATGTTGACTCGGGACTATGATCGACTACTTGATTGTCGTAAAAGAGTAAACCTGTCCCCTTTAGGAGCAGCAGCACTGGCTGGGACTACCTTCCCTATTGATCGCAACTACTCGGCTGAACTATTGGGATTTGACGCTCCCAGCAACAACTCACTGGATTCAGTCAGCGACAGAGATTTTGCAATTGAGCTGGCTGCCGCTGCCAGTCTTATCATGACTCACCTGTCCCGGTTTTCCGAAGAACTGGTTGTTTGGGCTTCCGTTCAGTTCGATTTTATCGATCTGCCGGACCGCTTTTGCACCGGTTCTTCCATAATGCCGCAGAAAAAAAACCCTGACGTACCTGAGCTGATTCGTGGCAAGACCGGCAGAGTAACTGGCCACCTGATGTCTTTGCTGACCCTCATGAAGTCACAGCCATTGGCCTACAACAAAGACAATCAGGAGGACAAAGAACCTCTCTTCGATTTGCTGGATACCGTTGAAGACTGCTTGCAGGCTTATATTGGAATGGTGCCTGCTATTCGTTGCAAGCGCGAAAACATGCTGGAGGCAACACGCCGGGGGTACGCAACAGCAACTGATCTGGCAGATTATCTGGTGAAGAAAGGTCTCCCATTCCGTGATGCGCACGAAGTGGTAGGTAAAGCAGTGAGCCTGGCTATCGAACTAAAGCAGGATCTGGCGGAGTTGGATCTGGAACAGTTGCAACAATTCAGTGAGCTGATTGCGGACGATGTATTTGAAGTTCTGACCTTAGAGGGATCATTGGCAGCCAGAGATCACTTCGGAGCGACAGCACCGACCCAGGTTCGAAGCGCAATAGAGACCGCACGCAGCAAGCTGGCAGCTCGTTAAGGATTGGGCGGCGCCTGCAATTGAATCTGGTAGCGTTGCAGTTGGTTATCACGCAGCGTTGTGACGGACACTGTGTCGCCAGGTCTCTTTTGCTCCATAACTACAGCCAGATCATTTTCATTGCCAATCGCTTGCCCATCCACTTCGACAATCACATCACCCAGCACAATCCGTCCTCGTTCTGAGCGAGCAAGGCCACGCATGCCCAGGCGTTCCGGATCGGTACCTTCGACAGTGTCCAACACGATGACCCCTTCTATTCCCCATAGCTGACGATAATAGTCTGGTTGAGGAATGCGGGTTATGCCCAGAATAGGCGTCTGTACGCGGCCGAATTGAATCAACTCAGGTACGACACGCTTAACGGTGTTCACTGGAATAGCGAAACCGATTCCCGAGCTGCCTCCACTTGGACTGTAGATAGCTGTGTTTACACCCACCAGTTGTCCCAGAGAATTGAGTAAGGGACCACCGGAGTTTCCAGGATTGATTGCGGCATCAGTTTGAATGACATCGCGAATCTTGCGCCTGTTTACAGAATCGATTTCCCGGCCCAGTGCACTCACCACGCCGACGGTCATGGTTGTGTCCAGACCAAATGGATTGCCGATGGCTATAACCTTGCGCCCCACTTCCAATAAGGAGGAATCGCCGGGGATGACCGGAATCAACTGCTGATCCGGCACTTCGATTTTGAGCACGGCCAAATCACGGCTTGGATCAAGGCCCACAGCACGTGCGGCATAGGTTGTGCCATCCTGCAAAGTCACCAGCACTCGATCAGCCTGTTGCACCACATGAAAGTTGGTCACAATGTGACCATCAGCATCCCAGACAAAACCAGTACCGCTACCCTGAGGCACTTCTTGTGGGTTCAAAGAATAGAATGACCTTACCAGACGGGAGTTGGTGATATTGACGACGGAAGGGCTGGTGCGTTTGAACACCTCAATATTGTTTGCCTCATCATTAGTAGCAAACTCGCTATAGTCCAGAGCCTGGGCCGACGAGTAAGTGGCGGCTAACAGCGCCACGACGCCCAGGACTGCAGAATAGAAGGCTTTCATCAGATGGCTCTTTCACAATTACTCGTTGATTCCGATCCTTCTATTTATAAGCATGAATGGCCAGGTTTCAAGGCTAAAAACATCCCGAATTTGTCTGCGCCGAAATCGTGCTAAGCTGTCAACCTAGCTGCCAGGAGCCTGCACGGCTGACCCCACTTCCCGATGTCTGCCCGCTACGATCAAATCGGAAAAACTTACACTTCTACCAGAGCTGCTGATCCGCGTATTGTTCAGCGTATCCTGGCGCTATTGGATCTGCCCCTGGGGTCTACCATACTGGATGTAGGGGCAGGCACTGGCAACTACAGCCAGGTCCTCGCGGAACTGGGCCTGCAGGTACATGCAATAGAACCTTCACTGGTCATGCGCGAGCAAGCGAAATCACACCCACGCTTACATTGGTATGCTGGAAGTGCAGAAGACCTGCCCTTTCCGGACGGACACTTCGACGGTGTCATAATGACGCTCTGTATCCATCACTTCAGTGATTGGCAACGGGGACTGCGGGAAGCGATGCGCGTCAGTAAGCGAGGGCCGTTAGTCGTTTTAGGGTTCGACATCGAATTCGAATATGACTTCTGGCTTTATGACTACATTCCTGAATTTATCGAAGTTGATCAGATACTAGGGCCTACAATTGGTGAACTAGCGCAATTCACCGAGCAGGAATTGAAAGTTGTTTTTCATAAAGAAGCCTTCCCTTTACCAAGAGATCTCGTCGACCATTTTGCCTGTGCTGATTGGGCGCGACCTCATAATTATCTGGAAAAGCGTTATCGTGATGGCATCTCTACATTCCATAAACTGGATCAACAAAAGATGCAGGCAGGATTGGACAGATTGCAAGCCGATCTTGATGATGGGACCTGGCAGGAGAAGTATGGCGAGCTACTGAAGCGCGAAGAATTTGATCAGGGCTATGTCTTCATGCGCTTCGGCTAAATCAAGACATCTGCCAGCCAGATACGATTACAAGGTGTTGACGACATTTGCTTTCAATAGATCGAATTCGTACTATTGCTGGGCTGCAAAGAAAATCAAGAACTATTCATGAAGCAAATACTGATCATTGATGACGACGAAAAACTAGGTGAGTTGCTCACCCAGTATCTTGAGCGTTATGACATGAAGGTGCATGTTGCATTGGCACCGAGTAAGGGCTTTGAGTTAATCAAAAAAGTAAAGCCCGATTTGCTAATTCTTGATGTCATGCTACCAGAGAAAGATGGGTTCGAAATCTGTCGTGAGATACGCGCCAAGTCTTCGATATATGGCCAGTTACCGATTCTGATGTTGACTGCTCACGCGGAAGTCACTGATCGCATTGTCGGTTTGGAACTGGGGGCCGATGACTATTTGCCAAAACCATTCGAGCCACGGGAACTGGTTGCCCGTATTCACAACATTTTGCGTCGCAGCAGTGATGACAATACAGTGAGGGACATCAAACCCATCAATGGACTGGAAGTTGATGTGTCCCGCAGAGAAGTTAAATTGGACGGTGAAGTATTGGAACTCACCACCATGGAATACGAGCTTCTCATCCTCTTCATGCAATTTCCTAATAAAACATTTACCCGCGATGAGTTGATGAATCGACTGCGCGGAATAGATGCTGAACTTTTCTCACGGGCCGTAGATACGCTGGTAAGCCGCTTACGACATAAGTTGAAGGACACGTCAAAAACCCCCCGCTTTATTAAGACTGTTTGGGGACGTGGCTATACTTTTGTCGGCGAGCAGATATGACCACTCTTGTACAACAGGTAAAGAAATCTCTTTTCCTGCGACTGTTACTGATCTTCGGATTCACGGTAGTCAGTTTCTTCATCATTATCTCTGTGTCTTTGCGCGCCATTAATCAAGATGTGGCCAGCATCGACACGATTCCTGATTTTTTTACTCGCAATGTCGAGTCGATCATCGAAGACATTGGTACGCCGCCAAATCTCAGTAATGCAATGCGTCTAGCAGATGAGTTGGATTGGACTATCAATATTCGCAATCCAATCATGCGTTGGAGTTCGGACCCGGACAACCGCCTTAATGTGGATGACTCGATTTTTGACCGTTCCCTGTCAACTGATGCCGAAGTACGTACTGTTGGCAACGAGGGAATTATTCACGTTAATCGCAGTGGTTATGAGTTTTTCCTTTATCCCCGCTTCAGTGGTGGTAATCGTTTTAATGTGTTGGTGCTCTACATAGGCACCGCGCTGGCAGTGTTCGTACTGTTTCTTAACTACATGATGGTTAATCGTTTATTGGCACCTGTGCGTCTGTTACGACGCGGGGCTGAACGAATTGAAAAAGGTGACCTTAGTTATCGCGTGGAAAGCAATAGTCAGGACGAACTGGGTGAACTGACCGAGAGTATTAATCACATGGCTGACTCACTGCAGTCGATGCTGGAAGCGAAACGTCAATTGTTGCTGGCCATCAGCCATGAATTGAGAACACCAATTACCAAAGCCAAACTACGCCTCGAATTCATGCCACCCAGCACGGAGAAGGAGCAGCTCAGAGAGGATATCGATGAAATCGACTTGTTGATTTCAGATTTACTGGAAGCAGAACGGCTAAATAATGAGCATGCCGTTCTGGTAGAGGAGCCTGTGTTTCTCGCTGAGTTTGTGCGAGGTGTTGCCGAGCAATTTGATAGCTACGAAGGCGGCTTGAAGATCGAAGTGCCAGATCAAGACCGGGAGTACTGGATCGATAGACTGCGTATTCGACTACTGATAACCAACTTGCTGAACAATGCAGTTCGCCACGGAGAAGCGAATCCAATTAGGGTAGCACTATCTTTTGTGGAGTCTGATGCGGTTTTGGAAGTTGAAGATCAAGGCGAAGGGATTGCCGAAGAGCACCTCTCGCAAATTAGCGAGCCGTTCTACCGCGCTGACAGTGCACGCCAGCGCAACACTGGCGGTTTTGGTTTGGGGCTGTACCTGTGCCGCCTGATCGCCGAGGCACATGGCGGGGAGTTGAGCATAGCCAGTGAACTCGGAGAAGGTACGCACATTAAAGTCACATTACCTTCTCGCCCACCCAAAGAGTGAATACCTCAACGCGCTAAGCTGCCGCGTTTCTGCGCCTTACTCTCGCAAAGTGCGCTATCAAAGCAAGGACGGTCAGGAGAATTGGAATCAACGCCGTATTGATTGCCTTGAGGTTGCTGCCCAGGCGATCGATATCCTCCGTGAGTTGAAATTGTACATCCCGAAGTCGACGACGGGTGTCCAATAGCTCAGCATTGAATCGATCGATCTCAGCTTGAATCTCGGGCGTGATTTGCCCAACAGGATTGCCCTCCTCATCCTGATTGAGTTGCGCCAGAGATGTCTCAGTCTCTGCCAAGCGATCCAGTAATTCCGCTTCTTCTGTGCGTAATCGGTCATCGGCCTGTCGCTGCAGATCGATCACTCGAGTAAACGGTCGGGAATAGGTGCCGCGACTGCGAATGCTCACCAGATCTGCACCGCCACTGAGGTTATCCAGGGTATTGATGAGAATATCACCGTTATTGGCAAACGGCTGGGGGATACGCTGACCCAGGAATTGCGCTACCTGCACCCACAACCTGTCCATCAACAGATCGGAATCGGCAAATACGACGATATTCACTGTTCCGTTCGAACCGGCAAGGTGTTCTGCCACCGGCTCCTCTGCAGCATCATCGACACTGTCATCACTGGTTTCAGCCGCCGGTATAGCTGGATTTTCCGGATCCACCGCCGCTTCTGTATCTATTGTCTCATCTGCAGCAACTTCTTCCTGGACTTCTTCTTCGACAACAGGTCGGCCGTCAGGAAAAGCACTGTTAATGACACCGGTAACACGAGCCGCGATTACATGAGTCTCATTATCAGATTCGAACTCATCAAACAAAATGGAAGGATCTGTCACACTCTCCAGCAACACCCGGTCCATAAGCATGTTGTCACTGGATGAAACAATCAGTGGCTCAAATGTGGTGACGGCACCTTCGACCTGGGAAATCACACCGGTTGATGACAAATTGATCGTTTCCAGGCGGCTGGTGATAATGTCTTCCTGTGCCAGATACTGGCGCTGCACACCCAACATGCCCAGATGGGGAATGGGCCGTTCGGTCTGGCTCATTCTGACCCGCAGTGCCAGTTCGTTATCTGTCAGCACCAGATCATCCGCATAGTCGACGCCCCAGGCTTCCAGCAAACCCGGTAGGTTTGAATTCATGCCAGCAGGAATCAGCGCACCTTGAGGCGAGAGTGAAACCATAGAATCTGCGTTAGGATCCAGGAAAACCAAAGCTTCCCCGCCACGCATAACATGTTGATCGATGGCGTACAGCAATTGTTCTGACAGCCCCTGTGGATGCACCACCATCAGTATGTCCACATCTTCTTCTATGGTATCTGCAGTGGTAGGGATACGACGCACGTCATAAAGCTGGCGAATTAAATCCATAACAAACCATGGGGATGTCGCTTGCCCGGTAGCAGGATTGAAACCACCGTCGATCTCCAGCTCTGTGATGAGCCCGACCACCGTCCGCTGTGGGTTAGCCACATTGATGATCAGTTTCATAAATTCGTATTCGAGAAACTGTTCCTGATCGGGGCGCACCAGCGGCATGGTTTCGGTCGCCATAGGAATCAGAGGATTAACATCTTCCGGCGCAACGTCTGGGGCAACCACCAAACCAAAATAGATTTCTTCGCCACCTGCGCTTACCGGTACTGCCTGGATGCCATACTGCGTCGCAAGATCTTCATCCTCAGAGAATGGCTCAGGATCGATCACGGTCAGGGTGAGATTGCCTTCGCTGGCGATGACAATTTCGCGCAGCAGTTCCTGCACGCGAGTGCCGTAAGCTCGAATTTGAGGTTGATCTTCCGTGGCACTTTCCGAATAGAAGAACATCAGTTCCAGTGGCGTTTCCAAATTGGCCACAATGTTGCGGCTGCCATCGGACAAGGTATAGAGCTGGTCTTCGGTAAGATCAATACGCAAGCTTGGCAGCAAGCTGATTATGGCGACGCTCAGTACCAGTGCCACTGCGATTCCAACCAGACCCGCAGGAGAAAATAGAAGTTTCTTGTTCATCAGTCTCTCCTCCTCTTAGTTGGCTTTCTTCATCTCTATCACAATGGCGCTGGCAAGCAGCCAGGCAGCGATAAAGACTGCAAAGAACAGAAAATCACGTATATCCAGCACACCTTTCGATATGGAATCGAAATGGGTGAGGAAACCCATAGCAGAGAAAGCATCTACCAGAAACTGCGGCACCCATGCAGGAAACGCATTGAGCAAGATCGGGGACCCGAGAAGCACAAACACAAAACAGATGGTCACAGTTAGAATAAAAGCGATGACGGAATTCTTAGTGCAAGCAGACATACAAGAACCTATCGCCAAGAAACCCCCTGCCATAAACCAACTACCGATATAGGCCGCCAGAATGACTCCATTATCAGGATCACCCAGATAATTCACAGTTAACCAAATTGGAAAGGTAAGTAGCAGTGCAATGCCAGTTAACACCCAGGCCGCCAGAAACTTGCCCAAAACCACATCTGATAGTCGAACCGGCAGGGTCAGTAACAATTCGATAGTGCCGGTTTTACGCTCATCCGCCCACAACGTCATGGCAATGGCAGGCACCATGAAAAGATACAGCCAGGGATGAAAACCGAAGAAAGGTAACAGGTCGGCTTGTCCCCGAATAAAAAACCCACCCAGATCAAAGGTGAAAATACCGTTGGTGATCAGGAAGATCACGACAAAGATATACGCCAACGGTGTAGCAAAGTAACTCATTAGCTCACGTTGAAAAATAGTATTGAGATTTCCCATGGCTATGCTCCTTCCGCCTGCTGCGTCACAGTCCGGAATACATCTTCCAATTGTCCGCGCTCAACATGAAACTCCGTGACTGGCCAGTGATGGTTCTGAGCAATTTCCGATACCTGAGAAAAAATAGACTGACCATCGTTGGCGATGATGGTGTATGTGAGATCCGCGTCTTCGACTTTTTCGACGGAATTGACAGCCGCGACACTTGAGAGGTCTGCCGCCAGATCATATTCAGCGCTCAATCGTACACTCACCGCCTGATGGTAGCGTGACCTGGATTCCAACTCCGCTGGCGTGCCGTCGGCAACGATCTTGCCTTCGGCAATGATGATTGCTCTGCTGCAGACCGCGGTAACTTCTTCAAGGATATGGGTGGAGATAATGACGATTTTGTCTTTGGCCAGGTTTTTAATGAGTTCCCTAACATGATGTTTCTGGTTTGGATCCAGGCCGTCTGTGGGTTCGTCGAGAATCAGTACTTTAGGATCGTGCATAATCGCCTGAGCCAGGCCCACGCGTCGCTTAAAGCCTTTGGACAGGGTTTCGATAGTTTGCTGAGTTACCGAGTCCAGGGCCACTTCTTTAATAGCATGGTTAACTCGCTGCTCGATCTCTTCGCCCTGATAACCTCTTACCTTGGCAATGAAGCGCAGAAAATCGATGGTGGTCATATCTCCGTATGAGGGCGCGCCTTCCGGTAGATAACCAATCAGCGATTTCGCCTCAATGGGGTGATTTGTGATGTCGAAGCCATCGATGGTCACACTGCCACCGGTGGGTGCCAGAAAACCCGTGATGACTTTCATGGTGGTTGATTTGCCGGCGCCATTAGGGCCGAGAAATCCCAGCACTTCGCCTTCCTTCACAGTAAAGCTCAGGTCATCAACAGCAACGAATTGATCAAACTTTTTGGTCAGGTTTTCTATTTCAATCATTGGTCGATACTTTTGTCTCAGTCTCGTCTTGCTCTGTCTTTAGATTCTCGGTATTCAGGGTTTGGAGTTGCTTTCAGCAATCCAAAAAGAGTCGAAAATATAGAGATCACTCAGCTAATTTTCAAGACCACTTGCGGCGAATAGAAACTGCAATGAAATCAGAGCCCTAGTATCGAGGAAATACCGGGGACAGGGGCCGGGAGGCTGTGTTTATGCTGGACCTGACGGTATAATCCGCGACTTCATCATTTGGCAGCGCCTCACTACCAATGAAACACCTGATTTACCTCATTCTAGTACTGATGCTGACCTCAGCGCTTGCTGGCTGCGGGCAGAAAGGCGGCTTAACCCGTCCTGATCAGGCAACAACAGCGAGCCTGCAAGGCTAGTTTGCTGACACTCACTTAGCCAGACCAATCGAACATGGATCATTTTAACTACCGGGGCAACGCGCTCTTTGCGGAAGACGTGCCAGTGACCGAACTCGCGGAAGCATATGGCACGCCTTGCTTTGTGTACTCGCGCGCAACCCTTGAACGACATTACAAGGTCTATGAGCAGGCCTTGGCTGATATGCCTCACCTCATTTGCTATGCGGTTAAGGCCAATTCCAATCTCGCGGTGCTAAATCTGCTGGCCCGACTCGGTTCCGGTTTCGACATCGTCTCCGGTGGTGAACTGGAAAGAGTCCTGGCGGCGGGTGGAGATGCTGCCAAAGTCATCTTCTCGGGCTTGGGCAAGTCCCATGCAGAAATAGAGAAGTCCCTCGAACATGGCATTCATTGCTTCAATGTTGAGTCATCGGCGGAGCTGGATAGGATCAATGACATTGCCAGTTCTCATGGTGTGCGTGCACCTATCTCTTTGCGAGTTAATCCGGATGTGGATGCGGGGACTCATCCGTACATCTCAACTGGACTGAAAGAAAACAAATTCGGAATAGCCAGCGATGAAGCCTTGCAAGTGTATTTACGCGCTGCTGAAATGCCAGGCATCGAGTTAATCGGTATCGATTGCCATATCGGTTCTCAACTCACCAGTACAGAACCCTTTCTGGATGCTATTGATCGTTTACTGGCTATGGTGGACGACCTGGCAGGGCAAGGCATTGCATTGCAACACTTCGATATGGGGGGTGGCCTGGGTGTGCCTTATGGCGACGAAGAACCACCTCATCCGTCAGAACTAATCGCTGCCGTGAAAGGACGATTCCAGGAACGCGACATGACTCTTTTGGTGGAGCCTGGCCGCTCCATCGCAGCTAACGCTGGTATCTTTGTCACCAGGGTCGAGTACCTTAAGTGTAATGAACACAAGAATTTCGCCATCGTTGATGGTGCCATGAATGACTTGTTGCGTCCTGCGCTTTATGGAGCGTGGCAGGAAATTGTTCCAGTCACCAAGCGGGACTCTGCTACCCGACTGTATGATGTAGTGGGTCCAGTTTGTGAGTCAGGAGACTTTCTCGGCAAGGATCGTGGGCTTGCGGTAGAAGCAGGCGACTTGTTGGTCGTTCGTTCTGCCGGTGCCTACGGTTTTGTGATGAGTTCGAATTACAATACGCGCGGTCGTTGTCCTGAGATTATGGTAGATGCAGACCAATATCATTTGGTGCGTAAGCGTGAACAGGTGTCGCAACTCCTGGCGGACGAAACCTGCCTTCCGGATTAATATAACGATAAATTTCGTAATGCAGCAGAATTCTTTATATCGATGCAAATTCCATTTACCAAGATGCACGGCCTGGGCAATGACTTCATTGTTATTGATGGCGTGACTCAACATATCCATATCGATGCGGAGCAAGTGAGACAGCTTGCTGATCGCCGTTTTGGAATCGGATTCGATCAGTTGCTATTGGTCGAGCCTCCAAGTGTCCCGGATGTGGACTTTGATTACCGGATTTTCAATGTTGATGGCAGTGAAGTAGAGCATTGCGGTAACGGCGCTCGCTGCTTCGCCTCTTTTGTAAAAGAAAAAGGCCTTAGCGACAACAATCCAGTGATTGTAAAAACGCTGAATCGGATTTTGAGTCTGGCAACCAACACCGACGGTAATGTCACCGTTGATATGGGACTACCAGAATTCCGACCGGAGCTGATACCGTTTAACAGCGAAAATCAATCATTGACTTACCAGCGCCAGATAGAAATCGACGGCCAATCAAACACCATAGAGTTTAGCGCGCTGTCCATGGGCAACCCCCATGCTGTGATAATCGTTGAAGACCTGATGAAGACGGCCGTAAAAGATATTGGGGGTGGTTTAGGTTCGCACCCGGACTTTCCCCAAGGTGTTAATGTCGGCTTCATGCAGATTGAAAGCCCTCAGCAAATAAGGCTGCGGGTGTTTGAGCGGGGAACTGGTGAAACTCTGGCCTGCGGAACCGGTGCTTGTGCAGCAGTAGTCGCCGGCCAAAGGCTGGGACTGTTGGAAAACAAGGTTAGTGTTAGACTAGCTGGCGGCAGTCTCGTAATAGACTGGTCTGGTGAGGAATCATCAGTGCTAATGTCAGGTCCGACCACTACTGTTTACGAGGGGACTCTAGAGTTATGAGCAAAGATGCAAGCGCTGCTGAAGCTGTGTCAGCAGAGAATGCTGAGCAATTACATGCGGACGATGTAGCAGCTTATCTGCGTGCGCATCCAGAATTTTTCCTGCAACAGGACGATTTGCTCGCTGAACTTTCTCTACCCCATGAAAGTGGCAACGCCATCTCTTTGCTGGAACGGCAAGTCACTATATTGCGTGAACGCGGAATTGAAGCGAGACAGAAGCTAAATAACCTGTTGGAGAATGCGCGTAATAATGATCAGCTCTTCGATACCACAAGAAACCTTGTGCTTGCTTTACTCCGAGCGAAAGATGCTACTGAAATTGCCGATGTCGCCATTGATCAGCTATCCAATCATGACAGCATCGATGCCTGTGAAATACTGATCGTTGAACATCCTGATTTGCAAGTTGCTCAGTCTGTGAGAACCGAGTCACTGGCAACGCTAAAACATCACTACAACGACGTATTCCGACTCAAACGTACTCATTGCGGCGCGCTTGATGAAGAACAGGTCAATCGCCTCTTCCCTAATAACAACTCAATTAGTTCCACTGCTTTATGTCCAGTCATCAGCAATGGAGAGGTGCTTGCCTTACTTGCATTAGGTAACCAGGTTGAGAACTACTTCAATGTGAATCTGGATACCTTGTTTTTGGATTTTATCGGACACGTTGTGGGCGCGGTACTGGTTCGGCAGCTGGATTCGGGCCCAGACTAGTCGGCATACGCTCTTTCGAGTTCACCCAATAGTCCTGTTCCTATACATGTGCGTATATGGGAAAGACGTTATACTCCTTGCTATAACAGGATTCTAATCAGAACAAGCAGATGCCTACCGATTCAGTTGCCAGCAATGACACACTAGTGTCCGTCATCTGCCGCAGTCTTGGTCGCCCTTTTCTTAATCAAGCCCTGTCCTCTGTTGCCAACCAGACTCACACCAACCTGGAAGTAGTACTAGTTAATGCCAAAGGTGAAGATCACACAGCATTCGTTCAGGCGTACCCCACACTCAATATCAAAGAACTGAAAGACGACAAACAGTTGGCTCGCTCGGAGGCCGCCAATACCGGAATGGCTGCAGCCATAGGTAACTATTTTTTGTTTCTAGACGACGATGACTGGATAGGCTCTGAGCATATATCGAGCTTGTTGTCGGCGTTACGTGAAAACCCCGATAACAAAGCAGCATACAGCTGCACACAAAAAACCAGGGAAGATGGCAGCTTACTCGAAGAGGTATTTTGTCAGGAATATGATGCAGCACTTCTGCTCAGAGATAACTATATTCCAATCCATTCCGTGCTATTCGAACGGGAGCTATATGATCAGGGTTGTCGATTCGATACCGAGTTCGAAATCTTTGAGGACTGGGACTTCTGGTTACAAGTGAGCGGCCACACAGACTTCAAATTCGTAGATGTTGTAAGTGCCTTTTATCGTGCTGGTGGAGATTCTGAAACCACGCAGGAAGATATCTCAGTGCGCTATCAACAGGATCACGTACTGGGCAAAGCCAGAGCCAGATTATTCGATAAGTGGTTAAAGAAATGGTCGGGCAAAGACCTGAACAGGTTGCTGGGGTCCATGGACCAGGCTTCACTCATAAGCTCATTGCAAGATGAAATTCGAGCAAGGGACAACAATTTAGCCACCGAACATAAAACAAACCTTGAACATCAACAGCAGATTAGTGAACTTCTGCGTGAGAGTGAGGCACTCCGCGATCGAGTAGACAATCTGGAACACAGCTTAACCAACGCACAAAATATTAACTCAGATCAGAAACGTCATATCGATTCCATTGAGCTGCAAAACAGATCTTTAGAGGATGATATAGAATTTCTACGTGAATCACATTCACAGATCACCAATTCAATTTCCTGGAAGATCACAGCCCCATTACGTTTGATCGGACGCTCACTCGGAGGCGAAAGACCTGTCGCCTCAAAGCAATCTTCAAAAAGTAAAGAATGAACCAAGGTCAGAAGCATAAAGCGATGAGTGATACTTCCACCATTGCTTGCACAATCATCATTCCTACCCGTGACAAGCTGGAGTATTTGCAACCCTGTGTAGAGAGTTTGCTGACAACTTTAACTGAGCTCTCTTTCGATATTTTGATAATCGACAATGGCAGTGAACAGCCAGTCACTCACGACTATTTTCAATCACTGAAAAATGAGCCCAGGGTCAGAGTCTTAGAGTGGAACCACCCGTTTAATTTTTCCGCACTGAATAACTTTGCTGCTGAACACACCAAGGCTGACGTCCTGTGTTTTCTCAATAATGACATTGAAGTGGTACATCCGGATTGGCTTGATCAACTCTACCCTATCGCGAAGAGAGATGATGTGGGGGCGGTTGGCTGCCTGCTATTGTATCCCGACAAAACAATTCAACATGGTGGCATCGCTCTGGACCAACAGTCGCTGGCCAAACACATTGTGCTGAATGAGCCGCAGAATTTCTACGCCAGATCGGGGTTTGGGCAACCTTTTGTAGTGCCTGCTGTTACCGCTGCGTGCTTGTTAACTCGCCGCGAGGTCTTTGAACGATTTGGCGGATTCAATAGTAAAGAATTGGCCGTTGCCTATAATGATGTCGATTATTGTCTGCGTCTTGCCGAAGCAGGGCTGCCTAGCCTGTTCCACCCCGGGGTCTGCCTGATCCACCATGAATCAGTGTCGCGTCAGTCTGATAATCTGGCGGAAAATCGAACTCGCGCTCAACGAGAGTTTGATTATGTGCAACAGACCTGGAGCAAATTGGTTCAATCAAAGCACTATGAATCAGGTCTTCCAGAATTCGTTGTCAAACAGAAAGACTCTCAAACGAGTCTCTCTCAGACTATTCGCAATGGCAGCAAACTATTCGCTAATGTGAGTGAACCAGAAATAGAAACGCGAAATGTCGGAACGAGTCCGGCAGTGGCTTCCCTTGGTGCATCGAATGCAGCGCATCAGCTCAGAGAGGAGAATACGGCGCTGCGTGAGCATATAGCACGCATGGAAGAAGCACACCGACTCATCGAGCAATCGATTTTTTGGCGAATGACCCTGCCACTACGGTTCCTAAGAGACCTGTTTCTGGGTCACAGAACAAGCAGGCAAGCCATTGAACCGGCGCATCAAAATGTATCAGCAACAAATTCAGAAGCCACGAGTGAAGGTCCAGGTGCTGGCGCACCGCCCTCCATTTCCAAACAAGCACATGACACCGCTGCAAAACAAAAACTATCAGAATTCTTGATTAGTAATTCGAGGCTGAGTTTTAACTCGTCCGACGAAGCGGAAATTTCTATCGTGTTGGTGTTTTACAACCAGGCTCACCTGAGTTTGCTTTGTATGCAATCGATTGTCGAAAACGCGGACAAGTCCTATGAAGTAATTATCGTGGATAATAAATCCAGCGATGACACATCTCGACTTCTGGAAAGAATCGACAATGCAAAGATATTGCGCAACGAGACAAATGTGGGATTCGTACACGCGGTAAACCAGGCCGCGGCGGCGGCAACTGGCGAACACCTGCTGTTGTTAAACAACGACGCCCTGTTGGAAGACGCTACTCTCAGCACTGCCCTCGACACGCTCCGGACTGCCAATGATATCGGGGCGGTAGGTGCGAAAATCAAACTCCTCGACGGGACCATGCAAGAGGCCGGCAGTATTATCTGGAACGATGGCGCCTGCGCCGGCTATGGAAGAGGCGAAGACCCACTGGCCTATCAATTTATGATGCGCCGCGATGTGGATTACTGCTCGGGCGCTTTTCTGCTAATGAAAACCGCACTGTTCAGGGAGCTGGGCTGCTTCGATGAGGACTTCGCACCGGCTTACTACGAAGAATCAGATTTCTGCATTCGTCTACATAAAGCAGGCTATCGAGTCGTATATGAACCGAATGCCCAAATTACCCATTATGAGTTCGCCAGTACCGGTGGCATCACGGGTGCCAGCAAATTGCAGCAAGAACATCGCGATGTTCTCTGTGGCAAACATCCCGACTATCTACAAAACAGATTAGCCAACCATCCCGCCAATGTGCTCAAGGCCAGGACAGCGAACACTCATCCCAACATTCTGATAATCGATGATCGGGTGCCATACCCGAGTCTGGGCGCCGGCTACCCACGTTGTTCACATATCCTGAATACCCTGGCCACCACAGCAGTCAATCTCACATTCTATCCATTGCTTTTTCCTTCTGATAACTGGGAAGAAGTCTATGAACTACTGTCTCCAAACATTGAAGTCGCGATGGGTATGGGAAGAAATGGTTTACTGGACTTCTTGCGCGAAAGACAAGGGTTTTATCAAACCATCATGGTAAGCCGAGTTCACAATATGACAATTTTTAATGAAGTTGTGGCCGACCATCCGGAACTGCTCAAAAATGTGCAAGTTATCTATGACGCGGAAGCCGTGTCCGCACCGCGCGAGATTCTCCGCAGGCGCCTTTGGGGCGAGCGGATCAGTAGTGAGGAAGAACACGCTGAAATTGCGGATGAATTAAAACAGGCAAGTGAAGCACAAAGTATAGTTGCCGTATCAGAGCAGGAAGCTGAGCTATATCACCAGCACGGCATCGAGCAGACCACGGTACTCGGTCATCGGCTGGACCTCAATGCAACAGAAAAAGCATTCCCCGAGCGCAAGGGCATGTTGTTTGTTGGTGCACTGCGTGATGAAGGTTCGCCTAATGTGGATTCCTTGTTGTGGTTCTTAATCAATTGTCTGCCGCTCATCGAAGCCAGCGACCCGCAGCTTACTCTCTATGTGGTGGGAGACAATACTGTGCCATCACTCGCCACCGTTGCCAAAGATAATGTGGTGTTTACGGGTCGCCTGGAGGCTATTGATGAGTACTACAATTCCTGCCGTTTGTTTATCGCGCCCACTCGATTCGCTGCTGGCATTCCACATAAAGTGCACGAAGCCGCGAGTATGGGTCTACCAACAGTGACGACTTCACTATTAGCGAATCAATTGAACTGGACTGATGAGAAGCAACTACTCTGTGCGGATACCGCCACAGATTTTGCCAGGCAGTGTCTGCGACTGCATAACGACGAAGCGTTGTGGAATGAAATCAGACAGGCTGGTTTAACAGCCATCGAAGAAGATTGCTCGCCTGCGGCATTTCGCTCCAGTCTGATACAGCTGTTTGACCTGGCAGCAGACTAGTAACGTCGCGCCCGCCGATAGGCAATGCATTGGTTAGCTCCTTCTCTCCTATACTGATTTCTGCATAAGGCGAAATTTCGCCTGCTTCTAGTTTTCTATTTGTTTCTATTCTTTGCTCAATCGCTTCGGCTGTGCAGTTGTGGGCAAACAGTTGAATAAACTCCGGCCCAATGGATAGCCACTTGTTCAAAATAGCTTCACTTTGTTGATTAGGCATACTGAAGAGTTTGTCAGCACTAGGAATGTCGCCGGGTCGACCTCTGCCATTTAGAACAGCATTCGATGCGAATCCCTCCAAGTATCTTTCCTTAGCTACCTCTGATAAGGCGTTAAAAGTTCTCTCGTATACGGAAATAAATGTTTCGTAGTAGATTTGATCTGAATCTGCCAGATAGGCTGCTAGTTTGGCAGCATCCAATTCAGATTCCTCAGCTGAATTTAAATAGTCACAAGCAGCTAACAAAGGCGCGGACGCATTAACATGTGGTTCAACCGTATAAATAGCATCTTCGATCTGCAAAAGATCGGTTTCAGTCAGTCCACTAGAGTCTTGTGAGTCTCGGCTAGCAGAGTGGCGCAGCGATTGGAATGCCGTTCTTAGATCCGAAGAATGGAGTCCAATGCGTGACCGCACTTGACTAAACGATGAATCATCAGATTGTGCATATATGCTTGCAGCTAATAGGGTAAAACATCCTATAAATAAATATTTCACATTAACATCTCCCAAAAAACCTGTCGTTTATGGTGAACTCAGTGGCGTTAATTCCTTTTTATACATTTGTTCAATATTCTAAAAAAGGAAACTAGGCCAATTGAATGGGTGCCACGAAAATAGTGATATCACGATATTTGTGGTAATGCTAGTGCCTCGCTGCTTGTTGATGTCCCTAAAACTTATGTTCCAGTAAATGACAAACTTGGGGCCAAGGTGAAGACCAACGAATTGGTCATACAATTCTCCAATATCAAGATGGGTACTAATACAAACAGTCGTTAAGCAAATGAGTAAGCTGAAATCAGTTCATTACCCAACGCTTCGGTGGAAACCAAGTAGTTCAATGCTCACAACTAATATGCTTGCACTAATGTAAGGGGGAGTAGGGGACACTAATGACTTTTGGTAATACCTAACCAAACTGGACCAAATTATACTGGTTCAGGCGATGGCGAAATGTAAAAAATGCTGTAAATACGGGGCTCAGAGGCTCTCTGATGGTCGTTACAAATGCCCAAATTGTGGGGCCAAGCACAGACGACGTCGAATTTGGGACAAAAAATGAAAGTTTTACTAAGTTTTGTAGCTCTGATTAGCTTGGCGATTATTTCGCATACGTATCTAAACAATGACATAAGTACTGAATTTGAACAGAGGTCTATTTCTGTTGAAGGATCTTCTAATGTAAGCCCTTCAAGACGCACATCCTCTAGTGAGGACAATTCACAAGTATCTGCGATCAATACCTCACCAAGATTTCAGGCTCAAAATTCTATATCAAACACTCGAGAGCCTAAGCCCGTGCATGTAGAACAAGTTTATTTGGAGTATGGCAATTTTATCGATGAGCTTGGCCTGGATGAATCTATGAAAGATCAGATATTTATGGAACTTGCGCTTAACAATGAGGAGTTGGAATCAATGAGTGGAGATTTGATTGATTTCTCAAGAGCAGAAGTAAACCAAAAAGAACTCAATAGATTTTACGAAGTCGCGCCAAGCCTTACTCCGGCTCGAATAATGGAGAGATACTTGGACGAAGAACAATATAGAAGATTTTTATCATATAGCATTGAAAATCAAGGTGGGGAGTCAGACATATTACAGAACTTTAAAGAGCAAGTTTCTAACGTAGTAAATAGTCAATGAAACTACAGTAGTTTTTCATTACTCTCCTGGTAACTCAGGAAACCATTTGCTTTCAATATTTTTGGTGAATCACCAAACGCAGTAATTTTCCGCTTCCAGCAGTACTCTGAATCTAAGCCTGCCCCATTTGGGTTTGCTGGAAATCTAGGCAAATTATTGAGATCAATATCTATTGCTAGAAAAAACAACGAATATCATATTCCTGATTTACCATTTCTGGGTTCTGTTTAATGATTTGTGCGAACCTATCTGAATACTCCAGAGTTGCAGGCATTTTTTTATGGAGAGTATTGTTATTCCAGTCCATTTTGGTGAGACCCATTATGCTATGGCACGTTTCATGCCAGCCTCCATTCCCGGAAAACCGCCTAAGCAAAACAGGTTTAGGCGTTGGGGCAAATACGAAATCCTTGTAGAGTTGCTTATGAGAACTGCTTAAACTAGCACCTGTATTTGGCCCCTGTGTCCACAACAAGGCTTCATCTTGCGAAATAGGCAGATACGTTCCTCGCGGTACTCCATACCCATCAGCCCGGTTGTTCCTCCATTTTAATCCTAAGACAGGTGCTCTATCAATCACTTGAACTAGCTCAACTTCAGTTTCTTCGCTGAAACTATCTAGTGCGCCAGCTATTTCTGCCTCAGTAAAATGCGTCTTTTTGTGAACCGTAATTTTCTTTGGTCCCCGCCCGTAGTGATTTCGTTTGTAAACCTGCAAACTCTTCAACAGTATTGCTTGCATCTGTTCGCGAGATAAGTATGGATTTTTGGCTCTATCTACCTCATCGATTCTTGCGTCGTAGGCGACAAATTCAAATTCAAGTCCATCCGGTTCAATGATTTGGCTACAGCATGTGAAGTAGTTTGACTCTCCTTCACTGGTCTTCAGTGCGTAACTAATGCCGATAAACACTTCGTTCGGGTTTATAGTTGGAAGTTTCCACGGAATTCCATTTGCTTTCGAATACAAGGCAATGCTTAATCCCCACATCACATTTGACCTGCAGGATCTTGTCATTGCCGTCCTTGTAATTATCTGAAAGGGCACCCCCGCAGGTGCGCAGAATGCCTTTAGATAATTGTGTAGATCGAATCCTCGACATTGAAACAATCTGCCCATTCATCAGGTAAAAGTATCATCACCACATCAAAATTCGATCGCTGTGACTTCATCTGAACTAGCAGCTCTGCCAGTTTCCTTCCTAGCTCTAAATGTTTGCCTTCATAAGCAAGTTCGCCCAATTCGCCGGGAAGGATTCTATTAACACCTTGTGCAGCGGCCGCGAGCGGAACTCTGAAGACGTTCTCAAATCCAGGGTAATCCGGGTAGTAATCAGGCGCATCTTTAGTTTTCGCTGGGCTGCGAAGCTCATTGAAAATTGATTGAATATCTCTTTGATTTTCAATAGTGCAAAGAAACGCTATTTTGATTTCTGACCACAAATTCAGCGAAGCGCTGTACGGGCCGAACTGCAGTATGCCGCGAAGGGGATTTCGATCCTTCTAGTTGTTGTCAAAAAGCAAGTCTGGTTCTTGTAAGTGAGAATGGCCTGATAGTGATCGACTTATTTACACCAACCTTTACCCCCTTTTCGAATATGAAGTACGAGTTAGTAGTTGAAATTCGGCCTTTCCGAACTGCCCTGCATCCTTATACGTGACCAAATTTAGACTTTTCTTTTCTGCAGAACCAACAACAGTAGACAGCCAGACAGTAAGAATCCCATCTAGAACATCATTGGCGCTCGGCGAAGCTGCAGTTATCCCCATCTTTATTAGACTTCTTGCTCCCCTTGCCTCTGCCTGCGGGTGTGATCAGAGCACGATACTTGCTGTTATGTCCATGGATGGACGGTATTCAGAAAATGCAGGAGCATTTTTCTGCGGGGCGCGAACACCCCGTGGAAGCGAGTGAGGTTGACTCTTGGCTTGGGAACAAGGGCAGCCAATCTCGCGATAAAATCCAGCGGCTCGAAGATCACATGGGTGGTACCGTTTCTGAAAGGGGTTTTGAGTTCATAACGCAACTTGCCGGTGGGCGTAAGGGAGAGGCGCTTTTCTGCAATGGCGGGCCTTGCTATGTATCGGCACAGTCGTTCCAGCTTCTTGCGTTGATGAGTCCGAGCGGCCACGCCAGCATACAGGCTGAAACCGTTTAGCTTAGCGACCCGTGTGTTATCGGGCGTGGGTTCAGGTTGTGGCGGGTCGTCTGCAGGGTAAAGACTTTGCGGCCTTTCTTGGGACCGATAGCCACGCGGTAGGTGGCCGAGTGGCTGTGAATATCATTGAGCGGACCTTCTTCCAACCCGTCCAGGGTGAGGTAGCTGTTATCCTCATCCCTTTCCAGAATACCTCTTCGTTCCAGAAACCGGGCCACTCTTTCACTGATCTGGTGCAGTAAATAGTGGAGCTGCTCAACCGTTGGCGGCAGAGTGCGTTGAAAACAGTACCGACCGGTTGCGTGCACTAATTTTCCCTTCTGGCTAGTTCCTTCGATCAAGTCTCTCGCAAAAGCTCAGCCGGCCTTCAAAATGAGTACATATGAACAGCCTGTTAGTCTTGCTGTCCATATGCTGCAACGAAGAACGCTCAAGCGATCGAGCTATGGGATCACATCTACTCCTGGCGCCCAACAAGCTGAACTAAAAGTGTCATCGAATAGATGTGTAGCAGGTGAAGTACTTCCATCAAACAGATCCACAATCGCAGAAAATTGCGCCGTATACGAGAAATTGGAAGCTATTGAAGTAGATCTTGTTAATTGATAATCAGTTGCATCCGGCTCTTCCAAGTCTTCGCTGGTACTGCAGCAGTTAGGGGCTGTAATTGTCAGGCGTTGCAGGTAAGCATAGTAAACTGAGTTTGACTGTTCGCTCGCTGTCATGGTTCTGATGTTTAGACCGGTGCTTGTCATCCCGCCGAAGCTAACGTTGTGCCCGCATGACACACTGAGTGCGAGAGCTTGCTGGGAGGCAACGAGCATCGCCGTTGTTGCAAATAACTTCGTGATTGAAAAATGTTTCATTGTTGGGCTCCCTCTTCTTCAATACTAATTACTGACTCGCCATAAAATAGCGCTCCAGACTCTGCTTTCATGGCAATTTCTTCAACATTGGCGCAAACATTCGCAAAATTCTGAATGTAATTTTCAGGATTGAAAGCTGCGACTTTCAAATGATCCAAGACCCCGGCACGCTTTGTGTTATTAGTTTGCGCGAGATTCTCCGATATCTGATAGACCCTCTCTCTAGTTCGAGGAGAAAGCGCTAAAATCGCTGATTCAAGGTATGCAAGTCGATCCTGCAATTCAATGCGTTGTGCTCTTGATTGGGCGTCAGCGAGTCTTTCTGAATCTATTAGCTCGTTGGGAGTTGATCGATAGTAATCGCAGGTTTCTTGCATAATCCCGAGAAAGCCATCTAGATAGTTTCCAGATTCAAGCGCGATATCCACAACATCGTTATCTGACTGGTTCAGTCTACCTTTTTCCTGATCCCGCAGAAGAATTAGACCGTAAGTTAAGTGGTTGATTCTCTCATCCATTACATCCAGGTCGGTGTTGCCATCTGTAACGAACACTTGTTGCGCAAAATTGTATTGACTTATGAACAGTGTAAATACTAAGGCTAGCAATTTCGTTGGATGTAAATACATCGTTCGCAAAAGAAATGTTCTTGCTAGAATTTTGAGCATTACATATTCCTCGATGGTTGAAGTTATGTTTTCTTGATTGAAGTTTGATAGTAATTTGTGAGTGAGGAATAAAAAAGCGGAATTCTTCTATAGAGGGAGAAAGAAAAATCTCACAGCGCTGAAGCCTAATGCTTTTGAAAAGAAACAAGATTTGAAGATCGTAGCACTTTGAAAGAATCAATCTGAATTTCGGTTTCCGACAATATTTCTCTTAAACTCATTGATTATGGCCTGGCTAGAAACAGTTCTAAGGAAGTTAAAATGCTCTTCTGAAGCGAAAGCTAGCTGCCAATCAATTGTAATATCAGTATAGAGAGGGATTTTTATATGCGTTTGATCTTCACTTCTTCTAATCATGACTTCCTCCTAAGCTAATAGAATAGCCCAGAGTTGTCTACGGAACTATGGGAAGTCCAAGTCCCCAATATCGAGTGTCCGTCAAATCGGGGAAGGTTCACTGTGACCCCAACAATATTCAGTATTTTTGACATGAAAATATCCCTAGCTCTAAAACTACTTTGACTTTAGATGAATTAGGAGTCTAAAAGGTTAACAACCCCTGCATCTAGAAACATATGCCCGGTTCTTGCTTCTAGTTGCGGAATGTCTCCTAATGGCATTGAGCGGATAAGGCTACATTCCGACCCATAGGCGACGCTCAATCTGAGAGAATTTAAGCTCTCGTGGCACTAATTTAATAGGCCGAGCTCGACCCAAAATGAACATTACTGAGCAGAAAAATAGGAAACGCGATTGGGATTATTATCCATAATCAATTTGGCTTTTCGTGATACCCAGGATTGAAGTATAAATACTGAGGTTGACTCAACACGCAGTTACTAAACAGATAGGAAAATCAAAAAAGTAGTTGATTTTACTTTACATGACAATATCACCTACCATCGAACCAAATACTAAAATACTAGAGCTTCTTGATGCTTTTGAATTGTCAAGCAAGGAGGATTACCACAGACTCCCCATAGATGCCAAACATATGTTCGTCAGTCGCCTTTACAAAGCTTTTGAGCGCAATTTTGTTGGGGCAATGAAGGATGCAAGTCAAGTCGGAGGAATGAAATTTCACTTTAGTACAGATTGTGAGCTATCTCAGCGTTCAAACATCCCAACATCAACTTTTTTAAAGAAGTCTTGTTTCTATGCGAACCGCACTTATGTCTCATTTCCATTTGTGGAGGCACCGGAGACAAGGGATGATGGGGAGGTTTATTTTGCAAGAAGAATGCGTAAATCTCGGAAAACGCATGGAACAACCTTTTTCAATGAGTCTCGAGCATATGTGCTAGATAAGCTCGCTTTTGACGAATTACTTGATTTGATTTTTGAACTGCAGCAAGCGATGCGTCTAGGAATATCTCATATTGTTCCTCTTTTTCCGGGTCAGAAATTTCACAAGAAGAAATTAAAGTTAACATCCGCAAATTTTGAGTTGGAGGAGTTAAAAAAACAGTTTGATGAAACTGAGGAGTATCCTAACCTTGCTCGAAGGTCTTCAGGCTTATCCAACTTGTTATTACCTCATTTTACTAACATCGAAATGGAGCGAATAGTAGAAATTAGGAACAAAGAGTCAGAATTGTATCAAGAATTTCAACGGCGCATACAGAATATGCTCCACAATGCGTCACAGACCGACAGCGAAATCACGATTCTTAAATACCTGCGCGAGGTTGACGAAGGAGTTCGTGAACTTCACGAGCGTTTCAAGCACATTCAGAAAATGTATCGTCGGAGAGATATTTATTTTCTTCTGAAATTTTTATCGGCTTCCTTGGTATTTATGTCTCCACTTGATGGGGAAATAAAGAACAGTATTGCCACTATTCTCGGAGGGATGTCCGCGTTCGATTATTTAACTACTAAAGAAGAGAAAGTGTCAGCAATGTCCGAAATCAGGCTAAATCGCTTTTATTTACCATGGCAAGTTTTTATGCTTGATAAGGCTTTTAAGTGACCTTGTATCATCTAGTCCGCTCTTGGCACGATAGCGACCTATAGTTCAGTGCGGATAAACACCGTTTAGATAATCCTCCGATGGTCACACTCCGCCCAAAAAGGACGTTTAAAAAATATAGCTTTTATATCCTACTGACAGAATCTGTCAGTTACTTCTCTTAAAATAGCAAACTAAATCCATTCAATACTGGGATTGAGAAACCTTGGGTGAATACACTTCAAAGGTCCAATGCGCTGAAATTTTGAATCC
>JANQJM010000005.1 GCA_028281635.1 Pseudomonadales bacterium | reverse complement strand
GGATTCAAAATTTCAGCGCATTGGACCTTTGAAGTGTATTCACCCAAGGTTTCTCAATCCCAGTATTGAATGGATTTAGTTTGCTATTTTAAGAGAAGTGACTGACAGATTCTGTCAGTAGGATATAAAAGCTATATTTTTTAAACCTCCTTTTTGGGTCGGAGTGTGACCATCGGAGGATTATCTAAACGGTGTTTATCCGCACTGAACTATAGGTCGCTATCGTGCCAGAAGCGGACACAATCGAAATCGCAGTTCAGGCTGGCAATTCCATTCTTTCCCCTGGGTTGGAAATATAGATGAGGTGAGCAACACCCAAAATCGGAAGTACCGCCAACAAGAAGATTCCGCTCCATGCTGAAAAATCTAGCCGATTGGTGTCAATCCAAATAAGAATGCTATGGGCTATCAATGTCCATGTGGCGAGAACGCCCAATACTGCAAGCACCGATTTACCCAGAACGTTTCGTTTGAGTGCAATAAACCTGAAAGCAAAAGCAAGTCCAACAGGCCCAATCAGACAAGAGGTGAAAATAATCATTGAGAGCAAGCTATAGTTAAACGGTATGAAATTACCAATTTGAAATAGCATGCCGAAAAAAGCGAAACAGGGAAAACCAAAGCACAGTAACATTTCGACTGTAAGAACTGCGGGTGAAACTCGTAGATTACCCAAAGTCATATTTGTAATCCTCTCTCGGTAACTTGTATATAGACAGCCTATAGCCCAGCGTAGAGCGATTCTGTCCTCCGCTATATGGTCAATCTCGGTAAGCATGGCTCGTGCCCAATTCTCTGGCCCGGATGGGAGAACTCTGGCAGCGTGGGTCACCACCAGGATCGCCATTCGCCGAATAAGAGATTTTTTCCGCTTCAAGCTGGGTTCCCAAGTTCATTACCCAATGTGTCTTTGTTTGAACTGAAGGCCAATTGCTCCTTAGCGAACATTAAGCCCTTGCTTGTCAAACGATACATATGGCGTGGTGGGCGCCCAATTTCTTCCGAAGGTTCCCACTTGGAATCGAGCAGATCCCGGTCACACAGGCGCATCAAGATCGGATACAACGTGCCTGACTTAAGGCTTGATTCCCTGGAGAGATCATACCCATGTCGCCAGGATCGGGGTCTATCCACTAAGATGGAAAGCAAGATTAAGGTCTGTTTTGAACTTCTGCGAGATCGGGCCATGAGTTAAGTCTACATATATAGACTTATAAATCAACTCTTTTTTGGTAGGCAGACCAATGTCTGCCATGGGTCGAATTGAGACATTCTTGCCAGCTCCGAGTAAATGCCCGCTATCGGGACATCTGACACTGTTTGTCAGGTCGAATCCCGACTATTACAGTTATAGCATTTGCCGAGAGGTAGGTATCCTCACTCGCCAAGCTGAGTCAGCACTCTGATTTTGCCCGATTCATTCAATCCTCAGGGCTTTCCAGACCCTGTGCCACCTGACGTCGATGCTGCCTGAATATGACTTTTTCAAGCAAGTCCTGAACAGAGCGTGCCATGCTACGAAACTGCATTCTTGCGCTTGAATCTGTATTTTCCTCAACACCTTGCCCCTCTCTGTTTACTCGCAGCCCATAAAGTTTAAGAGCCTGAGGGATGTTGGGGCTGAGGTACAGAGAGCATTCAATTATAGAATCAGTGGTACCGGGTAGGTCAGCGCATTCCAGATAGGAAGGAGTTAACAACAAACTTGAGACTGGCGGCTTCCCCTGCTGATTTGTGACCAGTTCTCCAACCAAATCCATCAGCATGGATATTTTTAGCTCCTGCCGCCATAGCATGAGTCCCACTTCGTCATGTTCTTCGAATTCCTTCGGCTCCATGGGCAACAGACTGGCGCGCAGGATTCGTTCATTCTTCTCGTTTAGAAACAGAAAAGTATCGTCAGTTGGAAAGGATTCAATGACTTGGAATAAGACAGGCAACCTTCCTTCAAAAACCAAGCCTTCATTTTGTATCGACACTGAATTGCTCTCCTGGCAGACAGTTGACTTAAGAGGCTCAAGTATAGACTAGTAAGCGGCTAATTCGCCCGTGCCATGTTGTGCTTGATAATCATTGGTAGCTTGCCTGGCTTTCCTTAACTCATCGCAGGCTTGCAGAGACTCCTGTCTGGCCTGGGCAACCAGCTCCATAATCTGATCGTTCATTGATGCGAGAGTACCAAGAGCTTCCTTGAGTAGAGGCATTTCAAGGACATCAAGCCCAGAGAAGCAGACAGCGATATCTGATTTCCGCATGCGCTCCAGTTCTTCGACTGCCTCCCAGTCTCCCTTTTGCGCCAGGTGCAAAATTGTTTCAGTGCCGCGCAAGACTTCAGCTAACTCGAATCGCTTCTGTCGATAGCGAATCTCAGCTTGAGTTTCTGCATCTGGATTAGTTTCATTCACCAGTTGCATCAGTCTACACCTCGCAGTTCAGGAGGTATCGCGTCCCAGCCGGACTTAATCTGATCGATTAATGATCTCACCTCTGAGATGATGCCAGGATCGGAACTGGCATTCGCTTCAAGTAATCTTCGTTCTATATAGTCATAGATTGCGCCAAGATTTTTTGCCAGTTCACCTCCTTTGTTATAGTCGAGGCTGGCTCTCAGGCTATCCACAATTCTGATACCACCACTCAAGGCCTGGCCTTGTGCAGAGATATCCGCACGCTCCATCGCACCGGAGGCCAGTGCCAACTTGTGCAATATGCCATCCAGCAGCATGGCCACCAAACTATGTGGAGATGAAGCCGCAACCTTGCTCTGAACATCGACTGAACGATATTGGTTCAATGCGGAGTAGTTGTACATAGCTCTGTTCCAATGCTTGATAGTATATGAATTGAATTAACTTAAAAGGAACTACGACAATACTGCCGAGTTGCTTTAGCGTTGCTGGCCCGTATTGGGCGTGAGTAGATTCTCGAACTGCTGTTCCATGTAGTTGCTCGTGCTCTGCAAACTACTGAGCAAGATATCTAGAGAATTGAATTGTCGTGTGTAGCGAGCTTCGACTGCTTCCCATCTCAGCTCCAGTCTTTCTCTGCGCTCACTGACTTCGTCAATACGGTCTTTGAAGGCATTAATTCGATCTTCCAGAGCGCCCTCTGTGTCCAATAGCTGCTCCATCAACAAATCCAACTGGTTAACAATGCCGCGACTGAATTCCACATTACCTCTGTTGCCTGTGGTGGTGCCACCAATCGTCAATCTCAATCCGACTGCATCTGAACCAACCACGGCCAGCAACACTTTGCCAGCCCCAGTTGCTGCGACGCCATCAATAGTTCCAGCCACATCAGTTCCTACAGTTCCAGAACTAACTCCGAAACCGAGTTCAGCAGCCGTGTTGGTGTCGACGCTCAATACATCGACACTCGAGCTACTGCCAAATGAGTCAGAAGAGATAACCAGATTGTTACTGCCATTGTCGTAAGTAACTGAGACTGTAATACTGGCATCGCGTAGCGCAGTAGCGCCATTGATCTGTGCTTCAATCTCACTGGCAAGTGCAGCGCCGCTGGAATAGACAGCGTTGGTCAGCGTGATAGTTGAAGTCGAAACACCATCGATCTCCACTGCTAGCTCGTCATTGTCTGCATCTATTGTCAGGGTTTCCCCAATGCCAAAATTGGGCAACACGGACGTACCAGTATTTGTTCCAGTGGTTGCCAGATTGGTGATATTGATGTCGTAAGTTCCTACCGCAGTTTCAGCGGTGGCGCTTTCGAATTGGATATCAGGATCTGTTGGAACACCAAGCGCTGCGAATATGCGAGTGACTTCATCCGGTTTATCTGCAAGCGCGCTATTCAACTCTGCAACGTCCAGCTCTAAAGTTCCTGATTTACTGGTGGTAATACCTATCTCTGACAAACTGGTAACAGACGCAGTCAGGCCAGCGACAGAATTTCTGAGAATCGTATCTATCTGACTGTTGATTGAGCGTACCGTAAAGTCGCCAACCAGAGGAGAAGGCACATCGTTTTCAGCATCATAAGCACTTAATGCATTCACAGCATTGATAAACTGGTTGTACCCGGCAATGAATCTGTTTACTCCGTCGATTACCGCGCTGTTATCTGATTGCACTGACAAATCGACAACACCGCTGGTGGTCTGTTTTAGATCCAGGGTTACACCATCGATAGCCGACGTCACCGAATTGGATGGATTGCTTATCGACAGGCCATTAATGGTCAGCAGGGCATCCTTCGCCGCGGCGGCCTGTTCCAGATGCGTCGCGCTGGAATTGAAGACAAGTTGAGACAAGCCACCGGTATCAATGTTGTTCCCATCATCATCAGTAACACTTATCTCGAGACTATTCTCGAGACCAGTTGACTCTGAGGTAAGCAGAAGTCTGTATCCAACACCGTCGTTAACTATTGATGCATTCACACCGGCTCCAGCGGCATTAATCGCATTCATCACACCGGATAAGGTGTTATTGCTACTGTCGATATTGATCGTGGCAACGCTACTATCAGGTTTCAACGTAAAACTATTGTAGGTATCAGTACCAGAATTATAGTCTGTAGTACCGAAACGAATGGTAATCGTGCCGGTTCCTAATGTAGTGGTGTTGGTATCAGCAACAGCAAGACTGGCAAGCGAATGCGACTGAGCGAGTTGTGTCACCTCGACAAAGTAGCTGTTGGCTTGCGCCGTACTGTCGGCAGAGATTCCCAATTCGAGTGGAACGGAGCTGCTGGCAGAATTTCGACCATAACTGCTCAAATCATTGAGATCTGACAATGTTGATTGAAATGTTGAGAGTACGCTCTTGACTGAACCCAACGCCGAGAACTTAGAGTTAAGCTGGGCAGTTTGCCGATCCAACTGCAAATCTGAGCCGGCACGTTCCGCTTCGACCAGTTGCGAGACCAGGGATGTTATGTCGAGTCCGGAACCCAATCCGGTTGCCGTAATCATGGGTCTGCCTTTAAAAACAACACCGAGTAATAAGAAATTGAATTCTTATCTCATACCCTATAAACGAAGCAATTTACCTGCCAATTTTCTCGCGAATGACCTGATTCTGTTGCAGCTAGGCATCACCTCGAAACAACACGCCTTTAAGTCCCGCTGACGGCAGCTTCTCCTGAGACTCAGAGACATGTTTGGACAATTCCAGCATCTCCTCAGTCGGAATTTGCCGAATAACTTCACCAGTCTCTTTGTCCAAAACAGTTACCACCGGGCGATGGAGTTCTTCATCAATACTGAAATTAAGTTCTCTGGTAACGTTTTGCACATAGCCAGAGAGGTTTTTTACTGCTTGATCAAGTTCCTTCTTTTTATCTTCCGACGGGGTTCCGACTGGCTTAGTGACTGGCGCAGATTTGCCCTGGGCGGCAATTTCTTGCCGGCCTTGCAGCGCCTTTGTTGCCTCAACCTGGTTGGTGCGCAGTATGCTTGCACCCATATCTATTTTGTCCAGAGTTGTCATAACCTACACCTCGAGTTTACTTATAGTAGCTACGTCCCTTCTCTTAAGTATTTTGATTCAACTATCCTTTGAACCGGAAGCAAGTACAGCCCCTAATGGGGCTGTACTAACTCTCTTTGATTCAACCAACCATTACTGCAACAGTGATAACACGTTCTGTGGTAGTGAATTTGCCTGAGCCATCATCGCCATACCCGCTTGCTGCAGAATTTGCGCCTTGGTCAGGTTTGCGGTCTCTGCGGCGAAGTCAGTATCCTGAATTCGAGATCGCGCAGCTGACAGACTTTCAGAAGATGTCTGCAAGCTTGTTACTACCGATTCGAATCGATTCTGAACCGCACCCAAAGTACCTCGAGAGCCGTTTACTGAATCCAGCGCAGTATCGACTGCTGTGATCAATGCGGAGGAATTGGCAACAGTGGTTACATCAAGCGTATTGGATGATGCAGCGGTGCTACCAGTGGCCAATCCAGCCTTGGCAACGCCTGCACCACCGATGACCAGATCAGCACCTGTTGAGGTAATGTTGCTGATGACTCCGCGGAAAGTACCGCCAGTTCCAGCGAAACCTTCTGCACCAGCAGAGTCAGCACCCGACTCAACCAGTGTGAAGTTGCTTCCGTCAGTCTTGGTGATGTCGATGTTGGCACCGTTCACTGAAGCGGTGAATCCGGAGACCCCGTTAATTGCAGCGGCCATGTCGGAAGCACTGATAGTGAAGTCACCAGCGCCCTGATAGCTACTCAGATCAACAGTTGAACCGTCCAGAGTCAATGTGTAGGCAGCATTAACCTGAGCGACAGCCGCAGTACCACCGTTGTGTGTAGCCAGGAAACCACCGGCCAGACCAGCAGCACCAGCCAGCGTACCACCTTCGACGATAGCCATGTCAGTACCATCTGCCTTGGAGATGACCAAGTCATTACCGGCTACACTACCCGTAGCGGAATACAGTGCGTTGGCAGCCAGGAAGGTGTTCACGTCTGCCTGGAACGCAGCAGCGTCATAGTTCGCGCCGGCATCTGTATAGTTAGTGACGCTGATACCGTCGATAGTCAGAGTCAGTGTGCCACCACCACTGGTGCCAGTGTGATCAGTGAAAGCACCGGATACTGTAGAGTTAGTGGCTACGGCGGCAGAACCAGCAGTACCAGCAATGTCGGTATAGGCCAGAGTCTGCGCATTGGTAGCCGTAGCAGAAACAGTGGAACTAGTAGCGGAAATGGCGTCAGCCATGGCCTTGGCGTCTTGAGTTGCAACTACACCAACGTCGTTGCCGTTAATGGTCACGTCACCAGCAAGCAGTGTGCCGGTCAATGCTGTTCCAGCGGTATAGCTGGCAGTACCGTTATCCAATCCAAGACCCGCTTTAGTGGCGTTGATGATTGTAGTGACGCTAATGGTCTCACCCACGTTTGCACCAACCTGGAACGACTGCGCGGAGAAAGATCCATCCAGCAGGTTTACACCATTAAAGTTGGTCTGTGACGCAACACGATCGATTTCAGACATCAGCTGAGATACCTCAGCCTGCATCGCGGCGCGGTCGGAAGAGCTGTTAGTCGCATTAGCGGACTGTACAGCCAGCTCACGAATTCGCTGCAGATTGTTGGTGACCTCACCGAGTGCGCCTTCTGCTGTCTGCGCCAGCGAAATACCATCGTTGGAGTTTCGTACCGCCTGATTCAAACCTCGAATCTGAGCGGTAAACCGTTCGGAAATAGCGAGACCTGCTGCGTCATCTTTAGCACTGTTAATTCGCATACCAGATGAAAGACGCTGCAACGAGGTAGATAGCATACCCTGTGATTTGTTCAGATTTCTCTGAGCATTCAAAGATGCAATATTGGTATTTATTACCTGTGACATATTTAAGTCCTCATTCATCTCCTCAGTGGTGCCTGTACCAGACTGCAGAGATCATTACTTGCCGTTAATAGTAAGCAACGTGTGTTGCTGTCTTTGGCTATTACGACGCTGCAATAAATTCCTTAATCTGTTTGCATAAAAAACTGAGAAAACAATGGAAGTTATTGAAATAAATACCAATTACGAATTTGGGAAAGAGTGATAAAGGGACTGGAAACGAGGATTTGGACAGCAGAACAGCAAGTTGTGCGTGCTTAGTGAAGAGATGCTAATCCTTACAGGTATTGGAAAAGAGACAAGTTGGAGGTTTTAACGAAGGCTTGTTGCGCCGCCTGCAGCGACGTGAGTTGTAAGTTAAACCTTGCAATTGCCTCGGCAAAATCTAAATCCTGGGTATCTGACAAGGCTGTTTCCAAATGCAGCTTGAAGTCCTGGTTCATCGTTTCGATGGTTTCAATGTTGTTCAGTCTGGCGCCAATACCGGCACGTACTCCGAGGACTTTATCCAGTGCCTGGTCCAGATCGGCCAGGCCAAGGGCCATCGCATTATGGAATTCTGCCTGCTCCGGCCCATTATTAGCAGGTACTGACAAAGCATCGGCCAGACCCTGTATAGTCTCAAACACTGATCGATCCTGCGATGGTTCCAGCACGAAACTGTCTCCCGCCGCGGGCATCCCGCTCAGAGTGAACTGCGCTCCGGCGACGAAAATGCTATTACCTTCACGGTAAACACCAGTGGTCACTACATTATTCAGACCATCCCTAATGGTGAAATCAGCACTGCTGGAATCTATGACATTAGTAAAGCTGATAGTGTAGCTGTCGGGCACGAAATTCCCGGTCAATCCAAACTCACCGATGACCGCTGTGCCATTATTGTTGGCTGCCGGAGCCAATTGAATATTGCCGTCTCCCGCCGGAATGTTCAGAAACAGCTCACGTCCCGAGTCCCGAATTGACACTTGTGAACCCTCACCAATTTGTATCTTGCGTTGGCCATCATCGCCTTTATAGGTGATAACCCCATTCTCTTTGACGAAAGGTGGTGAGCCGACCTTGTATCCTGCAAAGATATGCTCACCCGCTGCATCACGGGTATTTGCCATCGCGACCAGCTCATCGAGTCGCTGGCCAATCTCCTGAGCTATGCTCTGTTTAGCACCGGTAGGATTGGTCGAGTTATTGCCTTGTACTACCAGTTCCCTGATACGCTGCAGATTGGTACTGATGTTGGTCACCACCGATTCTTCCAGGCCCAGGGAAGCCTGTGCCACCGAGACATTACGTGAAAACTGGTTGATGGCATCAATGTTGGACGTGAGATTAAGCACTTTGACCGCGCCCGAGGGATCGTCGGAAGGCTTCATGATGCGCAGCCCTGTGGCAATCTGCAGTTCAGTTTCCTGAAGACTCTGTTGCTGGCGTTGCATGGTATCTACACCCTGCTGGTAAATCTGACTGGTTGAGATTCTCAAGTCGATGCTCCTTTAGTGCAGACCATGCCGTTATCTGCTCACCGAATTAATAAGAGTCTGAAACAATTCATCCGCCAGTTTTACCAGTTGCGCCGAAGCCTGGTAGGCCTGTTGCAGACGTAACAGATTTGCAGCTTCCTCATCCAGATTTACGCCACTGGCGCTTTCCCGGAATTCCTGGGACTGCTGCAGAAGCGAAGTTTCTACCGTTAAATTGGTTTCACCCTGACGATGAGTCACACCGACGTCTGCCACCATCGCTCCGTAGAATTCCTGGTAGTTGTCCTGACCTCCGTTCAAGACTGATTGATACTGAAGCTCACCAATAGCCAAAATATTACGGTTGTCACCTGTACTGCCGACGTTGTCCGCAATCTCAAAACTATCCCCCGCTTGCGGGATGCCGGAAAGTTGGAAGCTGACACCGATGCCGGTGAGGGTGAATTGTTTGCCATCACTCTCCGTCGCCGGATCGTAAGCTAACACGCCTCCCGGGCCGCCAGTCACATCGAATCCTGGCACACCGAGACCAAGGGCATCGGGATTAAAACTCAGCTGTATCGGCCCCGCCAAAGGAAGTCCGCTACCTGAATCAATTGTTAAGTCAGTTAATGCGACGGCGCCTGTGTTGTTGGAACCCTCAGCAACGATTACGGGATAAGCTGCAGCAATTTTACGTGGATCGGACAGACTTACCGCAAATTCCGCGGCAGCGGTTCTGCCAGGATTTATGATAAAAGTATCACCCGCAACGGGAGTTCCAGTGCTGACGTCAATATCGATGCCGTCCAGTTGTAAAGGTCCAGGACCAGTGACGCTGGTCCCATCGTCGAGTCGGGTCAGCTGCCAGTTCGCGCTGTCATAGGCCAGTTCGTAGTCCGACGCTCTGACAAGTGTCACATCTGTAATCGTTACGACAGGATCAGCGGTACCAGTATTGTTGGTATTACCTGCCGCGGTGATGGTAAGTGGCGAAAAGAAATCACCACCCATGTCGCCGTTGATGTCTTTGCCCAGTCGATGCTGAGCATTCACGGTTTCCGTCATTCCCAATGCGATCAAGCCTAGACGGGATTGCGCTGGTAATAACACCCGATCACGAAAATCCAGTAATCCCTGCAGTTTTCCGCCAGAGACAAACTCGCTGCGGCCATTAACGTTGAGCTGCCCTGCCACGCCGATTTCCAAACGACTGCTATCGAAGGGATTACGTTGAGTTTGTAGATGAGTCGTCTGGCTACCCACTACCAGTGCCTGCCCTTTGCCTACAAAAACATTGATAGAACCATCATCCTGCTCATTGATTGTCACCGAAATTATCTGCGACAGTTGTTTAATCACACGATCTCTTTCGTCAAGCAAATCGTTAGGCAGGGCACCTCGGCCAGAGGAAGACGCACTCACTATCTCTCGATTAAGTTCTCCAATACTGTTCGCCAACCCATTAATTTCTACCACGGAAGAACGCATTTCAGAGTTTGTCTCATCATTAAGCTGCTGCAGCAGTCGACTGATGTTCTGGTGGCGATTCACCAGGTTCTCCGATTCGCCAACCAGTACCTGCCGTTCCGGGAGGGCAGAGGGATTTGCTGAGACATCGGCTACTGCGCTGAAAAACTTCTGCAAGGACGTGTTCAAACTGCTTTCAGAGTTGGCGAGTATATTGTCGACACGGGCACTGAATCCAACGAACGCCTCGTAACGACTCTGACTGGCAGTGAAATTCTGTACCTGTGAGGTGAGGAAGCGATTATAGGAACGCTCGACACTCACCGCTTCTGCCCCCTGCCCCACAAACCCGAAGCCAAACCTCTGTGGTTCGTTACTGGCAAAGTGTACGGTTTGACGGGAGTAGCCTTCCGTATTGACGTTCGCGATATTGTGTCCAGTGGTGCTGAGCCCATGCTGCAAGGAACGCAGTGAGTTCGACCCCATTTTCAATATATCAACCATCAGCAGACCTGCTTCTGTGCTATAACTGCGTTACGGTGCTCGGAATGGCGCCGGTTATTCCCTGGATGCTCGCTCATCGGAACTCACTTCAGGTGCAATTTGTTGTTCAATTACCTGTGCCATACCAATGCTGTTCTGTGACGACAACTGCAAGGCAATTTGCTTGTCGAACATCTCCTGATACATCTTCATCTGCTGACCGCCAAACAGTTCACCTGCGGGAACCGCATCGCGCATGGCCTTGAGCATCATACCCACGAACAAGGCCTCGAACTGTTGTGCAACCTCTTTCGCCGCTTTGCCAGGATCGGTACGAGCCTGATTCTTGAGACCACTTAAGTTCGAAACTTCGTTGTATAAACCAGTTGCCTGTAGTTCCATGCTAATAGATTCCAAAATCGTAGCGTTCTATTTATTTTGTTTCTGTCGATTAAATCACAACCAATTGCGCTCGCAGTGCGCCTACCTGTTGCAGGGCTTCAAGTATGGCCACCAAATCACTCGGTGAAGCGCCAACCTGGTTAACAGCTCGCACCAATTCATCGAGTGAGACCCCCGGCTGGAACAGAAACATGCGATTGTCCTCTTCTTCGATATAGACGGAAGTACTGGGGACAACGGCAGTATCACCGGGGGAAAATGGTCCTGGTTGACTCACAAAATAGTCTTCGGAAACCGTTACAATAAGACTGCCATGTGCTACCGCCGCCTCATCAACCCGCACTTCTGAACCAATGACGACTGTTCCAGTACGGGAGTTGACGATGACACGGGCCGCTGCGATACCATGTTCCACTTCAATGTTTTCCAGTTCGGAGACGAAAGCAACTTTTTGAGTGGGATCCAGTGGGCCACGCACATGCACCGAAGAACCATCCAGGGCAATCGCTGTGTCGTCGCCGAAGAATCCATTAATTGATTCCGCCAGATTGACAGCAGTTGTGAAGTCGGAGTGATTCAGGTTCAAGGTCAGATCCCTATTATTGATAAAGGGACTGACCACTTCCCGCTCGACAATTGCGCCATTCGGTATTCTACCGCTGCTCGGAATATTTACTGTTACTGAAGAACCATCTGCCCCTTCCACGCCGAAGCCGCCCACTACCAGATTTCCCTGCGCCAGGGCATAGACATTGCCGTCGGCGCCTTTTAAGGGAGTCATCAACAGGGAACCACCACGCAGACTATTGGCATTGCCAACCGAAGACACTGTCACGTCAATTGTCTGTCCAGCCTTGGCAAATGCCGGCAACTCGGCATGCACCAATACCGCGGCAACATTATTGAGTTGAGGGTTTACTGTTTCGGGAATAACCACACCCAATTGCGCCAGTGTCGTACGCAGGCTTTGTATCGTAAACTGGGTCTGCATCGTCTGATCCCCACTGCCCGGCAGCCCGACTACTAACCCGTAACCGACAAGCTGATTCGCCCGCACGCCATCGATACTGGCCATGTCCTTGATTCGTTCTGCATAAACCCAAACCGGAGCCGAGGCTAAGATGAGAACTAGCGATGAAATAAAATATCTAACAATCAGCATATGTAGTGAACTCCGAGCCGGTTCTAGAATGGCCACAGTGGGCTAAACAGGATTCGCGCACCCAGACCGGGTGACGTGCCTTGTGCATTAGTGCCTGAACCACCATAGGAAATTCGGGCGTCAGCCACCTGGGTGGAAAAAACTGTGTTTAAGGGATCGATATCCCGGGGTCGAACTACACCCTGCAGGCGGATGTATTCATTACCTTGATTTATGCGGATGCGTTTTTCGCCCTGGACGACAAGATTGCCGTTGGCCAGCACCTCGTGAACCGTCACCGCGATACTTCCGCTCAAACGATTGCTCTGACTGCTACCGCTCTCGCCAGTAAAAGCGTGATCGGAAGCGATATCGACTGCCGCCCGCGGACGACTTCTACCACCGAATGTGGGCGCACTAATATTCATGGCCGTGCTTTGGTTAATGTTGTTATCTGAACTGTTTTGCCCAGAGGTTTCCTCAACCAACAGCACAGTAAGCACATCACCGATGCGTCGCGCCTTGATGTCCTCGTAAAGAGCCAACGCGTAACCGGCCTGATAAATCGCGCCTTGTTGCCGCTCAATCTCGATCCTGCGTAACTGCTGATAGCTTGGCACTGAATCGGGTTCAGGTTCGACAGCCGTATTCGCGCAAGCTGTCACCATTAAAACGATTGCCCCGAGAAAGAGATAACGCCATAGCCTGTTTTCAATCTGCATTGTAGTTGTCCCTATAGATTGTTGTTGACGTATTGCAACATCTGATCGGCTGTAGAAATCGCCTTGCTATTCATTTCATAGGCGCGCTGGGTTTCGATCATACTCACCAGCTCTTCTACCACATTGACGTTAGAACCTTCGATGTATCCCTGTAACAGAGTACCCAAACCATTGAGCCCGGGAGAGCCTGCCTGCGGAGCGCCGCTGGAAGTAGTTTCCAGATACAGATTGTTGCCAATCGGCTGCAGCCCTCCAGGATTGACGAAGTCCGATAGCTGCACATTACCGACCTGCGAAGAAGTCGAAGCACCGGGCAGCGTCACCGAAACCGTCCCGTCCGTACCAATAGTGACCGATTGTGTATTGGGAGGGATGTTGATGGTAGGCTGAATCAGGTATCCATTCGGCGTGACCAATTGACCCTGGCTATCAATCTGCATTGAACCATCACGGCTGAAGGCCAGTGATCCATCCGGCATCAGCACTTGAAAGAAACCTTTGCCCTCAATAGCCAAATCCATGGGGTTGTTGGTCTGAGCAACGGCGCCCTGACTAAATAGTTTTTCCGTCGCCACCGTACGTACTCCGGTACCCAGCATCAAACCGGAAGAATAGAGCGTATTTTGGGACGACTGCGCGCCTGGCTGCCTCTGATTTTGATACAGCAAGTCTTCGAACACTGCCCTACTGCGTTTGAATCCTGAGGTACTGGCGTTAGCCAGGTTGTTGGAAATCACCGACATCTTGGTCTGTTGTGCATCAAGACCGGTTTTCGCTATCCACAATGCCTGTGTCATGCTGTTCTCCTGTTATTGAACACTCGGTTCGCCATTAACTCATAGTCATAATCTTGGAAAGCGCACTGGCGTTTTCTTTCGCTGCTTGCATGAGGTTAACCTGCCCCTCAAAACGGCGAGACAGTTCGATCATATTCACCATTTCTCTGATTGCATTGACGTTGCTGCCTTCAAGGCTGCCTGAGGTGACATTCACCGTGGCATCGGGGCTGGCAATTTCCCCATCCGGCATGCGCATCAAACCATCCTCATGACGCTGCAAGTCAACATCGGCAATCTTCACCAGCTTTATGCGGTCCACCACTGCCACAGTGTTGGGTGTCTGTCCGACCGGCCGAATTGAGATTGTGCCATCGGTAGCGATTTCGACAGAGGAGAATGGAGGCAGTGCGATTGGCCCGCTGTTTCCAATAATGGGATTGCCGGCCCCGTCGCTAAGCTGACCCAAGGCATCGACATGCAGGTCACCACGACGTGAGTAAGCCTCGGTGCCATCGGGCGCCACCACCGCAATCCATCCTTCGCCTTTGATACTGATGTCCAGACTACGTCCGGTAGTTCTGACTGCGCCGGGGCCCAGGTCCGGACTACTGTACACTTCGCCACCGTTGTTATTTGAAGAGACATAGGTGAGCTCTGCCTTAAAGCCCGCCGTGCTGATGTTAGCCAGATTGTTGGCGTTAACTGCCTGAGCGTGCATGATTTGATTGGCGCTTTTCATAGCAGTAGTAAGTAATTGACTCATAGTTACCTCGAAGCCGGTTTCAAAACAGCGTCACCGGTGCTCACCAATTTATCCTAGGTTAATCACTGCTTGAGTGATGGTATCTTCCGTCTGGATCACTTTGGCATTGGCCTGAAAGTTGCGCTGGGCCACAATCATGTCCACCAGTTGTTGAGTAACTTCCACATTGGAATCTTCAAGTGCACCGGACTGGACAACTCCCAATCCTCCTGAACCAGGAGCACTAAGAGTAGGCTGGCCTGAAGCAAAAGTTTCAGCCCACAGGCTGCCGCCTAAGGGTTGTAAGCCTGCTGTATTTGAGAAATTCGACAGTGCAACCTGTCCCAATGCGCGCGCCTGTCCGTTGGTGAAACGAGCGAATACTATGCCACCGTCCCCAACTTCAACGCCTTTCAACTGTCCGGTAGTGAAACCGTCTTGGTCAATATCCGTGACACTAAACTCACTACCGAATTGTGAGACATCCGACAGATTGACTGTGAAGGTCTGTGCTGCAGCACCATTGGCAACGCCGGTGGCATCCAGTGGCGTCCAGCCGGCAACACTGACTTCAAAAGGTAGACTGGCAGCAGGAATCTGGCCCGATGAGTCGAAAGTCAGAGTATCAGGACCAGTCTGGGACACACCATCGATCAGTGTGTACACATTCCATTGGTTCTGTGTTGCCGTTTTTACAAAATACAGACTCTGGATATGCGAATTGCCCAGGCTGTCATAGATTGTGACTGAGGTTGAGGAATTGAACATGTCCGGAGAGGGAGCCGTGGGAGGAGTTGCAAAGGCATCAAAGCCGGCACCCGGCCAGGCGACAGAGGGAACCAGTGCGCGAGAATCCAGGTTTGCTACCATCTTAACCTCCGCGGTGGACTTCGGTTGAATCAAAGAAGTATCGATAAGCAGTTCTCCGATACCGCCGGTGGGAACCCCATCATCCGTCGTATTAAAAGTCATCAGCCGGTTACCTGCGGAATTCACTACATAACCCGATCTATCGACCTGAAAATTGCCAGCCCGGCTGTAGACATGAGTACCACTGTCATTCAACACGAAAAAACCTGTACCATTTATCGCCATGTCCAGCACGTTGTCTGTAAAACTGATATTGCCTTGTGAGAAAGACTGATTGACGCCAACCACAGCCACCCCTTTACCAATGGCATTCGAAGATGTCCCGAGCAAGCTAGAAGCAAATACATCGGCAAACTCACCTCTGGATGCCTTGAATCCAGTGGTGCCAGCATTCGCAATATTGTTACCAATAATGCCGAGATCGACGCTGGAAGCTTTGATTCCTGAAACTGCAGTATCGAAGGACATAGTTGTCTCCTGTTTAGATGATTACTTACTTGAATTCTCGAACTTGTGAGAAATTAATATTCTGGTTACCGGCGAGATTAAGCTGGATTCGGGTATTTGCCCGGTCAACCAATACACTGGCAACGGTATTGAAACTACTAACGGGTAGTGCCTGGAGCTCTCCGTTTACAAGACCTTCCGCTCTAATTTCGAAAGTGCCGGGCGCTGTTGCAGTGCCATCCTCATCTGTACCGTCCCATTCAAAACTGTGACTACCCACACCGGCGTCGCCAAGACTAAGAGTTTTCACGACGCTGCCTGCTTCATCTATAAACTGCATTCTGATGTGGCTGGCGGGAATAGGGAGATCGACAAAACCAGAAACTGTCTCTTCTTCATCTCGCGCTACGATGTTGGAATCCACCAGGACTTCCTTGCCAACTAACTGGGATGCCTGCACTGATTGTGAAGCGAACAGACTGCTGGCAATACCGTCGAACGATTCACCTAAATCATCAACTCCGGAAACGATGCTGAACTGTGCAATCTGACCAAGGAATTCGCCATTGTCTGCGGGGTTCGCCGGATCCTGATTCTTCAATTGCGCTACCAGTAACTTCAGAAAGTCTTCCTGGCCAAGTTCATTGGTCTTTCGACTCGATGTGCTGGCTGTCTCCGCCAGGGTGATGCCACTAATTTGATCCAACATAACCATCTCCTAAGTATTCCGTGCCGTCGAATGCTAGCGAGACCCCATACTCAAAGTCCGCAGCATCAGTTGTTTGGATGTATTCATGACTTCCACGTTCGACTGGTAGCTACGTGACGCCTGCATCATGTATGCCATTTCTTCTACCAGATTAACGTTGGAGAGATAGACATAACCGTCAGCGTCAGCGAGAGGACTGCCAGGCATGCGCTGTTTCTCAATCGGTGTATCGCTGCGGGCAATTTCACTGACTTGAACTCCGCTAACCTCGGAACGACCAAATGACAATGAAGTTGCAGCAGAACCACGTGCATCAGATCTGCCAAATCCTGAATTAAGTAAGGAAGCGAATACTGGACGATTTGCTCGATAGGCGCCGGCTTCGCTGCCGCTGACAACCTGCGAGTTAGCCATGTTCTTGGCAATCAAATCTATGTGCAGACTGTGCGCGTTGAGTGCGGTGCCAGTGATCTTAAATATATTCGTTAATCCCATCGTTACTGTCCTTTGATCGCAAGCCGTAAACCCGCAAAGGTTCCATTAATAAACTGCAGTGTAGTTTGATATCTCACCGCGTTTTCAGAAAACGCAGCTTGTTCAACTTCGGGCTCCACCGTGTTGCCAGCTATCGAATCCTTGTTTGGAACACGATAGAGCAATGCTTCTCCGACTCCGGAATTGAAATTACTCGTATGGGAGGCGTGGGTTGTTTCTAATTGAAGATTCGCTTTACCTGCACTGCGCAGCACGTCTTCGAAGTTAATGTCCCTGGCTTTGAAACCGGGCGTGTCAGAGTTGGCAAGATTCGCTGCCAGTATCTCCGTGCGCTGTGATCGTAGAACCAACGCTTTAGGATGTATCCCGAGTGCGTTATCAATCCAGTTCATGGGTCATTACTCATATCAATGATTTATTAAAGCCGTTTCTTGTCTTTGACCTGGTTAAACCAAGAAGTGCAACTGCTATGCCAATCTCGTGATTGACCGGGATTTCATAGGTTTAGGATGAATACAGGGCAGCGATGAGCTGGCTTACGGCAATGCGAGGTCATATCAGCGGCAAGGATTGCCGTTGCCGCTGATCAAGGAAGAACATCAGCGCAATAGACAAATGATGCAATAGTTAAAGTAGTGGCATAGGGTTTGCATTTCTAATTCACAAATCTATTCACTATGCGCTGCCATCAGCCGTCACTCTAGAAACAGGACTCGTTCCATGAATCGCTTTGCATCCAAGATCAACAATTGCTTGCGGCTGATAGTTGGCCTCTTTATCAGTAGCTGGCTCAGCTTGTTACAGGCCAGCGAAACTGAATCCCTGACAACTATAAGGTCTGTAGCCGAAAACTTCGCACTAATCCAACTCAGAGATAAGGGTCTTGAACAGCTACAGGCACAGGCCTCGAGCCTGGACTCCCGCTTGCAACTTCAACGTTGCAGCGAACCTCTTCAAGCCTTCGCAACGTCTACGCAACGAAGTCTTTCGAGAACCACAGTTGGGGTGCGCTGCACGGGATCGAAACCCTGGACACTTTACGTACCCGTTCAAATAAGCGCCCAGGCACCCGCCGTTATTGCGCTGCAGCCACTGGCCAGAGGCGAGCCTCTGTTGACAGACAGACTGACAACCAGACTTGTTGCCCTGGATCAGCTCCCGGCAAACGCAATTAGCGATGTGGAGCAACTACAAAATATGGAACTTTCCAGACCAGTCAATGCCGATGACATCATTACACTGTCGGCACTTCAGCCCAGGAAAATCATTGTTCGAGGTCAGGAAGTGGCCATCATCGCAGACGGTGGTGGCATTAGCGTCCGGGCTAGCGGCGTTGCCATGGAAAGTGGCGCTCTGGGCTCACTTATTCAGGTCAGAAATGCCAGTTCAGATCGCAGTATCGAAGCCAGGGTCGTGGATGCAGGCACGGTGAGAGTAAAAAACTGAGAAAAACGCTAAAGTTATTTAAATTTACTGTCGTAGTTAGGCGAGAGAACAGCCAAGCACCAACATTCAGAGGGAGTAAACCTCATGAGTAATGATATTCAACCCATAAAATTACCGGGGAACCTGACGAGCGCTTCCAGCCGTGAGAGTTCCAGGGCGGTCAACCAGAATCCGGCGCCTCCCACCACCGAGCATGCACAGAAGAGCAATACTGCAGACACTGTCAGCATGACTGACAAAGTGTCTGAGTTACAGGGAGTGGAAAGAACCTTGGCCGAAATCCCCGATATCAATACAGAGCTTGTTGCTGAATTCAAACAGATATTCGACGCTGGAGAACTCGAAATTGATCGAGAAAGAATCGCTTCGAAAGTCATTGAGTTGGAGACCGGCGTCACAGATCCGGCCCAGAAATAGCGGCTGCATCAGCACTCGATGGAACGCGATCATCAACAATTGAAGAAATCACTATCTAAGGTGCTGCAGAAAGAAATTTCGTGCGCCAGAGCCCTATACCATTCTTTAAAAAACGAAAGTGCCGCGCTAGCGAATGTTGATAACAAGTTAGCCCATATTGACACTGCGGCAAAGCAAAGGTTGATCAAAGACCTGCAAGAAGCGAGTGAAGCCCGTATCGCACTTATGAAGCAGCATGATCTGACCTATGTCCCTGCCTTAATCGAAGAATACAAAATCACAGCTAATCGCAATACAGAACTGGATATCCTCTTTATACAGCTATCGGAGGTAGCCCAGCAGTGCTTCTCTGAGAACAGACTGATTGGTCAATTGATCAATCGACGCACTCATCTTATTACTCAAACACTAAGCGTACTCTCTCCCTCAGCAGAAGCTCAAGGTCTCACCTATGCCGAATCGGGTTCAACCGCTGAGCCTGATAACTCACGCAACGCTTTTTTCTGCTTAACCAAGGTCTAATTGGCGCATGAACCCCGGCGCACCTACTACCACTGTATCGAGTGCACGAGAAATCCTGCGCTATTTACACGGTATGACTGACCAGGGGGTACCATTGAATGTTGCCCTCGCTGATGTCGACTCGGAAATCCGATTTACATCCAGCCTCGTTAAAGTAGATTCTGATACCAACGAACTGGTACTACATCGCCCGAAAGCCTTTGACTGGCTGCAACAGTTCGAACACGATAATGGCATTGTAGTGACCTGTCACGTACCGCAGGGAACCATTCAATTCAATAGTAATCTTTCAGCAGCCGACAGCTCGATGGACAATCTGTATTGTCGAGTGGCTATCCCCAAGCGGCTCAAACGCACGCAGTTACGGGCATCATTCAGGGTCTCTCTACTACAATTCGATTCCAGGGCTATTCTTACCAGCGACCAGGAACGATCCCATGATGGATCATGTAGAGATCTGTCCCAGACTGGTGCCCAGCTGCAGCTCACCGATCCAGTTTCCACACTGGGTTCTGACCTGCATCATGACTGCCTTATTGAAGTGCCGGACTATCTGCGCTTGAACTGCAGAGTCAGGATCTGTCATATCGATCAAACTCCTGCTGGTGACAGCCTGGTAGGACTGGAGTTTCAGGAGCTGTCTCACTCCCAGGTCAATGCCATCAAATCAGCAATTGTTAAAATAGAAAGGCAAAACCTCATCAAATAGCACAATCCAGGGCTTCCTGTGGCTTGTCATTTTGTGGACTACCCTGGAAAAAAAGCGTCATTAAAGTAGTCACTTTTGTGACTCCACCTCCGAACCCCCCATATTCTCTTGCTTTGACACAGACAAATCCTGGCACAAGTATTGCGTGTTTCTAGATATTAAAACCTAAATCGACCTATATCGGTCCTTCATTTGTAAGCGAAGAAGACTATGGGAATTTACATGAAAAGCATCGAATCTTTAGCCTTTGACTATACTGACGAGGAAAATACAGTGATACAAGAACAAACCAATGATCGATTGCCGACCACTCTTCCAATTGACGAGCTTATTTGCCTGTTTGCCAATGAACTGGAAGACAGTGTGGAATACGATAGTTTTGAGTATGAATACCTGCCAGGCGAAATTCACTTCTTCCGGGGAGTACCGCAACTACATACCTGTCAATACATGATCAATGATTCAGGGATGGAACTGGGTAAGGTGACAATGACCCGTGAACTGCCATTTAAGGAAGAAGAGATGGTGGTGGTTGAACGAGCGTTGGGCGCGCTATCTATTCACTTGACCAACGCCATTGAAGATCGCTCTAAGTTGGAAGAAATTGGACTCGGTACAAGCAGCTAAGTCGAGAGCTTGCCCGATACCACCAACCTGTCACTAATTACAGCTGCAGCGGGATTGACTATTGCTGGAGAAACTCAGGTTGGCCCGACAAATCCAGATTCAGAAATAGCAGTTCGTTGCCGTCTTCACTCTCCCCTATATTCGCGAGAATTATTATCGACACACGGCGGTTCTTCGCCCTTCCTATCTCACTTTCGTTGCTGTCAATTGGTCTGAATTCACCGAATCCAACCGATGACATGCGATGCGCCGCGACTCCGTGATCAGCCAGCGTTCGAATTACCGACGAAGCCCGCGCTGAAGAAAGCTCCCAATTGGACGGATAGACCTGGCTATTTATTGGCTGATCGTCGGTGAATCCTTGCACAACGATACTGTTTGGGTAGTTAACAAGCACGTTTGCCAGCCGTTGCAGCACTTGCTCAGCCTCATCTGCCATTACGGCGCTGCCACTGGCAAACAGAATCTGACTCTTTATCTCAACTTCCAACCACAATGGATGTTTCCTCACCGCAATTTGTTTGTCTTCGATCAACTGGGCAAACATACCCATAGTGGCTTCGGCAATGCGGTCAAACTCTCCGGCAATCTTAGCCAGCATCAGCTCTTCTTCTGTCACACCTTCTTCCAGAAAAAACGGAGTCATCTGACGAGCGTATGCAATAGGTGCGAGCTTGACCGGCTCAGGTGTTTGTGAAATCAATTGAAATGGCGGGGGTGGTGACCGCATGAGTTCACCGATCTGTATTGGGCTAAGAGAGCGTGTTGTGGGAGAAAAAGCGGCAACCATGGAAGCTGACAATACGCGGTACTTGCCTTCATTAACCGAAGACACTGAATACATAACCACAAAGAATGCAAACAGCAGAGTGATGAAGTCGGCATAAGATACTAACCAACGCTCATGATTTTCATGCTCTTCTGCTTTCTTCTTCCTGGCCATGCTATTCCTACTTTAATTCCGGGTTACAGGTAGCCCTTCAATTTACTGTCGATGTTGCGAGGGTTTTCCCCTTCTGCGATGCAGACCAGGCCATCCACAATCATTTCTCGGTATTGAGTCTGGCTGCCTACCAGTGTCTTGATTTTGTTGGCCATGGGCAGAAAAATAAGATTGGCGAGACCCACGCCATAAATAGTCGCAACAAAGGCAACCGCAATTCCGGGACCAAGCGCGGCGGGATCGGACAGATTGTTCATCACGTGAATCAGGCCCATTACAGCGCCGATGATACCGATAGTGGGTGAATAACCACCGAATCCCTCAAATACCTTTGCTGCCAGCAGATCTTTGTGTTCGGTCATGGATAACTCGACTTCCAACACACTGCGCATGACTTCCGGTTCACTGCCATCAGCGAGCATCTGCAGACCACTCTTTGAAAAACTGTCTTCCTCTTCTTCGGCAATGCTCTGCAGACTTAGCAGGCCTTCCTGCCTGGCTAACTGACTCCAATTGACGATTTTTTCAATCATGGTCTTGCTATCCACTTTCGGTGGTTTGATCATCCACACAATTCGTTTCAAGCTATGTAAAAACACGGATAGCGGCGTCTGAACCATCACGGCACCCAGGGTGCCACCGAATACGATGAAGAAGGCGGTGAAGATCATTAGGGATTCGGTATGACCTCCCTCAAGGATATTGCCCCCAACAATCGCTCCAAGGCCGAAGACAAGGCCTAATATTGTCATGATGTCCATTTTTATTTCCGCCTCTGTGTTCCTTTTACAGCTTTAAACACGCAGTCAGGCAACTGTGAGTTTGTATTCGATGCTTACTCCACATACGTCCGGATAAAGTTATTGCTTTAATTCGTTCTGCATTTTCATTTCAAGCATTTTGGAGCGCAGACGACTGGTCGCCTGACTGTGAATTTGGCACGCACGCGATTCGCTAACCTCCAGTACCTGCCCGATTTCTCGCAGATTGAGCCCGTAATCGTAGTACAAGGCCACAACAGCCTGCTCTTGCTCGGACAACTCTCCGATCGCGTCGGCCAGCGTTGACTTGAGTGAATCTCTCTGCGCATGCTGCAAAGGAGTTTCTTCCTTATCTTCAATTTCGCTAAAGCAATTGGTGTCATCCAAACTTAGAATAGAACAGCCTGCCACCGATTCGACTATGCTGTTGTACTCGTCGATAGAAACACCCATCTCATCTGCAATTTCTCTATCTGTAGCACTTCGACCCAACCTGTTCTCCACGCTTTGAATCGCTTTTGAGAGACTGCGAGACATCTGTTGCACAGAGCGTGGCATCCAGGTTTCACGCCGCAATTCATCGATTATGGCACCACGAATTCGAATGCTGGCATAAGACTTGAACTCCGCGCCCATGTTTGGAACATAAGTTCTTGACGCGTCAAGCAGCCCTATCATTCCGACTTGAATCAGATCATCTACGGTTTTTCCTGGCGGCAACCGAACACTGATGTGATTTGCAATAATCTTTACCAGCGGCAAATGCTCCTGAAACAGCGTTTCAGAGGAAGTGTCTTCATCTAGATATACCTGAACTGCACTAACCATCTATCTGTCCTATGCTACTAACTTGATGACTTACTTCTGGCCTGAAAATTTTTTCAACAAAGAATTCCATATACCCAGTGGTAGGCTTACATGGAGTTAACTCATCGACTCTCCGAACCAGGTTTTGAAACGCTATTCCAGAGGCGCTGTAAGGATGCTTTTCAACCACTGTGCACTGTGAAGCCACGGCTTCTTTAAGTTTCTTATCTTCTGGAATGCACCCCAGATATCCCAATGCTGCATCGAGATACAGGTCCGCCACGGACACCAGTTTTTCGTAAAGCTTTCGCCCCTGCTCTGCATCGACGACTCTATTCGCTACTATCTGAAACCGATTAATGCCATGCTCCTGGCTAAGGACCTTAATCAAAGCATAGGCGTCAGTAATCGAGGCAGGCTCATCACAAACCACTACCAGGACCTCATGTGATGCCTTGGTAAAACTAATCACGCTGCTTGATATTCCTGCAGCCGTATCGACAACCATCACATCAACCAGATCATTCAGCTCGCCAAATGCTCGAATCAGGCTAGCTTGCTCCATCGGTGACAGGTCTGCCATTTTTGAGATACCAGACGCCGCTGGAATAATTTTCAGCCCGGAGGAATAGTCGACAACTATCTCGTCCAATGTGCGCTCACCAGAAACAACGTGCTGTAAATCAAACTTGGTCTTCACCCCTAACAGGACGTCAACATTCGCCATACCAAGATCGGCATCCAGCAACATCACCGACTTGCCAATACCGGCCAGTCCAGCCGCAAGATTCACCGCGACGCTGCTCTTGCCGACTCCACCTTTGCCACTGGATACTGCAATGACTTTGACTGGATGCTCACTATGCATTGGCTACGATCCGTTGTGCTTTGCTTGCGGAAGCTGATTTTATATTGCGAGACTCATGAAACGATTGCAGGAGTTTTCGTAGAAACACTGTTGCACTCGCCGGTTCCAGATCTTCTGGAATACGCTGCCCATTGCCAACGAAAGCAATGGGCAATCGGTGCCTGACCAAACCAGACAAGGCTGCGCCGATTGATCCACATTCATCAAGCTTGGTTACGATTGCGCCTGCAAGATTGAAATCGGAGAAGGCATCGATGGTTTCATTGATAACCAGTTCCTGGGTTGTTGCTGAGAGCACCAGGTAGGGTCTGATACTCGCGCTTTCTGCTGCCAAAGCTTCGAACTGTGTAACTAGGTCTGTGCTGCGCTGGCTCATTCCTGCGGTATCGATGACAACCAGCTTGCGTCCCGAGAAACTTTCCAGCGTGCGTTCAAGTTCATCACGGTTAGTCGCAACCTGAACAGGGATTCCCAGCGCACTTCCCAAAGAGACCAGTTGATCGCTACCACCAATTCTCAACGCATCCGTGGTAACAAATGCCACTTGATGCCTACCATGCCGGGCGGCAAACTGAGCGGCAATTTTTGCCGCGGTGGTGGTCTTTCCAACGCCGGTTGGTCCGAGCATGGCAATCACACCACCTTCATCAAGCAAATCCTGATCTGGCAGCTTGATCGCTCTACTAAGCAGCTTCAATACTTTCTTCCAACCCAATTCCAGATCGGCGCAGGGCAAGACTTTTTCCACCAGCTTGCGACCCAGAACCCGGCTAATACCAACTGTCTCCAGGCGCGTGAGCAGGGCCATCCGATTGGGCTGACGATTGCCTGAGTCGCGCCAGGCCAACTGCGCCAGTTCACCCTCGAATAGTTTTCGTAGCTTTCCAAGCTCCTCCTGCATATCCATCAATGAGGGTGCCTTTTCCGAATTTTTGTCTACCTCTTCACCCATTAACTCGAACAGGAAGTCGTCGTGTTCGGCTTCGGCAGTACGGGCCGAACCAGCCTTGAACTGCGCAATCTGTGACTCCAGTTGTTCCGGATCATAGTCGACAGCGGCTAATACCTCAGTACGCCCATCTACCTTACCGCTAGAGATGAGTACCGCATCTTTTCCCAATACAGAACGCACTTTTGCCATTGCTTTCTGCATGTCGTCTTCCTGAAACTTTTCGACTCTCACCTTGCTTCCTCCATCACACAAACTATAGTTCGTGGGCTAACTAGTAGTTGTTGTGTCATCACATTCTTTCTAGGCTGCATCTACTTGAAACTGTCCAATTGTTGACACAACTCTTATATGTCTGTTGCTGGCGATTTCCTCATAGGCCAAAACCTTCAGCCTTGAATTTGCCCGGCGCACAAACCGCGACAACCATTGCCGCAAGCGATCGGACACCAGCAATACTGGCGTCTGTCCGCCAACTTCAAGTTCCTGGCTCTTTGTCTGCACTTCAGTTAACAATGTCTCAGCCAACCCTGGTTCTATCTCTGCCGTGATTACGGATTTATCTCTTGTAACTGTATCAAGCAATATCCGTTCCATTTCCGAATGCAGAGTCATCACTTGCATCTCCTCCGCTTCGCCGATAATGCTTTGACAGATAGTGCGACCCAGGGCGACGCGCGCAGCGGCAGTCAGCGCATCAGGATTCTGCGCATCATTCGCGCCATGTTCGGCCAGGGCCTCAACGATATTGCGCATATCCCTGATAGAAACACCCTCTTCCAGCAGGTTCTGTAACACTTTGGAAATGACCCCTAGGGAAATCACCTGAGGGACGAGGTTTTCTACTAACTTGGGAGCAGACTTGGCCAGAGCATCCAGCAGTTTCTGCACTTCGTCGTGACCCAATAGTTCATGAGCATGAGTCTTGAGCGTATGACTGAGATGAGTTGCGATTACTGTACTGCAATCGACAACGGTGTAGCCTTTGGACTGAGCTTCCTCCTTTAAAGCTGGCTCAATCCAAACTGTATCGAGATTAAATGTTGGATCCTTGCCAGGGATGCCATCCAGCTCACCATAGACATGGCCTGGATTGATCGCCATTTCCATGCCAGGGTGTACTTCCCCTTGTGAAACCGGAACATCCGACAAGGTAATGCGGTACGCGTTCGGCGCCAGACTCAGGTTGTCATGAATATGTACGGAATGGACAAGAAACCCCAGGTCTTGAGAGATCTTTTTGCGCACTCCCCGAATACGCCCTAACAACTCTCCACCCTGGTTTTTGTCAACCAGCGATATAAGTCGATAGCCCACTTCCAGCCCGATGATATCGACGCCAAGAATATCGTCCCAACTCAATTCAGTTTGGACTTCATCCTCTGCTTCGATCTCGTCATCAGATGACACATCTTCGATTTCAGCCTTATCCAGTTGAGAAAGCACGAATCCGACACCGAGAGAAGCACAGGCAATGAAAATGAAAACCAGATTGGGCATCCCGGGTATCAATCCCAGCGAACCAATAACAACACCAGTAATGATGAATACGCGGGGGCTCGCAAAAACCTGGGCGCGGACCTGTTCACCAATATCTGAAGCTGTACCTACCCTGGTGACGATAAGGGCGGCAGCGACTGACAGCAGCAGGGAAGGTATTTGTGCGACCAAGCCATCACCGATGGTGAGCAATACATAGTTGGTTGCTGCCAGGCTGGCTGAAAGATCATGTTGCAGCATACCAATAGCAAATCCGCCAGCGATGTTAATAAACAGAATCAAAATTCCTGCTATTGCATCACCTCGAACAAACTTACTCGCGCCATCCATAGCACCGTAGAAACTCGCTTCCCGGGACACTTCTTCGCGTCTTGCGCTGGCAACATCCTGCGTGATCAATCCGGAATTGAGATCGGCATCGATTGCCATCTGTTTACCCGGCATGGCATCTAATGTGAAACGCGCAGTAACTTCCGAGATTCTGCCAGCACCCTTGGTAACAACAACAAAGTTGATGATCACCAGAATTGCAAACACAACCAGACCAACTGCGTAGTTACCACCAACGACGAAGTCACCAAAAGCCTGGATTACCCGGCCGGCAGCAGCAGTGCCATTGTGACCTTCGAGCAACACGACTCGGGTTGAAGCAACGTTTAACGCCAGACGAAGCAAAGTCGCAACCAGCAGCACACTGGGGAATACACCAAAGTCCAACGGTCTGTCGATATAGACAGCCACCAACAGTACGATTAGTGAAAGAGCGATGTTAAAGGTAAAAAGAAAGTCCAGAATAAATGGAGGCAAGGGCAATATGGTCATTGCCAGCAACAGAATAATCAGTATCGGCGCACCCAGGCCGACGAAGCGCAGGCTCAGTCCAAATAAAGACTGCTGATTCGCTGTACCCATTGCGGTCGCCACTAGAAATTACCTCCTGTGGCAAGGCTATCCGAGTATTCTTCAGGTACAGGCAGATCAACTGGCTTCGATGGCATCATGCACAATCCAGCAGTTGCCTGCTTGAGTTGAAAAACATATGCAAGTACCTGAGCTACCGCCATGAATAAATTGGCGGGGATTTCCTGATTCAACTCGGTAGATGCATACAGTGCGCGCGCCAATGGCGGAGCAGAGAAAACCGTAACACCATGCTCTCGCGCGACTTCCCGTATCTTGCCTGCTACCTGATCCTGACCTTTGGCTACAACCCGCGGAGCACCGGTACCGTCCTGTTCATAGCGCAAGGCAACGGCATAGTGTGTAGGGTTAGTAATGACCACGTCCGCCTCCGGTACTTCAGCCATCATTCTGCGACGGGACATTTCCTGTTGTCGCTCACGAACCGCACTCTTGATCTCAGGCCGACCATCGGTTTCCTTGGATTCATCCTTTACTTCCTGCTTGGTCATCATGATTTGTTTTTTGAAGCTCCAAACCTGATACGGTATGTCCAGGGCCACGACCAGAATCAAAGCTGAACTAAAGGCTAGAAAACTCCAGACAAACAGTGAGCCTGCAGCGCTAAATGCAGCCACCAGAGGCTGTAGTGACAACATGTACAGATCGTCCAATGCCTGGTTGAGGACATAGATGGTCAATGCTGCAACCAAACCGAACTTAGACAGAGCTTTTAGTAGCTCCATCACAGAGCGTGAAGAAAATATGCGCCCAAAACCTTTGATCGGACTAATGCGTTCGGCTTTGGGCAGCAGTTGTGAAAAACTGAATATCCAACCGCCCAAAGCCAGAGGGCTCAGTAAAACTATTCCACAGAGTAGAACTAGCAGGGGCAGTAACAACTGTAGAAATGCTGAACCAGCACTGGACATCTGCGCGATGATTACTGATTCACTGAACGCTTCTTCAGACCCGAAACTGAGATTGCCGATCATGATCGAATTGATGTCCGCCACGATCCCCTCTCCGAATATCAGCATCCCAAATCCCGCTGCAAAAAGAGAAGCCAGTGTTTCCAGCTCTTTAGAACGTGGGACCTGACCCTTCTTCCGGGTGTCCGCTTTGCGTTTCTCTGTCGCCTCTTCGGTGCGTTCTTGTCCGGTGTTTTCCGCCACAGCTCCTCCCTAGTTCACCATCAAGCGGAGAAAATCAAAGCCAAGTGAAAATAAGTCGCGCAAGATTGGTATCGCCGCTGGCAGGCAGAGAAACATCAATACAAAACCAGAAAGAATTGTGGTTGGGAAACCGACGGCAAATAGATTCAATTGCGGCGCGGCTCGCGCCATAACGCCGAAGCCTACATTGACTAGCAACACTCCTGACATGATGGGTAATGACACGAGCACAGCGAACTGAAACAGCTGTGCAGAAAAAGCAACGAAGTCCATCAAAACCTGAGCGGGAAGTAGTTCCGTGCTGACGGGAATGGCGACGAAACTGTCTGCCAGGACTTTAATCATTAACAAGTGGCCATCGACAACCAGAAAAACCAAGGTTGCGACAAGAAGATAAAGCTGGCCTAACATGGTGACCTGAACACCGTTTTGCGGATCCACCGAGGATGCGAACCCTAAACCCATGGTGGTTGCTATGATTTGTCCCGCCATGACCAGACTGCCAAAGAGGATTTGCAGAGTCAGGCCAATCAATATCCCGATCAGTAGCTGTTGCAAAACCATTAGCATGCCGGACAAACTGAATGGATCGATTGGCTCCAAACTCGACAAAGTAGGTTGAACCAACAATGTCACGACCAGGGTTAAGGTGATCCTGATTCGCAACGGCACTGATCTGGCTCCAAATACCGGCGCAGCCAAAAATAGGGCCCCGAACCTCAGAAAAGGCCACAGAAAATCCCCTACCCAGCCAGCAATGTCTTCTAATCTCAGCTCCACTATCTCACCTATGGCATTGCGATCCGATCAGCCACACCTGTTTTCATCCGATTAAGTCAGGAATGTTAAGGATGAGCGCTTGCGTGAAAGTTACCCAGGAATCCAGCAACCATGGACCCATCAGGCCCAAGGTCACAACCAACGCCAGTAGCTTGGGAATAAAACTCAAAGTCTGTTCCTGAATCTGAGTGGCCGCCTGCAATATGCCGACTAACAACCCAACTACTAGTGCTGAAAGCAATAGTGGCGCCGAGAGGGTAACGATCAGAAACAGAGCTTCCCTTCCAATTTGCAGTACCAGATCTTCGCTCATCCTCCACTCCTTTATTGTCAGGCCGCGAGAAAACTGGCAGCCAGTGAGCCCATGACCAGCGTCCAACCATCGACCATCACGAACAGCATGATTTTGAATGGCAGCGAGACCAACATCGGCGACAACATCATCATGCCCATTGACATCAAGATGCTGGCCACTACCAGATCGATTACCAGAAAAGGGATAAAAATAAGAAAACCAATTTGAAAGGCGGTTTTTAGTTCACTCGTAATGTAAGCAGGGATCAGTATTCTGAACGGGATTTCACTTACTGAGTTAAGCTCTTCATAACCAGCCATTTCTGAGAACAATGCGAGATCAGTGTCGCGGGCCTGAGCAGACATGAAATTATGGAACGGATCGCCCGCTGCGCTCAGCGCATCCTCGAATCCGAGCTGTTCCTCCATATATGGCTCAATTCCGTTGCGATAGGAAAGCTCGAACACCGGACTCATGATAAAGAAAGTGGTGAACAGGGCCAGGCCAATGATGATTTGGTTTGAAGGGGTCTGCATCATGCCCAAGGCCTGGCGCAGTATTGCGAGTACAACAACAATGCGCGTAAACGATGTCATCGACATCAAAGCGGCTGGCAACATGGTCAGCATGGTCATCAGAAACAGAATCTGTAAACTGACACTGTAGGTAGTCTCCCCTTCTGCGCCGGACTGAGACGTCAATAGAGTTACATCGGAAGACGCGGCATTAGCAAGTTCAGGAGTTGTCACTGTCAGCAACAGAATCACGCAGAAAACCAATCTCATGAATTAAATCTCCCAGCAAAGGAACTAAGAAGCGCCGGAAAACCAGGTGGAGCTGAATCACTATCGGTTGTTAGCCGCGAAGGCTCTTCGTAGTCAGTTAGTTCTTGTAACTTGGAGATTCGGCCGGGGCTAACCCCCAACAACAGGTAACTGCCTCCTGCATTGACGAGGAGCAACCGATCTTTGTTCGTCAGGGAAACACCGGAAACAACTCTGATCTGGCCGTTAGCGTGACCGGAAACACCACTTACTCTTTTCGCCAGTACTGCGAGTAAAACAATTAAGACGATGATGCCAGCTAGTGCGGTGACTACTTGCAGCACATCGGAGACTTGCAAGTTGCCTGCAACCGAGCTGGTCGCGGCGGCGCTTTCAATTGCCACTACCTCTTCCTCGGCTGCAGCCAGCGCGAAGCCCGGGAAGACAACGAGCCCGAACAGAATTGGCAGATGAAAAGCGATAGCCAATCCAACCGAATTAATGCTCCGAATGACTGCACTAACCGTGGTCATCAATCTCCCCTGTGCTGTGCATTGAAAACGCCTCTACTTCGCCAAAGCGGATGCCATAGCGCTGTGGCAATGCAATGGTCTCAGCCTGCGCGATCAATTTATCGTTGACCCGCACATCGATTGAATCCACTGCCATGTTTCGTAGGTCTACATAGGAGCCTTCTGATAACTCCATTAATTGTTTGATCGTGATGTTCAATCTGCCTACCTCGAAGACCAAAGTAATCGGGACATCTGCCATCATGTCCAAAGAGTGTCTAGTTGTACTTCGAGGTGCGGGTACCTTTACTGCAGGAGGCAAATTGTCGAGATTGTTTAAGGACATGGGCAGCACTGAATCGCCCATGGCATTTGCGTCAAGCAACTCTCCATCCAACGTCATGTTCTCTGTTGTTGGGGATTCATCGTCTATCTGAGTGCTCATATGCAGTTGTTCTCCAGGTTTAACCTAGTCGCTAATCTCGTGTACTGTCAGGGAAGGATTTTCAAGCCAACCTTGCCGTTAATTTCGCCCATTCTTGCCTTGAATTTCGGCACTCCATTGACGTGCACATCAACTTCTTCTGGCGAGTCGACGTTGATTATGTCGCCCTTGGAAAGTCGGAAAATTTCACCTATGGTCAGATTCGCGCCACTAAGTTCGCCGGTAACGTCGGTTTCATAAGTCAGGGCCCGGGCTTTCATCACTTCTTTGGCAGCTACCTCATCATTGCCGAACTTTGATTTTCTGTTGCGAAAAATGGCATCGACAATGTTCCCCGGCATGAGCAGTTGCACTTCTCCGCCACCCCCTGAAAATTCAACCTTAAACGGACGAATCATCAACACATCAGAATCGGAATAGGCGGACAGGTGAGCAGGATTCATTTCAGTTTCTACATTGGCGAAATTGATCTCCGATAGTTCTTTCCAACTGTTCTTGATGGCATCGATTATGGTTTCCAGGGTCAACTTGATTACTCTTTGCTCGGTGTGAGTGAACTCTCTGCCCACAATTTGAATTGGACGGGCACCGCCGCCAAAGAAAACATTCACCAGTGCATAGACCAACTTTGCATCCAACACGATCGCGGTGTATCCCACCATGCCATCCAGTGAAAACGTATTGATGCTGGTTGGCACGTAAAGCGATTTGACGTACTCACCGTATTTCAGTATCTGGATGTCCTGGCGCTTCACTTCAACGCTTTTATGCAGCAACTGGAGCAGTCTGATGCTCAGATTCGTTTGAATCCGCTCATCGACAATTTTGACTTCGTTTGTCCAGCCCTGAACCCGATCCATACCACTGGTGAGATCATAGAGTTCATAGTCTTCTGCCGAAATTTGACCCGTTTCCTTGGGCCGGGTCTCCGGTCCGTGTAATAACGCATCAATCTCGTTTTGTGAAAGCAAGTCACTCATTCTTTGTTTCCCGACCCTATCCGATCATTGCCGAACTATCTTCGCTCAGCTCAATCTGACCTGAGTCAGCCATCTTCTTGGTAATTGCCAAAATCTCTTTTTGTGCTGCTTCAACGTCGCTGACCTTGACTGGTCCCAGTGCTTCCATGTCTTCAACAAATATCTCCACTGCTCGTGCTGACATATTCTTCAATACTTTATCCCGCACCGAATCTTCAGCCCCCTTCAGAGCCAGGGCGAGTTTATCTGTAGCGACTTCGCGTAGAATCTGCTGGAAATCCCGATCAGGAATCGCCTTAAGATCATCGAACACGAACATCTGTTCCTGAATCCGGGTTGCTGTCTCCGCGCTGATCTCAGTAATCCTTTCCATCAGACTGTCTTCGAAGTTTTTTTCCAGACTATTCAATATGTTGGCGACGTTCTTCACACCACCCATAGCAGAACTCTGCTTACTCACCACACCCTCAACCTGCTTCTCCAAAGAGTAGTTGAGCTCATGCAATGCCTTGGGGTCCACAGACTCCATCTCTGCCATGCGAATAATCAGCTCTACAACGCTGCTTTCTGGCATATGTGTTAACACTTCACCGGACAGCTCTGGACCAAGATAGGAAATGACGATTGCTTGAATCTGTGGGTGTTCGTTCTGAATAATGCCCGCCACCAACTGCGGCTCCATCCATTTCAAGGAATCCAGGCCCCGGGTATTGCCTCCCATAAGGATTTTTTCCAGCACACCACTTGCGGCCTCTTCACCGAGCGCCTGAACCAACACAGATTTGGTGTACTCGTCTGCAACGATGTTGATCGATCCATCGGTTTGGCAATCCTCGAGGAATGTGGACAGGATGGAGTTGACTTCATCAGTACTCATCTCGCCCATCTGAGTCATCTCGAGCCCAATCTTCTGCACTTCATCAGAGTTCAGCTGTTTCAGCACACCCGCTGCGCCTTCCTCTCCCATGACCATCAGAAACTGCGCCGCCTTTTCCGGCCCTGTTTTCACTGCATTTTTTCGTCTGGCGTTCATGGTGTTTTAAAAGTCTTCTTTGTCCTGAGGAGCACGATCAGCTAGTCAATCTATTGACAACGTCATTTCTGTACCCTGTTCACTTGTTGACACTTGCCCTTAGTTACTCTGCTGACTGCCGTATTCCGCTGGTTGAGGGGCCGTAGATTAAGCAAAACCTGTCTTTTTTTGCTGCTCTAGCTAGATCAGCAATTACTATGCCAGAGGCAAATGAAATGGTAGGAAGCTAAAGAAGATCGATTTCGATGTCGTAGTAATTGCGACAGCTTCGAGGAGACAAAGGTCTATCGTGGAGACGCTACGCATCGGTTTAAAAACGACTAAAGGTGCGGCCGGAATTGCGCGAGCCTCTGATGCCCGCAGCGACTGGCACCTCAATCAAAATTTGATTGCTACGGTAATGAAAAATCATCGTGGAAGTCGGCATTCGCTACTAATAAATGGGAGGCACTATATGCCCCTGAGCGAGACTTCCCTTGAGCCGGGGAGCACTATACGACTAAAGGTCATTGCCCTATCTCCACAAGTGATCCTCACTCCAATTGATTCAGCGGAGAAAAAGACTACTGAGTCGAGCGTACAATCAAACGCGATGAGCTTGTCGCAAGCTCGCAGCTACGCAGCCGCCAATGGCAACGTATCAGATTTTTATTCGTACCTTTTCAAGGTAAGCGCAACATCTTCCGCCGCTATTCCTGCCAATAGCATGAGACTCCTGCAGACGCTGAATAAATCGATAGGGAAATTTAGAGAGCTTACCGATCCAAAAAAACTAAAACTTGCCCTGAACAATTCAGGTTTGCTACTCGAGCAGAAGCTCGCTTTACAGGTCAATCATGCAGGGATGCAGAGCCTGATCGCAGGTTCAGATATCAAGGCAATCTTGCTCCAACTGTTTAAGTCGCTACATGGCAGAACCGGTATTAGTCATGGCGAGCATTCAAGAAGCAGAACTTATCAGCAGTGCGCCCAATATGCTGATGTACATGACAACGGCATGCCGGAAGACAGTGTCAATGAACTGAAGTGGGCAACGGAGGAGTCACTGCGCAACATCATTGCTAAACAGAAACGCTCACTCTACGAGTCGTCCGCTGACCGAGAGTACTGGATGCACACTCTACCCGTCATTGTGGGGTCGGAAGTATTGACTATCGCCATAACGCTCTATCGAGACCGGGTTGAATACACAAACAAACATCATGGCAATCAGATGGGCGCAAAGTTTTCCATGGCATTGCCTGCAGCGGGCTGGCTGCAAGTGGAGATCAATATTGAAGGCTCTGCAGCGGAACTCAAAGTAGGCACCGATCGCCCACAAACGCGAGAATTGCTGGACCGACACTTCCCGAAACTACGTGCAAGGTTACAGGAAGCTGGTTTGACAGTAGGTAACATCGAGCATCAGCTAGTCAATGGTGGTGCTGAGCATGTCTGACCAGGAAATTGATCAGTTTTTCGCTTCTGCTATCAAGCTGGATGCAGAACAAACACCGGCAGTTGTCGCTTCTGGACATGGAGACCTGGGTAAACTAATTGAGCGCACTGCCCGCCATCACAACATCCCGGTCTTGCAAAACTTCGCATTGAGTCAGCGGCTTAGCACCATCAGTCCTGGAGATGACATTCCAGACATTTTGCTCTTCGCTATTAGTGAAGTTCTAGCATTTGCCCAAGACGTAGAAAGAGACTGCGCACAGCATCAGTAAAAGAACACATTTCAAACCAATCGAGACCAACCAATTGTGAACATAAAATCGAACACGCACCCGATTCACAGGTGCGAGGAAATCGGAGCTCTAGGCGACTCCTTCTTTATCCAGGATTTCGATTCAGGATGTTATCTGTATGGGGATCAAGCGACTTTGACCAAGCAGGGCTTAACGAGAGAACAGCTGTTAACAATGGCGCCAGAAACCATGATGAATTGCCAACACCCTGACTATCCAGCCTGGATGGATTTTGGGGAAATCGAATCGGCTGGCGACAAGGGAATGACGGTAGAAGTTCAAGAATTAAGTGGCCCCACCAAAGGTGACTGGATCGAGGTTTGTCGACGAGCAGTCAGGGTTGCTGGTCGCCGTATGCTTATTACATCAACTCGGAATGTAACAGCCCGCAAGCAACAAGAAGCGGAGATGCATAAATTCAGAACCGCAGTCGATGCCACTTCTGATGCAATAACAATTGTCGATGCCGAAACTCTACGATTTATTTACGCCAACAAGGCAGCGCAAAATGGCTCTGGTTATTGCAACGAAGAGTTCATGGAGCTTGGTCCAGAAAACATCCTGAATGTTAGCCCCAAGGTGGTCAGAAATCTCATCGATGAAGCGATTGCTGCTGGACCAAAAGGCTTCTTCTCGGAGTTCGAACTGACATCGAAATCAGGAAGGCAATTTATTATCGAAGTAAAAGCCAGCGCCTTAAACCTGGATGGGCATTGGGTTGTGGTTACTATATCTCGCGACTTAACCGAGCATAGAGAATATGAAAAACAGTTGCGAATAGCCCAACAAGATCTTGAAAGGCGTGTCAAAGAACGTACAAAGCAACTCCAGATCGAAATAGACCAACGCAGGGAATTCGAAATCGCCCTTAAATTAAGCGAAGAAAGATTTCGCGATATCGCCAGCACCCTTGCTGATGGTATATGGGAGACCAATGCTGATCTGGAGTTTTGCAATATTGAGAATTCATTTCTTGTTGATAACGGAAGTGCAGCCTCTGTGTTCACCGCTCTCACTTGCCGAGCCATTGAGGAAGGTGTTGCCGATACAACAACCTGGAACTCTTATTTGGAAGAGCTTACAAATCGCAGACTATTCAGAAACCTGCAGTTCAAACACTCGCATGGAGAATTGGGAGAGCGATACGTAAGTATCAGCGGCATACCCGTCTTTAACCCCGGAGGAGAGTTTCAGGGATATCGAGGCAGCATTAGTGATGTAACTTCTCAAGTACTGGCTAACCAGCAAGCGGCTGAAGCTCAACAAGAGCTGGAAGCAGCAAAAGAAGAGGCCGAGAAAGCCAGTCGCGCAAAGAGCGAATTTCTTGCCAGCATGAGCCACGAATTGCGGACACCCCTCAACTGCATACTGGGGTTCGCCCAGTTGCTGGAACTCAGTGAAAAAAATATGACTGAAGAGCAGATCCTTCATATTCGTCACATCTTGTCCAGTGGGGAGCACCTACTAAACCTTGTTACTGACGTGCTGGAGCTCAATACCATCGAGGAAGGGCGCATGTCCTTAAAGATTGACCACGTTGAAATTGACCGGGTAATCGACGACTGTCTCGAACAAGTGCAACTCAGAGCTAGCGAAAGAAATATTCGGATCATTGATCAACGGTGTGCAGATAACCCATCCCCAGCACTTGCCAGCGATGTGACCAGACTCAAACAGTTACTACTGAACCTGCTAAGCAATGCCATCAAATACAACAAGGAAGGTGGTACGGTCACGGTTAGCTGCAGCCCCGACAGCAACGGCATGTTACGCATTAGCGTGGCAGATACCGGTGCTGGCATCCCTCCTCACCGCCGCAAAAACCTCTTCACCCCGTTTGAACGACTGGGTCGTGAAACAGGCCCAATCGAAGGGACCGGCATCGGCCTAACAATTGCCAAGAGAGTGATAGAACTGCTGGATGGAGAAATTGGTTATGAGAGTGAAGTGGGAGAAGGAAGCGTGTTCTGGGTCGATATCCCATTAAGTGGCGCTCGAGATGAATCTGAAAGACTATCCGGTAAACCCTCATCGACTTCGATCAAAACTTCAGTGGAAGATGTCAATCACAGACAACTACTCTATATTGAAGATGACCCGGACAATCAAAGCCTGATGAAGCACATTTTGGCGAAGCTGACTACCTTTGATATCAGACTACTAACAGCACACAATGCTGAAGCAGGTATCGATTTGGCCAGAACCCATAATCCGGATGGTATTCTAATGGACATAAACTTACCTGGCATTAATGGCATCGAAGCAGTCGAAAAGCTAAGAGGCTTACGGGAAACGGAACAGATACCGGTAGTGGCTATCTCTGCAGACGCGACTCCGCAGGCCATTCAGTCAGCCATGGATTGTGGGTTTGAGGCATACATTACGAAGCCCATCAAAGTTAAAGAAGTTCAGCGTACTGTTACAAAGCTGTTGCGTCGTTAACTAAGGGAGATCGTCATCCTGGCCTTGTGAGATCCTGCAAGCCAGAGGCAAGCCTGGGTTAAGAGCCAAACTGATTGCCTGGAAAGTTGAGCAGGTAAGATCAAGCGAGCCAGCGCCCGATGACTGATTCCAGGTCAGAAAGCATTAGTGGCTTGGTAAGGTAGTCGTCCATTCCAGCATGCACAGTTGCCTCACGATCTCCTTCCATGGCATGCGCTGTCAATGCAATTACGGGCAGGTGCTTGCCTTCACTCTGCTGGTTCTCAAGTAGTCTGATTTGGCGAGTGGCATCGTATCCATCCATCACTGGCATTTGACAGTCCATTAATACCAGGTCATAGCTACCCAGAGACAGTGCTTCGAGCGCATCACGGCCATTGCTGGCGACATCGGCCTCTACACCCAGTTTACGTAACATCTCGGTGCATACACGCCGATTCGCAGCCACATCATCAACTACGAGCACACGTTTATCGTTTAGAGGTTCCTGATCATCGGAATCTTGATTAGGAGGCAATTGCGGGGAAGGAAGCCAGTTACTGCTTTCTATAATGTTGCTGCTATCTTCTGTGAAGGACTCAAAGCACAAGGTGAACCAAAATGTTGTGCCGTGCCCCTGCCTGCTACGCGCCCCAATCTGCCCATTCATTAGCTCAATAAGGCGCTTCGCGATAGTGAGCCCCAAACCTGAACCACCGTGCTCCCGTGTCGAGGAAGAATCGCCCTGAGTAAACGGTTCAAACAAGTTAGACAATTTATCATCAGGAATACCGATCCCCGTGTCTTCAACTTCAAACAAAAGTTGAACACTACTATCCGATCTCGCAACAAGGGATACACTCACGACGATTCTACCGGACTCAGTAAACTTGACTGAGTTTGAAAGTAGGTTAACTAACACTTGTCTCAGGTGACCGACGTCACCTTTTACAGTGCTGGGTACATCGGGCTCCAGGCTGAACGATACTTCAATGTCTTTGCCTCTGCTGCCCTGGATTGCAATTGTAGTACTGTGCTCAATTTCCTCACGCACATTGAATGCCATTGGTTTCACTTCCAAGGCATTAGACTCGATTCTTGAAAAATCCAGGATCGCATCAATTACGGTTACCAAAGAAGTAGCCGAATGATAGGCAGTTTTAACAAAGCTTTCCTGACGGGTGTCCAGGGTAGTTCCCATCAGCAGCTCCAGCATACCCATGACCCCGTTTAGTGGTGTTCTGATCTCATGGCTCATATTGGCGAGAAATTCTGATTTCGCATTCGACGCCTGATCGGCCTTACGGGCCGCTTCCAAGAGTCGTGAGTCTGATTTCGCAGAATGAGATGCAGTATGGACTATCAAAGCCGTGAGTGGTTCGCCATGCTCGTCATAACTCCCATGTGAAAGATATCCTTTGAAACGACTTCCATCAATGCGACGGCAATATACTTCACCTTCGACCCTGAAATCGCTGCTATGGGAGTCAGTGTCGGAGGCCGACCCCGGAGAGGAATCACAAGCGAATACTTCAGAAAGAGACAATAGCGAATCGATCGGGCGACCTACTGCAGAATCCCTTGGGTAGCCGAATGTGTTGGTCGCTGCTGGATTGAACTCGCGAACTGTTCCCTGCTCATCGACTACGATGAAGCTAACAGTCAAGTTGTCAAACATGGGTGACAATCTCATTTCCAGTTCTCACTAGCTAACCAGTTTCTCTGCAGCACTTCCTGCGACAAACTACAGGGTCGATAATCAGCTTTAAGCACTGAGACACAAGGTGATAGCACAAAGATACTGCACAATTCGACTTCAACTGGTGATACATCAGTATCCTCCCAGGCCACGATAGCCGGAATTCAGATACTTGCAATTGGCTAAGTGTGATTCGTGTTTCAATTGAATACACCGGGCGAGTTGGAATCTGTCGAATTCAATCCGTTGGGTAGATTCAAGTTCACAGGTAAGGCTTGATAAACGTCATAAAGCGCTTCCTCAAACTTCAATTTCAATTCTTGCAGGTTTGCGCCGTCATGTTTGCTTCCCAACTCTTCAATTGTGGCACAAGCATCCCCGAGAATCGTGGCACCAACAGACCTGGAGGACGACTTCAGCCGATGTGCGATATCAACGACATCGTTCCAGCTTCTGTCATCAAGTGCCCTTTCGAGTTCTTGCGCAGATTGCTCAGCTACATCTCGAAACTGTACGAGAAAATCCTTTACAACTTCTGGGTCATCACCGACTAAGGACTCAAGAACGCCGACATTGAGAACTGCCAGGTCGTCAGATTGAGCGTGAACAGTTTTTTCATTTCTAACTGGCAGCTCTGGCTTGTTGTCATTGGCGGCACTCTCGGACTGTCGTTCATCAACCCAGGTATTTAGTGTTTTTTCCAGATCCTTTATGGCAATTGGTTTCGTCAGATACTCATCCATACCACAGTCCAGGCACCGCTCCCGCTCCCCTTTCAGAGCATTTGCAGTGTATGCAACAATCGGCATTCTGGCACCGCCCTGCTCTTGCTCTCGTATCCGGGTCGCCAGGGTATAACCATCCATTCGCGGCATATGTAAATCTGTCAATAGCATGGAGTAACTGTTTGATTGCCACATCTCTAACGCTTCTTCCCCATCGTTCGCAATGTCGAATGTATATCCAATAGTTTCCAATTGGTTGCTAATTACATTCTGATTAATAACATTATCCTCAGCGATAAGGACTTGTCGGTGGACTAAATTTATTTCGTCACTCTCACTCTCTTCCTGTTTCTGTGTCGTTGTCGCTGAATCGGCTTGCTTGAAGAGGTGTATTTCATCAACCAGCACTTCCAGCACTCGAGCGAAGGCAGTGTTTTGATTTGAGTCTCCCTCAACAAAAGACATGATTCCATCTCCTTTTTCGATATCTGCTTCTGCTGTCGAGGCAACAACCAATAACTTCTGTAATCCACAGATTTCTGGTTCTCTAGATAATGCGACAAGTCTCTCAATATCGACTTCATCGCCAATGGATAATCCAAGCAGCTTATTGCCGGCATCTGGGTTCGAGTTAAGTCGCGTGGCGAAGTCTTCCTCATCCTCAGCGACTGTAACAATTGCACCAACACAGCCTAATAGTTGCTCCCAATCCTTAACCTGTTGATTGTGATCACAATACAGTAGGCACGAAATTCCAGTCAGACTTATTGGCAGTGAAACTTCGCCGGGATCGTCAGTTGTCACGACAGGCAGTCGCACTACAAATTTGGTGTACTCTCCAAGTTCGCTTTCAACCTCAATGCTGCCGTTCATCTTTTCCACGAGAGCTTTCGTAATTGGAAGACCCAAACCCGTTCCACCAAAATGATGAACCGTCGATGCGTCTTGTTGTTTGAAGGGTTCAAATATTGACGTGATAGAGTCCTTGGCAATCCCGATTCCATTGTCTTCGACGATAATTCTGAAACCGCATCTGGAGTCAACTTCAAGCCGCATAGAGACTTTACCCTTGCGATTCTGTCGACTAGAAAATTTTATGGAGTTCCCAACTAGATTCGTAATTATCTGCCTTAGACGGAGAGCGTCCGAAATGATTTCAGGCGAGAGATTCGGATCTCGATAGCAATACAACTCCACGTTTTTGCTTTGTGCAATTGCCAGCAGTGAGCTATGTACAGAATCGATTGTGTGCGGTAAATCTACCGGCTCATTCGATAATTCTATTTTTCCAGCTTCTATCTTTGAGAAATCCAGAATTTCATCGATGATTGTCAACAAACTTAACGCAGACTCTTGTAAAGTCGTAACCCGATGCTGCTGATTCTGATCAAGTTCTGTCATCAATAGCAGCTCAATCATACCGATTACGCCGTTCATGGGAGTTCGAATCTCATGACTCATCGCGGCGAGAAATGATGATTTAGCTAAATTCGCGTCTTCCGCTTTCTGTCTGGCCTTTTCCAACTCACTGGTGCGTTCCTGTACCTCAAATTCAAGGTTCTGCCGCTCAGCTTCCAGTTCCTGGTTCAATCTATTCAACTGCTCTGAGTGTGTTTTGAGTGATTCAATCGCCTGCATTCGTTCAGATACATCGCGACCGACGCAAACGATGTAGGGATTCTTGGTTTCATTTACATAACGAGTCGCAATTTCCACAGGAATGAGATCGCCATCCTGGGTTCGATAGGATCCCGCCCTGTGCAGAGTCTTCCCGTCCGCCTGCATGGCTTCTCGAAACAGTTTGGAGATCGTTGTGCCTTCGTTTTCAGCCAATACATCTTTTGCGCTCATACTAAGAAAAGCATCCCGGCTATATCCCAGTTGACTCGTGGCGCCGGCATTGGCATAAGTTAAACCCCAATTGTCAGCATCGAATACAAATATGGCATCTTCAGACGCATCAAGAGCGACCAATACTTGACTTATCTCTTCACTTTTTTTAATTCTGTCAGAGATATCTCGTATACACGCGACTACCATTTGTTGTTCTAAGTATTCAATTGGCTTAAGAGATATTTCGATGGCAAACAATCGATTGCTCTTATGCAACCCCATCATCTTGTCAGCCAGTTGATCAGGCATCATCAGCCTTTCGCGATTTTCAGATATGAATTTTGTAACCAGCTTGCGATGTGCCTTTCTCCCAGCTACAGGCATCAGGGTTTCAACAGGCTTGCCGATCAGTTCATCTATACTCCAGCCAAACAAATCAAAGATTTTGTCGTTGCCGTTTACGATATTGCCTTCGGCATTGACCAGCAGCAAACCATCTGGCACGAAGTCGAATAGTTCTCGACGAAATTTTTTTAATTCAGAATTTTCCCGGATTACGTTCTTAGAGAACTGATGCGCCTCTTTCAGTTCTTTATTCATTGCTTTACGAGAACTCAAAAGCCATCCTGCAGCTAGCACTGGAACCATGATGGCTATCCAATAGATCGGCTCAATCATTGTAAATATCCTTGGGATCAATGTTTCGACATGTCTTTTGCGAGGGATTTTCTGAAGTCTTGGACTTATTCTCAGCTCCGCCAGTCTTGCTGTCACCTGGCGACGAATCTTCGTTGCAGACAGGCTTTTCACAGTCAAGTAGTAGTTGATCTGAAACCCCCTCCAGTAACATCAGAGCACACTCTTTCTGGATCTCAAGCGTCTCCTCTGTGTCTCCGTTCACAAGCAGCCATCCGTAGAACGAGTTGCTTTTACGAAGATTTTGTTGGCCAGAGTGAGAGGGTAACTGGAGAATCTTAGATTTGACGGAATTTTCCGAACTATTTACCCAAGACAGATCAACTGTGCCTCTGTAATCGCTGCTCATGACAACTAATCCACTATTTCTAGGTATAGATCTACTACGACAGCTTGCGAGGAAGCCTTGAGTGCCGCATCGATTTTTATTGAAGCAAGGAGGGTATCCAGGAGTGTTGTGCGACTCCGTCATCCAGCCAGATGACGATCGACCAGAGAAAGGAACTCGACAGGAGAGATCGGGATTCTTAGATTCCCGATAGCTAGTTCAGGATACAGCTCTTTGTACTGGTGAAAATCCTGTTGCGTCGAAACCAGAAAGTGGTTACTCACCATGAATTCCGGGTTTGGCAAATAGGCTTTATTCAATGACTGAGAATCACTGGCGTCAATTAACACCAAAATGCGTTTTGTCGATAGCACTTCAGACCGCTCCTCATCATGCAAACATACTGATTCCGTTTGCAAAAAGGTCAGTCCGGGGCGCAATTGACTCAAGCGTTGCACAAATGAAGAGGCAGTGGATGACTGACCAACCCAGACCACGGCTGCGCCTGAACCATCGAGCGTAGTAGTTGTCGCTGGACTGTCGGGAAACTCAAGGGAAAACACGCTCCCGGACTCCGGCTCGCTCACTACACTCACTGTACCTCCCATCAAATCTACCAGACGTCGGGTTATCATCAGTCCAATACCTGTTCCTTCAACCTTCTCGTCTTTAACACCTAAGCGCTCAAACGGGTTGAATATAGTATCTATCACGGAGTTGGCGATGCCCTTTCCTGTATCCTGTACCTCTATATGCGTCACGGAATTTTTAGCGACAAAACTACGTACTACTACCTCTCCAGACACACGGTTGTACTTAATGGCATTAGACAATAGGTTGAGCATTACTTGTTTTAGCCGAACCCTATCGAGCATCAAAGGTGAGTCTTCGCCATGGAAGTGTATTTTTACGCCAGCCTTGGTTGCGAGAGGTTCAACTAGCGACTGACATTCAGAAACTAACTCTGAAAATCTGAAGTTCTCCTGTGCCAGCTTTAGATCTGAATACTCATGATTTGTCTTGGAAAAAGACAATAACCTGTTAACTAATTTCAGCAAGTAGGCGCTTGCCGAGTTGATTTCCTGGACATAGTCCTGTTGTTCAACGGAGAGGTCAGTGCCCGCTGCCAGCAGTTGTGCGAAGCCAAGAATTGCATTGAGAGGTGTTCTTAGCTCATGACTGGTTTGCGACAAAATGTCTATTTTCTGACTAGCTATTGCATCTCTTTGCTGAGCAGTATTGCTTGCTTCAGCCATTCGGGCTGTAGTATCGATTGCTGGTTGCACAGTTATGAGAAACGCCACGTTTGAGAGATCCCCAGCCTCTGATGCGAAATCTGTAAATCGAAAGATTCTCGCTGACAATGGTCTGTCATTTAAGGTTATGACTCCCTGCCATTGACCGTTACTCACCATTTCGCGGTTAATGCGTAAGAGTTCTTTCTGACTTAGGTTGCTACCGGAATAGATCGGTTGGCCAGGCTTGGGTATTTCTTGTCTGGAGATCAATTGTTCCCAATAGACATTCCGATACAGCAGAAAGAATCTTTCATCCAACAAAGCGACGGCAACATCCAATAGATCTAACAGTCGACCCCACGAATCAAACTCACTCACTGGGGGTGAGCCACTCATTGGCTCCAGGCCTTGAATCAGAGGTGGATAGAATACAGACATTGTCAGAATACTGAGAGATACAACTTCTCTTCGTATTACGACGATACAATGAATTCCTTTACTTCAAAGACGAGAGGCTGAGTACAAAGTGATTGTAAATACCTCATCACATGTACTTAAAGAGGCCTGCGCAGAAATGCCAGTGATTCGCGCTGCGGGCCTACAGGAACTGAATAGACTCTTAATGGCGTAGACAGAAATCTGATTGCACTTCTAGTATTGATTTTCTATCGTATTCAATAAGTCATTCATAGTGAACGGTTTGTTGATAACGGCATTAATCCCCCATCGCCGGCACGCAGTGTCGGAAATGTTTTCGCTAAAGCCAGTTGTGAGCACTACAGGGACATTAGGGTTTACTGCAGATAGTTTTTCAGCGAGTTCAGTCCCGCTAATGCTCGGCATAACGAGATCAGTAATAATGAGGTCAAACTCATGCGGATGCTGCCTGAAGTGTTCCAGCGCCGCATTCCCATCCGAGAAACTATTCACCGAGTAGCCGTGTTGGCTTAGCATCTTTTCAGTCATAGTTAAGATTGGCGGTTCATCGTCAACCAATAAGATATTTACAACCCGGGACTTGCTGGCTGCATCTCCTGATACCAGGCCCTGATCTTTACCACTGGAATCTACCAACGGGAGACAAATTTCCATCTTTGTCCCGATATTCGGTGCGGAATCGACAAATATATAGCCATCGTGTGAACTAACAATGTTCGATACGGTCGTTAAACCCAGACCGGCTCTTCTTTTTCCGCCACCATCACCACGAGCCGTTGTGAAAAACGGTGTATACATTTTTTCCAGAGTATCAATGGCCATACCGCAACCATCATCCTGGATAGTAATTCTTGCAAACGACTTTGCCGGCAAACCAGAGTGTTGTTGGTGATATTCTGAACCTGGATTGATGTAATCAAGGCTTACCATGATTTCGCCACCATCCTCTGGCATCGCCTGAACGCTATTCGAGCAGATATTGTTAACTAATTTGAATATTTCCATCTGATTGCTGGTAATCTGACGACCATCGTCAGGCTGCAGACTTGTCGTTAGTTTTATATTCTGCGGCAGTCTCTCCTGAATAAACTGAATAGCTTTGGAAAGCAAACCTTCAACCTCTATTGGTTTTCGTTGCAATTTCGTGCTCTTGCTGAAGGTAAGAATGCGTGACACAAAATCCCGGGCGTGATCCCTGGTTGCCAGCACATGCTCAAGATCGGAGCGCGCACGCTCACCCTCAGGGAGTTCGCTTAGCGCCATCTCGACATAACCAAAAATGAGTGATAGCACGTTGTTGAACTCATGGGCAATCTCACCAACCACAATGCCAAGGCTGTCAAGTGCTTCGTCATTGCTGTTCAGTGCGCTTGGTGATTTCAATTCAGTGGGTTTTTCGGGGGAAGACATTTCGATGAACCATCAACAGATTATTTGTAGGGAGTTTTCCAGATTTAAAGGGCAGTGTATAACGCATGGATATGTTGTTCATTCAGCATTGCTCTAAAGTCTAATCCGAGTGTTTTATCCGGGCAAGAATTTGTAATGTCACGAAATTTGCGGTAATTGCAGAATCGATAGATAGCAAAACATCTTGCGACTGACATACATCGCCTCAAACCGTCGCAGAGTTAGTAACAATACTATCAATACTTCTCAAGAGCTTGGCGCTCTGATAGGGCTTGCTGAGAAATCGCAAGCTCACAGCTTCAGATGACGTAAGCCTATCGGCCACACTCAGGTAGCCTGAAGTCAATATTATTGGGAACCCGGGTCGAATGCTCCGGATTTCACGCGCTGCTTCAATTCCGTCTTTATTTGGCATCTTGATATCCATTAATACGGCAGAGATCGATTCCAGATTACTGCGGAATAGTTCCACGGCCTGATGACCATCTGCGGCTTGCAGGACCTGATAACCATGAGCCTGCAATACACGCGATGCAGCTTCTCTAAGGTTCTGCTCATCATCGACTAACAGTATGGTTTTGTTGTGCCCAACGACTACTGAAGGAACAACATCCTGCACCTCATTGTCACTACGATCGGAGAGCGGCAGTAAGACCCGGAATGTAGAACCTCTTCCCAAAGCAGACTGCACCTCAATTCCAGCACCGTGAGACCTGAGTATGCCAGCGATTGAAGAGAGACCTAAACCGTGACCATTTTGCTTGGTCGAGAAAAAGGGATCGAAGATACGATTGGATATTTCTGGATCGATTCCTGGCCCAGTATCTGTGACTTCTATGCAAGCGTATTCGCCCGGCAACAACTCGCGATTCTGCTTTGCCATTCCTATCAGAGTAGGCTCCGTTAAGTCACGATAACCAAGACTGACAATTATGGACCCCCCGTTTGCGCAATCTTCGATTGCTTCGATTCCATTCTTTATGAGGTTGAATAGCACTTGCTTGAGCTGCGTGACATCAGATTCCACCGTCAAATCTCCTTGTTTGACTATGTACTGAAGGTGAATATTGTTTGGGACTGTTGGATTTATCATCTCAACCACGTCCCCAACGACTTGTTCAACCTTTAGTGCCTTGGGATAGATCTGCGACTTTCCGGTGTAATCCAAAAGATGCTTGCATAGCAGTGCTGCGGTATTGGCCGCTTCGAGCACTACATCCAGATGTTCTTTTATCTCAGGGTTAGAGTTTTCTGAATCCATAAGTATGAGATCAACGCGACCGACTATGGCCTGCAGTAGATTGTTAAAATCATGGGCCATACCGCCGGCGAGAATGCCAAGGCTTTCTCGGCGTTGAGATTCCTGAAACTGCCTCTCTAAAAGGTTACGCTCACTAACATCGCGAATGGTGCCAACAATTGCTATCTGCTGACCCGCATCATCAAACACTGGTGTCGCAGACAACTCACACTCTATACTGTCCCCATTACTCGCTTTCACTTCAACCGGCACGGATTCTTTGATCTCCGGCGCCGAGACTTCATTCAACAGCTGCTCACATTCTTTGGGATTGACGTAGAGTGCTTCCAGTGAAATTTGAACCAGATTTTCAGCCAAATAACCAAATTGGGAGACAGAATTCGATATTACTTCAATCACACCGTCAGGGGTCGTTCGAAAAAACACATCGCGCACACTATTAAACAGCTCGCGATGGATTGCATTACTCTGTTGCAATCCCTTGAAAGAGATTTCCATAGAATCCTGGACGTATAAGAGGCATATGGTCGGGAAAATCATGCCGACAACGAGATAGAATAGCCCACCAAGCTCGGGGATCGCAGTTAGAAGAACTACTATTCCGTACCCGTAACACGGCGCTATCAGGAACTGCAAAACGCCAACTGGACGCCGTGCATCAAAATTCCTGTCGTGCAAAGTAATCCAGGAACTAGCCAGAAACGCGAGTGATGTCAGAATCCACAACACACCATAAACAGGATTGTCGTAAATACTGCCGGCAAAAGCTGCAGATAGCAGCAGCGCCAGAACAATTGCAGCAACGCGTTGCGGCCTGAGCCAAGGTATCACGTCGAATTGACTTCTCAACGCTGCGGCGAACAGAAAACAAACACTACTACACAATACCAGCACACTGACTGAGCCAAGTGCCAAATTTGACCCAGGGGAAGCAATCAGAAAGAAGGTAAGAATGTGCCAACCCAGGATGGCTAGCTGCCCGAGACCGACGTAGGCAACAAACTGCTGTTTAGCTCGCCGATATTCAGTGAGCACCATTATCAGTGCGTACATGTTTATCAGAATGATAAAAAAGATACTTAAGAATTCTGCTGAGTTTTGAAGGTCCATATTCTTACAAGCACAAGGTTTGGCAAATGATCATCAAGGCAAAACTAGTCGCCCAATATTCGTGTTTGAGTAATTATCAATGGTTTCTTTGGCTACCAAAATTTGCAGACTGCAAGGTTTGGCTGACAACATCGAGCAAGTGGGCGATCCTGAACGGCTTAGTGACAAAATTATCAAAGCCCTTCTTTTTGACATTCTCGATATCATGGGACATGGCATTTCCAGTAACAGCAATAACAGGGATCTTAGCTGTTTTCTCATCCTCTCGTAGCATCTCAAGAGCCATATAACCGTCTATATCCGGCATCTGAATATCCATCAAGATTAGTTCCGGTATCCTGGACTGAGCAATTTCGACCGCGGTAAGTGCACCTTCCGCAGGCAAGACTTCATAACCGTTGGAACTGAGCACGGTAACAAGTAATTCGAGATTCAGTTTATTATCTTCTACCACCAACACAGATGTATTCAAACCGTGACTCCTTCTACAACGTTGTTGGCTGCACGCCATTCGTCATTGGTACCTGCTATCGGTTGCAATTTGTCGCTGGGAATATCGCAAACAAACCGACTTCCTGCACCTTCATCCGCTTCGCTCAAGTAAAGCTTGCCACTGTGCATTTCGATGAAAAATCGACTAATAGCCAAACCTAATCCGGCGCCTGGATCTTTTCCTGCTGAAGCTGTATTTATTTGGAAAAAACGATCAAATATCTTGTCGTGCAATTCAGCTGGTACTCCTGGCCCATTATCGATCACTTCGATAACGACGGAGCCTTTTTCATACCTTGCATCTATCAGCACTGTGCTTTCAGGCGGTGAAAACTTAATGGCGTTGCCTACCAGGTTTATTATCACTTGAGTCAATTTGATTTCGTCCACGTTAAAATGATACTCAGCGATGCAATCATCTACGGTGAACGAAGCCTTAGTCTGTTTTTCTTCAGCCTTACTCCGATAGATATGAAGTACTGAGGCGAACAACTCTGGCAAACAAACTGGTTTTAATTCAAGCTCAAATTTTCCTGACTCAATCTTTGCTATATCCAATAATCCATCGACTAGAGCCAGTAGATGATCTCCGCAAAGATTGATATACCCTACGTACTCGACCTGTTTTTCATTGAGATCGCCAACGTAGCCACGAGTCAATACGTCAGAAAACCCCAGAATCGAATTAAGAGGTGTCCTTAGCTCATGAGAGACACCCGATAGGAAGTCATTTTTTGCGCTGTTAGCCAACACCAGCTCTTTCTGGATAGTTTGCTGACCGAACAAATAAAGACAAGCCAGGGTCAGCACAATGGCAGCAACCGATACAATGCTGATGAAATGAAGCAGAGTCATGCTTTCCTCGCTTATTGTTATTGGAGGAATAAAACCGGCTACGTGAGCGTAGTATAAGAAGACAACATTGACGAAAAGAATGGCAGCAATAACCAGCCCGTAGCGCACACCTGAATAAAATACAGCGAACAAAGGTAAAATAGGATACCAATGTAATGCCGTCGAATAGAAACCACCATCCAGAAATGCATAGGTCATCGCAACGAGAGTGGAGCCGAAGTTTACATAAATGCCTACACCTCGGATTGATCGAGTTTTTTTGTAGATAAAGGGCGCTGTCACCAATATGAACAGGGCCGTCCACAGAACACAGTTTTTTATATCGGCGATTCCTTCCCAACTGACTCGCAGGAACAAGAATGGAATGAGAAACACTGCTGTAAAAAGTGAGGACAATACCAGTACTTTCGCTCTAAATGCACTGATAGCAGGTATTCGCTCATCGCCCCTGTAGACAAAAAAATCTATGAGAGAGGAAATCATCTTGTTAGCAGACTTGTGCATATTTGCAATAGGGAAACTTAGCTCCCTGACCCATTGAGCACAGACAGCTAACAATTTTATACGCCGCTGTGTCTCCCAAAAGATTCAGTTCACAACCCTTCGGCAAGTGTTTCAGACTAACTACGCCAGAAATACCAAAAACTTTATTTTCCGAATGATTCCAGTACGTAACTCTCATGCCACGAATTTCGACTTCCTGTTGCTCATCAAGAAGTTTATTTCTCGCAGCAAGTTATCCAGCTTGAAGGGTTTCTTTAGAACTTGGGATTCGCTCCATTCTGAAGCCATAGCCAGATTGGCGGGATCTACATATCCAGTCATAAACATCATCTGACAGTTTGGATAGCACTCCTTCATTTCGCTTGCCAGATCAAAACCATTGCAGGAGCCTTGTAGCATGATGTCTGATAACAGTAGATCAAACGGACCGTGCGTCTTTAGTTCTGATCTAAACGCTTCCTCATCTTCCGCCTTGTAGACCCCGAATCCGTTTTTGCTTAATACACGCTCGATTAGATCCAATAGCGGCCGCTTGTCTTCCACTACCAGTATCCTGAGCTTCTCTTCCTTCTTCTCCACTTCATCGTGTCGGGATTCCGTGTTATCGAGTTGATTACTTTGCTGGATATCCTGAGGTAACCCATTAAAGCGCGGTATGTAGAGACTAAAACAGGCGCCTCCTTCGGAGTTATTCCTCGCGACGATTGCGCCATCTGATTGTTTTAGAAATCCGTGAACGATACTTAGACCGAGCCCAGTACCCTTGGACTCTTTTTTGGTTGTGAAGAATGGCTCAAATATTCGCTGTATATCTTCCTGAAAAATTCCAGGACCACTGTCTTTAATTGACAAACAAACATAGTCGCCTACAGATAACTCATGCATTCTTGCCAGATTCGCTCCAATAATAGTATTGCAAGCTGAAATGGAAATGCGACCAACACCTTCCATAGCATCGCGGGCGTTTATCAAGATGTTCATCAAGGCCATCTTTAGCTGCTCAACGTCGATTTTGACAGGCCATAAATTGTCGTCCATCCCCACCTTAATTCTTACATTGGTTCCCAGTGTTCGCGCCAGCATTTCGGCAGTGTCATGCACCAAACCTGCTATATCAATCACCTGAGAGTTAAGCTTCTGGCGGCGAGATACAGACAACAGTTGATTCGTCAAATTTGCTGCATCATCCATGGCAGCCGCTATATTTCTGATTAGCCCTGCTGACTCACTGCCCGGATTCGCTTCCATCTCGAGCAACTCAAGATTTCCTCTGGCAACCATCAGAACATTGTTAAAGTCATGCGCTACCCCGCCCGCCAGTTGCCCCATCATCTCCATTTTTCGAGCGTGAGCCAGTTGATTCTCCAATCGACGCATATCGGAAACATTGTGCATCGACACCATGCCCCCCATGGACTCCCCATGCGCGTCATAGATCGGTTGTCCAGACACCAGGAAGCGTTTTGCCACTCCATCAACCACGTTTACCATGTCGAAATCTCGAACTTCCTGTCCTAACCAGGCCTGATAGAGAGGCATCTCATCCAGTTTCAATCGCGTTTTGCCGTCACTGTGAAACAGCTCAAATCGGCTGGTCCACTCTGATACCGGTATTGGACGAATGCTGATATTTGGGTTGGTAATCGAATCTGGATCGTTGTTGTAAAACAAGTAGCCATCCGCGTCACAAGCGACTATTTCATCCTCAATATTCTTCAGCACCGCTGACAAGAATTGGGTCTGTCTGGCAAGATTGCGTCGCTCTATAGCTCGTCCCAGTTGCATACTGACAAGCATGGCTTTCTCGAATAACTCTTGAGAAACAGGCCCTGAACTATCATCAAATAACTCAACAACCGCTTGCACCTGACTACCGATAGAAATGGGCGCTACCAGACAGCGCTTCAGACCAGCCTGCTTGCAACTATGCATCCAGGCTAGCGTGGGGGCACGATTCTCATCCTGCGCTGCTTCTTGAAAATCAACGACGATTGGCAAATCGCTGGATAGTTCTTCTGGATAGTCACCCGGAGACTGTAGTCTATTCTGGTGATCCATAGTGAACGCAGCATATTCACCGGGCTCTCGCTCAGCCCAGATAGTTTTGCTCTTCAGCACCAGCTCGGCTGATTGAGAATCCACTACTCGCATATGGCCCAAGGCCCATTCTGAATAGTCAATGATGAGTTGCAGACAGTTCTGAATCGCCTCATCCAGGGACTCCGCCTGGTTTACACTCGCAGCGATTGCATTGTTTACTCTTGCCCCTTCCAGACGAATGTTAAGTTGATCAGTTTGCCTTAATGAATTCATTACACTGTGCATAAGCACAGAGAGAGTAGCAATCACAACCAGGTAGACCAGCCAGATCCAAACGATTCCTGGAAACGCCTCTTGTCCAGTAGTCGCAAGATAGATCACGGCGGGCAGCAGGCTAGAAGTGATCCACAGTAATGAGAGCAGAGGAATTGCAGCGAGGAGTATTGCACCGCCAGCGGCCGTACCTCCAAGCACAAATAATATTGCCATGCTCAATAGATGATCTGTGCTCGGGATTAGGTAGACCAGAACCCCCCAAATACTCCCAAGGGTCAACACCTGGACGCAGGCCTTTATCAGCCCTCTGTAGGTTCTTTGTAAACTCCCGTCCAATCTGGGACGCTCCCTACGCCTGGCCGCCAACATATGCCTGAATCCAGCGAGGAGTGTGACTGCAAAGTTGATAGCCCCCCAAACCTGAACGTTAGTCGATGGATAGTAGGCGTAGGAGTACGCCACTAACGTAATGCAAGCTATAAGAGAGATGGAAAGTGCCAGAGGCACCTGATTGCTGACAATAGCCAATTGTTGCTTAACCACTCCGTGCCGGATATCGTCGACGACCGTTTCCAATAAGCATTGCAATCGGCGAGAAGGAGCTGGCAGCGTTAATGTATTCGATATTTCATCTGGTTCCGGATCATGCATGAGTAGTGACTGACTGCAATTATTCTCTGTTAACTCTTCGAATTACTACACGAGTAATTATCACCCCAAGCAAACCAGTACCCAAACGGTCGTTCTATGAAGCACAAACCGAAGTGTCAAAAAAGTGACAGGAGAACCTGATTTACTGCGCGCTGCATACTATATTCACTAGCTAATAGTGTCGCAATGATATCTTTAAAAGAGTGATAGTTTTTCTATCACTAATGATCTACGTGAAGAGAAGAACCTAGAGATTTCCTTAGTTCTTTTTCGAATTGAGGCTCTTGATCATGTTGATACTCTCAGTAGCGCTTTGGCTGAACTGTAAACACCTCTGCTTCTCGCGCCAGTTGATAGATTGATTAGTTCTGAAGAGTCATGCCCACACGGATTCTGAAAACTCCTTAAGCCTGCATTTCTCTTTTTAGTTACACAGGTTCATCCAAAACTTCTCTAACGACTTGGCACATTGAGCTAACGGCAACTGGTTTCTGCAAATAGCGCTTTATTCCTTGTGCCTCTGCCTGCTCTCGGGATATGGAATTGCTGAATCCCGTACACAAGATAGTGCGTTGACTGGGTTTGAGAGCATGAATCTTTGAAAACAACTTGTCGCCATTCATCCCTGGCATCGTCTGATCACTGATCACGAGATCAAAGTGGCTATCGGACTTGGAGAACTCACTTAGTGCGTGGTCGCCATTGTTGCTGACGACTACTTCATAGCCGAAACGACTCAGGGCCTTGCTGAATAATTCAGTCAACATTTCGTTGTCATCCACTACCAGAATTCGCTCCTTACCAACGGGGCAATCACTGTTGTTTTGTACATCTTCGATGAAATCTTCAGCCATCTCTGACTGGCTGGTTGCTAAAGGCAGAAATATTGAAAAAAGTGCACCACCTGTCGCACAGTTTTCGGCTTGCACGAATCCGTCGTGGGCCTCTACGATAGAATGAACCATCGCCAGCCCCATGCCCGTTCCCGCGCCTAACTCCTTGGTTGTAAAGTAGGGCTCGAAAATTCTGTGCAATATTTCTGCAGGTATTCCTGGACCAGAGTCTTGAATTGAAATCCTCAAGTACTGCCTGTCAATATGCAATCTACCCGAGACTTGGTCGAAAATATTCAGCATAGCTTCGTTAGCGGAGTCTGTAAGCTCCATCTTCAGGTGAATGCTCCCAGGAGCATCGCCAATAGCGCTCGCCGCGTTGGTATACAAGTTCATCAGTACCTGTAACATCATTGATTCGCTGGCATATACGATGAACTTATCGGCATCAAACTCGGCTTCCAATTTGATTGTTGACGGGATGGTTTGCTTGATCAGCGCCAGACACTCATTTACCGTATGTACCAGGTTAATGTCGGCTTTTTCTTCCGCTTGCTTGCGACTAAAGGCCAGAATACGCTTAACCAGCTGAGCTGCTTTTTCGGTGCCCGCAAGAACATTCGAGAGATGTCCTTGGATCGAACTGTCTTTCTCTGACTCCAGGATTGCGAGCTCAGTGAATCCAGCAACCCCGCCTAAGATATTGTTAAAGTCATGTGCTATACCACCTGCGAGTGTGCCCATGGCCTCCATTTTTTGCGAATGTCGTAGCTTGTCTTCGAGCTTTAACCGCTCCCGTTCCAATTGAACATGTTCGGATACATCCCGAATCGTCCACAAACGGTAGGTTCCTTCCGGGTAGCGAATCTCTGAGGTCGCCAACTCCACTGGAAAAGATTCGCCAGACGCTTTAATACCAGTCGCCCTTAAGCCAGCATTCTTACCTGCTATGGCGCTATTAATGCCGTCGCGGCTATGCGAGGCTGGTTTTTTTTCGAACAGTCGTTGCAAGTCCAAACCTATCGCCTGGTCAGCAGAGTAGCCGAACATTTGCTGACCTGCCGAATTGATAGAAATGATGGCACCTTGCTCATCGGCGGTGATCACGCCCTCCAGAAGACTATTCAATGTGTCTTGCAGAATCTGCTTGCTTTGCTCGAGCTCCGACTGATACCGAGATGCTGTGTCCAGGTAGCGATTTGCCGAACCGATTAAATGCCCGATCTCATCGCGCCCATGATACTTGTCCAGGTCCAGCCTCTCTCCAGAGCCGGGCTCAATATTGGTTAACCTGCGGGCCAAATTTCCGATAGGGTTAGTGACAGTAACAACCACCACCAGGAAGATGAGAATCGCAACCACCAGCGCTTCAAACATCAAACCAATTGCCACGGCAATGGACAATTCTACGAACGGAGTGAGCCCGGCTTTTACATCCAGAGTCGCAATTAATTTGCCCGAAACGTCACCCGCTTCAGAGAGCGGCAAATCATACTCGAATTCAGTCATGGGTATATCCAGAAAGCCCATCACACCACTAAATTCTTGTGGGGTTCGCTGCGAAACTGCTAACACTTGCCCCAACTCATCAATCAACGCAGCTTGCACAAACAATTCATGCTGCATCAATCCGCTTATTAAGTTTTCTGCCTGCGCGACGTCAAGTTGATATACAGTTTCTTGAGCCGCATCCAGGGTGAGCTCGAGCAGTTGTTCTGCAGTAGACACAATCTCACCTGTAGACCTAGAGAAATCCCTAGATACTTCCCAGGCAGCCACTAAGGCACCCACCACGATTGCCATAAGTATGGTGTAGCTTGCCAGCCGGAGAGCTAGTCTTTTCTTTAAGAACTCTAACAAGGTAAAACTATTGCAATCAGTTTTGATTGTCACAAACTGTTATGATATAGGACAAATAAAGTCAGTATAAATTATATTAAATTGAATCTTAGTATTAACGGGTATCTGTCGTCTATTTCGAAACTGTAGCCCAAAGCATTATGAAGAGAGTTCTACAAACCCTTATTTCAAGTGTTATAACCCTGTCATCGTATTTGAGTAGCGCTGAAGATGACGTGTTTATTCAGATCTACACTGAGCTTTCCGAGCCAAACAGTTACATAGCAAATGACTCGGATGAAGGGCCAGTCACTGGACATGTCACAAACTTGGTGAGAGCGGTAATGCATGAAGCTGGATATGACTATGATATCTCCTTAGTTCCCTGGGCCAGAGCTGTTCACGCAATCGATAACTCAGCCAATGTCATGGTTTATTCCATGGCAAGGTCTCAAGATAGGGAACATAAGTACCACTGGATTGGTAAGACTTTACCACTGGATTATTACCTCTATGGTCTAAAGGAGAATCTGGAGTTTCTGCCCCGAACGCTTGAGGAAGCGAAGAATTCGCGAGTTGGGGTAATTCGTGCAGACGTTGTTGGAAACTATCTGGAGACCAAGGAGTTTAATAACCTAGTGTATGTACGAGACCCCTCGCTCAACATAGTTATGCTACAGAGAGGCCGTATCGATTTGTTTCCGTACACCAAGCTACATGCGGGAATGTTTGTGCGTGGAAATGGTTTCAATGAAAACGATTTGGTTGGCGTCATAAGATTAGAAGAAATGGCCGACAGTATGTACATTTCAGTCAGCAAAGAAACCAGTAGATTAGTCGTCGACAGACTCGAATGGGCCTATCAAAAAGTTGTGGAGTCAGGAGAATTTCAACGAATCATGGAGCCCCTGCTTCGGGATTATCAAGAGATTGAAATAGAAATTCTTGGGCAATAGCTCGAAGCTCCTAGGCCGAACTAGGGATAGTCTCACTGGCTGTCTGTCAGCACTTAACCGCGGCCTCCAGTTACTTTCAATTCCACCTTTTCTTTCTACACTTACTACCCTCCCTGTATTTTGGTTCCGACTAAAACCCCCAGCAACCATATAACTAAAGTTATTCCATTCCCTGTCGTAATATCCAGTCACTTAATTTGATCGTTTTGTTTTTTGGTCAAAACCTCAGTCTTTCGCGCACCCAAAAGTCAGAGCGAAGTAAAATATAATGCTAATCACACCCTTCCCCGAAAATGAGCAGGAACGGCTTACCGAACTTGCACGCTTAAGCTTGCTCGACAGTGAGCCCGAAGAGCGCTTCGATTGCATCACGCGCCTAACAGCTCATCTTTTCGATGTTCCTATTTCGCTCGTAAGCCTGGTTGACAAGGACAGACAGTGGTTTAAATCTAAATATGGTCTAGATTCTTGCGAAACAGATAGAAGCATCTCTTTTTGTGGTCACACCATTCTTCAGTCCAATATTTTCTACATTCCAGACACACTGGAAGACGAACGTTTTGCAGACAATCCCCTCGTTACTGGAGAACCAGGCGTAAGAATGTATGCAGGATCACCGCTAACAACAGCTTCGGGTTTTCCGATCGGTGCACTTTGCATAGTTGACACCAAACCCCGGGAATTGACAGACAGTCAATTGGAGATGTTGCGGGATCTCAGCAAACTGGTCCAACTACAATTGGAAGCGTTTACGCAATCAGACAGAACCCAACTGCTTGAAGATCACCAGTCGTATCTAGGCGCCTTAGTTGACAATACTTCCGATGGAATCATTACCGTTAACAAATTCGGGGCAGTAGAATCAACTAATCGGGCTGCAGAAAGCTTGTTTGGCTGCACTCAAGAAGGAGTTGTCAAACAATCCATCAGCAGTTTTATTCCCTTGTTACAAGGATTTCCCTTCGACAATCGCGACGCCAACAACAAACGGTCATTCTTGCGCGACGTTGAGATTGTTAAAGCAGATGGAAGTCAGTTACCGGTGGATCTTTCAATTATTGAAGTAACTGTTCAGGGACAACCCAAATGTATATGCACCATCAAAGACATTAGTGATCGAAAAGAAGCAGAAGAGGAGCGGGCTCGCTTCAGGGCAATCATTGAAACGTCAGATGACGCCATCATCAGCAAAACATTGGACAGCATAATTACCAGCTGGAATTTCGGGGCTGAGAAGATGTTCGGTTACAAAGCTGAAGAAGTTATTGGAAAGTCTATACTGATACTTTTTCCACCAATGCTTGCCGATGAAGAAAAGAGCATTATTGAGCAAATCTCGTCTGGAAATCGAGTAGAGCATTTCGAAACTGTCCGGCAACGAAAAGACGGTTCATTATTTCCAATCTCTGTCACTTGCTCCCCCATTTTCGATGACTCAGGTAAAGTCGTTGCAATTTCAAAAATCGCCAGAGACATCACGGAACGTAAATTAACTGAGCATTCCCTGTTGCTCCGCAAGACTGCGCTGGAAAGGGAGGTCAAAGAACAGGGCCATGATCTGCGAATATTTGGGCATATTATTTCGACCACGCGAGAGCTAATGATTTTTGTGGATAGAAACTACGTGTTTCAGGCTGCAAATCAGAGCTACCTGAAGACCATTGGGAGAACACAAGAACAGGTTATCGGTCACCATATTCAGGAAGTGCATGGCAAGAGATTCTTCAACAAAAAAATGAAACCCTTGTTGGACTCTTGTCTAAAGGGAGAGCGCTTGCAAACTGAATCCTGGGATAGTCTTCATGGATTAGAACCTAGATGTTTCGAGATGTTGTTTGACCCTCACAAGGATGAGAACAACCGTGTTGTGGGCGTCGTTATCTCTAGTCGCGATGTAACAGAAGCAAAAAACACTGAACGGTTCCTGATATCTGCTAACCAGAAAGCAGAAGCAGCTAACGAGGCGAAGTCACAATTTCTCTCCAATATGAGCCATGAATTACGCACACCCCTTACCGCTATCGTTAGTTATAGTGAATTGTTAATCGAAAAAACTTCTCCCAACAATGACACATCGCAACTGGAACTTCTAAACAAGGTCCATAACGCCGGTGAGCAGTTGTTGAAAACGATTACCGATATCGTCAACTTTACGAAGGCACTGGACACTGAACAAACCTGTGAGTCTCGTATCGTGGCTATAGATTCATTGTTTCAGGAGATCGCCAAGGCAATTGAACCAAAGATGAAAACGAACAATAATCATCTGCTGGTGGAATGTCAGGAAGACATCGGTGAGATTGAGACTGATCCGAACAAACTTACTGATCTGTTAATGCACTTACTCGACAATGCGGCCAAATTCACCAAGTCTGGCAGAGTGAGTTTGAGTGCAAAGCGCGTGGTGGAATCCGACTTTGATCAACTAGAGTTTGCTGTTTCTGACACGGGCACCGGCATCGAAACCGGGCAAATCCCTACTCTGTTTGAACCTTTCGAACAAGCAGACAATTCCAATACCCGTGAACATGGTGGTCTGGGCCTGGGTTTATCCTTGGTGAAAAAACATAGCGAAATACTAGGAGGTGATATATTAGTGGATAGCGAAGCTGGAAGCGGATCTGTATTCAGATTGATCCTGCCGGCAGATGTCTCTCAAAAAAGCCGGGTTTCAACTGACGAGAGAATCGCATAACAGAGGTTCCACACTTCATACTCCTTCTGCCTTCAGGGCGCTCTCATAACATTCGGGGCAGACTCCGTGTGAGAGTTGGGGCAGCAACGTGGACTCAAACAAGTTGAGATGTTTAATCGCATCCTCCACTTCGACCCATTCGTCTGCTTCATCGAGCCGCACTTTCTTACACCAGCTGCAGATTCCCAGCAGCTCATCTGACCTCGGTGACTCTGAATCCAATAGCGCAATCGACTTGCGTGTCTCCTCCCGCACCGTGCGGCTTACAAAAGCCAGCCCACCATTGCTCAATGCACCGATCTCCATCTGCATGAACCGACGCAAATCGGGCGCATCACAGCGGAATGAGAAGTTCACACTGCGACCGGTCTCTCGCACTCGATTCATTAGCAGGGTATAAATATGGCGATTACCCGGATCGGCTACGAATTCAAACAATGAGCGTCCAATGACTCCCTGTTGTGCCAGCTCAGGCGCTTTGTTTTCCTCAGCAAAACCATCCCACCGTTCTCCTACCCAGGTGATGCGATCAGTGCTGTCTATGTGATAGCTGGTGTTTTCGATAGCAAAAATCTCAACTTTGATAGAGTTGTCGCAAGACTACGCCAGCCTACCCAGTATTTCCAGCTTGCGTTGCCCAGCCCTGTCTAAACAATGCAATAAAATTGGAGTAAGGTTGGCAAGCAATCACCATTACGCTGGGGCTAAAACATGAATCTCAACAAACTAGTTCTTCTCGGCCTGACCTTAACAGTTATGCAACAAGCGTTAGCACAACGGCTGGAGCTACCTCAATGGCAAGCACCCACCGTGCAGTCCTATGTTGCCGAAGAAGTAGGTCGCTACCCAGCAGCAGAAGCTGGACAAGGGGCTGCAGCCGATAGTCAGCATTTTTATGCCATTGTAAATACAGTTATTGGAAAGTATGAAAAGAACAGCGGGCAGTTGCTTGCTCGGTTCCTTAGCCCAAGAGGAGGACCCGTCCGACACCTAAACAGTTGTTATGTGGATGATGAGAAATTGTTTTGTGCTAATTCCAACTTCCCCGAAGTGCCCATGGCAAGTTCTATCGAAGTATTCAGCACTGGTGATATGCAACATGTGCAAAGCTACAGCTTCGGAGTATTGGAAGAAGGCTCATTAACCTGGTTTGATCGTTTGGGGGAAGGGTGGATTGCGGGCTTTGCTCACTATGATGAAAATGGTGGGCTTGATTATAAAGATCATTCTTTTGCCTCCATCATTCGTTATGACAATCAATGGCGGCGAACCGGAGGCTGGATGCTTCCTGAGTCAGTCATTGACCGCATGCAACCTCATGCAGCTTCCGGTGGCGCACTTGGTCCTGACGGACTGCTCTACCTAACAGGCCATGATAGACCTGAAATGTATGTGCTCGGCGCGCCCGCGATGGGTCCAAAGTTGGTGCACATCGCGACTATTGCCATTGATCTGGAAGGACAAGCTTTTGCCTGGGATAAGTCGTCCACTGAACGGATAATCTACGGGATTAGTCGGCCGAACCGGGAGGTACGAGCATTTCGCTTACCGGCAGTAACATTGCCAAGTCATGCCAGAACGTTGCCTTCACTACGTTTGGGGCTATAAGAAAACTTTACAAATGAGTGGATACAGTTTAACCAGGAAGTTGTGTTCAGCCTGAAACTATAAGCTACCTGCTTTTTCCATATTCGATATGACTTCTGTAAAACTTCGTGCATGAGTAGATGGGTATCGACCGGTATTCACGCACACGAAGATGTTTGAATCCAGGAAACAGCAAATGGTCGAGCAGTTGCAGCACTCTCACGAAGAGTAACAGAGTGACTTCAAGAGCCAGAAAGATGAAAACGAAGAGCAGATAACGAAAACTACGATAGGGAGTAGAAACACAATGGCGAAGAATATGCGCCAAATTGCGCCAACGGTAAATCATGGCTGTTACAACTGCTCAGCAGCTACTCTTCAGCGCCTGTTGTTTCGAGCAAACCCACCACCGATTGATAGCGGCGCTCTCGAGCAAAGGCGAGCGCCGTCTGACCGTCCGCATTGCGCAGACCGCTGTCGACCCCGGCCTGCAGCGCGATTGTTGCTGCTTCAAGAACAAATCCCTCGCGATCTTTCTGCAGTTGCCCTGCCCTGCGCTCAGGGGTCCACCAACTAACACGCAAACGCCTATGACCCATGCCCACTGCCGCCATTAATAGAGAGATCTCACCTTCGTCAACAATGAAGTTCTCACCAAGACGTTGTGCAGGGTAGACGACTTGATTGGTCGTATTGACATCAGCACCCGCATCGATCAGCGCTTGCATAATCTGCGGCTCGGCAAATCGAGCTGCCAACCAGAGCGGAGTTGAGCCGATCAGGGCATCGTGGAAATTGTAATCTGTCGCCTGTCGTCTAACCGGGGTTGGCTTGACTACTTCACTTTCCAGATCAGCACCTGCATCAATTAAGGCCTGTACCATAGCCTGTTCACCACGAAGCACGGCGGCGTGGAGTGCGGTGTGCCCACTGCTGTTCTCCTCCAGATTGGCACCCTGCTCGATCAGGTAACTCACCAGTTCCTGATTTCTGCTGTGCACCGCCATGATCAGGGGACTGGTACCGAATGCATTAACACCATTAATATCAGCCCCGGCATTCAATAGATGTCGCGCAGATTCCTGATGTCCGTTGCGGGCGGCGAACAACAGCGGAGTGTTGCCCCCTAACTCGATCCAATACTTATAATCATCGCTACTATCTTGTTCTTTCTCTGACTTCACATAATGCTCTCGCACTAATGATCGCGCGTGTACATCTGCACCAAATTCTATAAGCGCAGCTACGGCTTCAGAATGACCACGGTGGGCCGCCCACATTAATGCGGTCTGTTCGCGAGTAACTGCAGCGTTTGGATTAGCACCGGCAGCCAGTAAGGCTCTTACTACTGCGCCGTTGCCGCTCTGTGCAGCAGTCATGACGATGGTTTCACCCGAAAGCAACGGTATGCCTGGGTCAGCTCCGGCATCCAGCAAAAGGCGGGTCATTTCGAGACTGCCGTTTTCAGCCGCTAGCCATAATGGCGTAACACCAAGGTCTGTGGTGGCATTTACATCGGCACTGGCAGTAAGTAACAAGCGGGCCACTTCATCAGCATCGTGGTAACTGCTCCAGTGCAATGCGGTTGTGCCATCTCCATATGCCACATTGGGGTCCAGACCATCTTCAACCACAGTCACAAGCTGACTCCAATCCTGGTCTTTAGCCAGACTCACTACGAGTGGCATGTTTTGCGCACGCGAGGTAGCACTCAGGCACAAGCAGATCACCAATAAAGTAATCGTGGCGTACCCGACAGGTTTATTCTGCGAACTTTGCTGACTCATCATCAAACGAATAATCTAAATCGCCAAAGGGCCGGTGCTGCCGCCCAGCTTGTCGATGTGAACATCAAACTTACTAAGCAGCGTCAGGTGTAGATCAGCCATGGTAGGCTCACCTGTATAATGCAGATGTCTGTTTCCGGCAAACCAACCAGCACCACCTCCGACTAACAGCACTGGCAAATTGTCTCCAGAATGGAATGTGCTGTTGGAGATGCCGCCCCCATAGAGGATGGTCATATTATCCAGCAGATTCCCATCACCTTCTGGAACCGCAGACAACTTATCCAGGTAGTTTGCAAACAAAGATGTATGGTGAATATTGATCTTCGACATTCGCTCTATCAGTTCTGGCGCGTTATTGTGATGTGACAACGGATGATGAGCATCTGGTACGCCAATCTGCGGATAGGGACGCGCACTTTGCTCCTTGCTCATCATAAACGTAATGACTCGAGTCAAATCCGACTGCAGCGCGAGAACCTGCAGATCCTGCATTAGCTCCATATGAGCTTCAAAGGTCGAGGGAACACCGGCTGGTTGTTCCAGCTGTGGAAGTTCCATGTCTATTTGTTGCTCAGCCTTTTCAATTCGGCGCTCTATATCACGGACAGAATCGGTATAGCTATTGACCAAATGTCGATCCGAGCCAGCTAACTGCTTCTCAAGTCCCTGTAACTTATCCATCACTGCATCCAGGATGCTGGATTGCTGACTCAGGCGATTTGCTCGGGCCGCCTGGGCGGTAGAACCCGAATCACCGAAGAGTCGCTCAAAAACAGCACGTGGATTGTGTTCTGTTGGCAGCGGTTCTGTTTTGCCGCGCCAGGATAAGGTATGGGTGTAGACACAACTGAGATTCACAGTGCAGGCACCCGCGAGTGCCGGCGCATCCATAGATAACTCCAATGAAGATAACTGGGTCTCTTTGCCCAACTTATCGGCTAACAATTGATCCATGGAGATACCAGCAAGAATCTCAGTTTCATTGCGTCCACCTCTGGTCACACCGGTAAGGAAAGAACCGCCGGCACCGGCGTGGGCAACATTCCAATTTGCTTTGATTCCTGACAAGAACAACATGCGCTCCCGATAACGGGAAAGTGGCTGCAGGACTGGCGTAATTTCCAGATCAGGCCCATTTGTCTTCGGCGACCAGTATTCCATGGCCATACCGTTGGGGATGTATACCGTTTGGAAGCGATGTATGGGCGCCGCTGCCTGGGCAAAAGCTGGAGTCATCGCGTCCAACAGTGGCAATGCCAGAGCGGTGCCCGCTCCCTTCAATAGAGTGCGGCGGGATAGAGATTTTTTCGTTACGTAACTCGGTGCTGAAGATTTTTTGAGTTTCATCGTGTTCAATCCTGGCTATTGGCACTGGCAAGACTTGGACCTGTTTGAGCTCGGCTCATAGTAAAGGGAGCACTGTTGGTGATTCCCAGGACTATTGCAGACCATCGATAATCTTGCTCGGCAGCTTCCCGAACGATTTTCCTGATGACAGGCTGATCGTAATATTCTACTCGCCTGCCCAAGGCATAGGTCATGAGTTTTTCAGTCACGGTATGAGCAAACTGATCCGGGCGCTCCAACATCCAATCTCGAAGATCAGCATATCCGGCAAATTCTACGCCACCCGGATAATTTCCGTTGGGATCAACCGGGTTTCCGGCTTCATCGAATTCACGCCAGGCACCTATCACATCAAAATTTTCCAGGGCGAAACCAATGGGATCAATCACCACGTGACATGAAGAACAGACCGGGTCAACACGGTGCTGCGCCAAACGTTCTCGAATCGACGACGGCGCATCGCCGCTGCTGGCCTCGGCCAGAATTGGCACATTAGGAGGCGGTGGCGGAGGAGGCGTACCCAGCATATTGTCCAACAGCCATTTTCCGCGCAGTACCGGTGAAGTCCTTCCTGGGTAGGATGTCACAGTTAGCAAAGCACCTTGCGCCAGCAAGCCGCCACGCTGAGTAGTATCTGGAATTTCGACCCGTCGAAAGCGGCTACCGTAAACATCACTGATACCATAGTGTCTGGCAAGGCGTTCGTTGACGTAGGTATGTCTGGCACCGATTAAATCCATAATGCTGCTATCCGTTCGAATTGAATCGGCAACGAACATTTCCGATTCACGAGCAAAGGCTTCGATCAGACTTACATCATATTGCGGGAACAGCACTGTATTGATGTTGACTTCTTCCAAGCGCCTCAGGTTTAACCATTGGGCGGCAAAATCTTCTACCAGAGTAGTGATTCCACGACTATCTGCCAGCAAACGGCGAACCTGTTGCTCGTAAATTACCGGATCACTTAGACGCCCCTGCTCGGCAAGTTGCAATAATTCTTCATCGGGTAGACTGCTCCACAAAAAGAAAGACAGCCTCGATGCTAATTCAGAATCCTGCAGTCTGAAATTTTCATTGGCAGCTACCGATTCTCCCTGTTGATAGCTCCTAATCAGGAACTCCGGATCGGAAAGCAGATACTCCAGGGCAAATTGAATACCAGTATCAAAGCTCCCACCCTGCTCCCTGCCGCTATTGAAAAACCCCAGTAACAATTCCGTGTCATCGTCGGTGATGCTGCGTCGATAGGCTTTACGTGCCAAGCGATTGAGAATTTCTGTGGCGCAGCTCATCTCTTCTGTGCGCTGATCGGGATAGCAGGAGAAAATCGCACGCCAACTGGGCGATTGATTACTATTACCGCTCGCAACATAGGGCCCACCGATTTCGACTGCATGCACTTTTTGATAAGCAAGATAGGCTTCGTCATTGGCCGGTAGCCGACCCCCTTGTCGAGGTTGTGGGATACCCTCCTCTTCGACCTGCTGGCGCACATAGGAAGCGGTAATAGTGTGAGGTCCCGCTGAAACCGGCACCCTTACTTCCAAGCCTTCCCCTGCCTGGTAAAGCATATACTGCTCCCAGTCAGTGCTGCCTGGCTCTCCAGTGCCACTGAAACTTAAGGGGGCAGGTGTCCCAGGTGCTTCTCCCCCGATGCTGAAGCGCTCAAGTAAGCGTCCATCCATACGAATTTCGAGTAGCTGGGCCCAACCCAGGCCTTTGATGTAGTCCTGGTAGTTGGTTTCCAGAGCAACCCTGATGACGTATTCACCATCAACCGGGAAATAGTGTTCGACCGAGACGCCACCCCTGGAGCCAAAGGGCATGTCTTCGGTTTGCCGCCAATCCTGGCTCATATAGAGCGGTATCTCATAGCTGGCTATGCTGGGACCCAGTGGGGGTAGTCCAGTAGCAAGTCTAGTCACCTCCCGCGCCACCGACATGTAGCGTTCCATATGGGCAGTGGTGAAAGGCAAAGAAGCAGCAATGTTATCGAAGCTACCGTCTGCGGTGGGGTCACCGGGTAGTAGCTCCATGATATCCACGTCCAGGCCCAACAAATCATTGATAGTGTTGTTGTATTCGAATCGATTCATGCGATGAATCGGGGTCACTCGACCGGGATTGGGGTTTGTCGCCCAGGCTGCATCCAATTCCGATTCCAGCCAGTTGGTCATCACGGCATAGGTTTCGAAAGCGGGTCTCGGCATGCCCGCGGGAGGCATCATATGGGCACGAAGTTTTTTAACTACCTTTTCCAATTCCGCCGCGTGCAGGCCAGGCTGACTAAAATCGATGCTCTGCAATGAAAAGTCCGCAGTAGCCAACACATCATTGTGGCAACTAAGGCAATAGGAATTGACTTGCTGTTGCATGTCATCAGCAGAGAAGCTGTTGTCGGCTGCATGCGAAGTCGTGATCGCTACTAGCAGGCTGCTAGCAACAAAAGCAGGGAAATATTTTTTGCAATCGGGCACGACGCTACCTGGTTATCACAAGGAGATTCCGACCATTGCAACAGAGCTGATAATCAAGCTCTCCTTGTTCCTTATTATTACTTCGGCGTTTAATCGCTATTGCCAAGAATGACCCTACCGCAGCCGCGTCATGACTGCAATACAACCTGACTGGCAGTATGAACACCAAGGCTAAAAGCAATAGATTTTGGAAAAGTGCTTGCATCTGTTAATTTCTTAACATAATGTTAATTTATTAGCAGGATAGGCAGCCATAATATGCTCCCGCACAAGGAGACAGTATGACCAAGACCAGCAAGCTCAGCCGCAGAGAACGCCAAATCATGGACATCCTTTATCGACTCGGGGAAGCCAGTGCCAAAGAGGTGATGGAAAACCTGGAGGATTCTCTTAACTACTCTTCCGTGCGTACCTTTCTCAGAAAATTGGAAGAGAAGGGTCACATCAATCATCGAGAAAGCGGCAAGAAATACGTGTACACGCCGGTGGTAGGCAGGGAAAGAGCTTCCACTTCCGCGCTTTCTAACCTGGTGAAGACATTCTTCTCCGACTCTCCAGTAATGGCAGTGAACTCATTACTCGATATGTCCATGGATGAGATCTCAGACGAAGAAATCGCGGAACTGGAAAAACTCATCCAGAAAAAGAAGAAATCTCTTAAAGATAAGTGAGGATAGCGCAATGGAATTCATAGTCAGTTATAGCGTCTTGCAAAACCCCATGGTTCAGCTGGGCCTGGATACATTGTTCAAATCCATTGTTTTGCTCTGTGTGGTATTCGTACTTCTCAGTCTGATCAGACAACGCATCTCCAGTACCAGTGCTCACCTGATGTTACTGGCGACTTTTGTTTGCATCGCGCTTATTCCAGTGATCGCGGTAGTAACCCGTGCTATGACTGATCCGCTTGCTGGATTTGGGACACTCACTGTTTTCACTGTAAGTAGCAAAGTTGCTGCCGCGCCGTCTGAATCAATCGTACCAGTGGGCTTATTGTTTGCGCTTTTCTACCTGTCTGGCTCATTGGCATTGCTTGGCCTACTGGCCAATAGCGCGAACCAGCTTGCCCGTTTGCACAGGCGGAGTTTCGACATCGACGATGCCCATTTGCATAAGCACTTTGATACATTGGCCAGTTCTATCGGCATTAAACGGCGGGTGAAACTTCAGTGCAACGCCTGGATACAAGGCCCTCTCTCCTACGGGTTGCTGAATCCTATAGTACTTGTACCCAAGGAGTTCTTTACCTGGGAAGATGCAATAAAGCAAGAAGTCCTCCTACATGAGTTAAATCACATCAAGCGTCTGGATTGGCTGTCACTCATATTTACTCGAGTTCTTTGTAGCCTGCTCTGGATTAATCCCATGATGTGGATCGCAGCTAAACGCTTACACGATGAATCTGAACAGGCTTGTGATTCGGCCATCGCAATAGACGAGGTAGACCGAATTCGCTACGCCGAAGACCTGCTGCATCTAGCCAGGCAGCAAAAGTTAGTTACGAGCAGAGGCCTACTCGCTCAACCCATGTTTGATGGAGGGGAACTAACTATGAGGATTCAAAATATCCTGGAAGGTAAGATCTCGAAGGGAATTACACGAACCGCTTTCAATACAATTATGCTAGCTGTGGCTTTGTTCGCGCTAGCCGGCAACAATGTAAAACTATTTGCCGACAGTGAAGGTTTACTGGATCAAGAGTATTTGCCGATATCAACTCAATCTCCAATGTATCCTAGGCGAGCAGCCGACGAAGGCATTGAAGGCTGGATTCTCTATAGTTTCACAGTGAGAGCAGATGGCCTTATCGACCCTAACTCAGTAGCCATGGTTGATGCAGAACCGCCAGGCTATTTCGAGAACTCGTCCAGAAACGCATTGTTGAACTTTCAGTTCCAGCCACGCATCAGGGATGGCCTCGCGGTGGATGTGCCTGGAGTGCAGTATCTGTTCCGCTACCGCCTTGACAACGATGGCAGCTACGATTTTGGCCGCCCTCCACCACAGGCGAACAAATAATTTCTAGTAAACATCCTAACGGCCGCTGGCGATTACCAACCGCCCCCAACTCCTTCGCCGCTGTTAACACCAGCATCAGAAACAGTGTTTGGTGTTGTTGAAGCAGTTTGAATGCAGATTGTCATATTTGGCTAATTTAGCATTCCCATTTCTATAATCAGCACAGCGGATGCCACAATCAAACAGGCGCATGGGTACAATAAAACGATTGGGGTACAAAATCGTAAGCGCTTGTTAGTCAGCCACCCCGCTGTTGATGGCTTTACGCAAAGGACACTGGGCATTGGCGCTTCTCCTTATTTGCCGGACAATGCAAAACTACTCAGCTATCCTGATTGCGTTCTGTCGGCACATCACTCAAATACTCGACAAATTCCACCTCAAAGCCCGCAGGATCGATGAAGTAAATGTTCTTTCGGTAGGGCTCTTCAGCACCAGGC
>JANQJM010000003.1 GCA_028281635.1 Pseudomonadales bacterium | reverse complement strand
GCACAACGGCCGTCAGCACGTACCGGTGTTTATCAGTGAAGATATGGTAGGCCACAAGCTGGGTGAATTCGCCCTGACCCGCACTTACCGTGGCCACGCTGCGGATAAGAAGGCGCGCTAGGAGTTATTGAGATGCAAGTTTCTGCACATTTAAAAGGCGCACGACTTTCAGCACAGAAAGCACGTCTGGTTGCTGACCAGATTCGTGGCAAGGGTGTTGAAGAAGCGCTTGAGTTGCTGTCATTCAGCACCAAGAAAGGCGCAGCCATTATTAAGAAAGTTTTGAACTCAGCCATTGCTAACGCCGAGCACAACGAAGGTGCTGACGTTGACGAGCTGAAAGTATCAACCATTTATGTTGATGAAGGGATGACCATGAAGCGCATCATGCCAAGAGCGAAGGGTCGCGCCGATCGCATTTTGAAGCGTTCATGCCACATCACTATCACGGTCGCGGACTAGGAGAACCCAATGGGTCAGAAAGTACATCCCACAGGCATCCGCCTCGGTATTGTTAAGAAACATACCTCGACTTGGTTTGCCGAAGGTAAGGAATATGCAGACAACCTGCTGAATGATTTGCAGGTTCGCGATTACGTGAAGAAGCGACTGGCGAATGCCTCGGTTTCCCGAGTCGATATCGAGCGTCCGGCGCAGACTGCCAAATTGACAATCTATACCGCGCGACCAGGTATCGTCATTGGCAAGAAAGGTGAAGATGTAGAAAAACTGCGTAGCGTTCTGTCTGGAAAGATGGGTGTGCCGGTACAAATCAACATTGAAGAAATTCGTAAGCCCGATCTGGATGCTCAGTTAGTGGCTGACAGTGTGGCGCAGCAGTTGGAGCGTCGTGTGATGTTCCGCCGTGCCATGAAGCGTGCAGTACAGAATGCCATGCGCCAGGGCGCGGAAGGCATCAAGGTACAGGTTGGTGGTCGTCTAGGCGGAGCCGAAATTGCTCGAAGCGAGTGGTACCGCGAAGGACGCGTGCCTTTGCACACTCTGCGAGCTGATATTGATTACGCCACCTCAGAAGCCAGCACGACTTACGGCATCATCGGCGTAAAGGTTTGGATATTCAAAGGCGAGATTTTGGATCTCGATGAAGCTGTCGTGCCCAAGCAACAGCCGGCTGCTAACTAGAGGAAGAAGTTCGTGTTACAACCAAAGCGTACAAAATTTCGCAAGATGCAGAAGGGTCGCAACCGCGGTCTTTCTCATCGTGGCAGTAAAGTAGATTTCGGCGAATACGGTTTGAAGGCTGTGTCCCGTGGACGTCTGACTGCACGTCAGATCGAAGCAGCACGTCGTGCTATGACGCGTAAAGTGAAGCGTGGCGCGAAAATCTGGATCCGTGTTTTCCCAGACAAGCCAATTACCCAGAAGCCATTGGAAGTGCGTCAGGGTAAAGGTAAAGGTTCGGTCGAATACTGGGTGGCCCAGATTCAGCCGGGTCGCATTATGTTTGAAATTGAAGGTGTCGATGAAGAGCTGGCGCGTGAAGCGTTTACTTTGGCGTCTGCCAAGCTGCCTTTCGATACCACTTTTGTTAAGCGTACGGTGATGTAATGAAAGCGAGTGAATTGAGAGAGAAATCTGTCGAAGAGCTGCAGACGCAACTGCAGGATCTCTACAAAGATCAGTTTAATTACCGTATGCAGAATTCAACTGGTCAACTCGGTCAGGTGCATTTGATCAGCGAAGTGAAGAAAGACATCGCGCGCATCAAAACCATCATTACCGAGAAACAGACAGGACAAGAGAGCGAAGCGTAATTATGGCGGACAGTGAAATTCAAGGCGATCAGGCTGCTGCAGCAGAAACAGCTGAAAAGCTGGCCCGTACCGCATCTGGCAGAGTAGTAAGCAACAAGATGGACAAGTCCATCGTGGTGATGGTTGAACGTCGGGTTAAGCACCCTGTATACGGCAAGATCATCAAGCGATCTACCAAGATTCATGCGCATGATGCTAACAATGAATGCGCAATTGGTGATGAAGTCACCATTAAGGAAGTACGTCCGATTTCTAAAACCAAGTCTTGGTCCTTGGTTTCAATCGACGAGAGAGCGACACAGGTTTAAGTCTACGGACTAGAGAGTAAATCGATGATTCAGGTTCAATCATATTTGGATGTTGCAGATAACAGCGGCGCCCGACGCGTCATGTGCATCAAGGTGCTGGGTGGCTCACATCGCCGCTACGCACGCATTGGTGATGTGATCAAAGTGACTGTTAAAGAAGCAATTCCACGTGGCAAGGTTAAGAAAGGTCAGGTGTTGAATGCACTGGTCGTACGCACCAAGAAAGGTGTTCGCCGACCCGATGGATCACTGATTAAATTCGACGATAACGCGGCAATTCTGCTGAACAATCAGGAAGCCCCAATCGGTACCCGTGTCTTTGGCCCGGTGACTCGTGAACTGCGTAATGAAAAATTCATGCGCATTATTTCGCTGGCACCAGAAGTGCTTTAAATACAAAGACCAGGATTCTGAGAGACAGAGAAATGAATAAGTTAAAACGTGATGATGAAGTAGTTGTTATCGCAGGCAAGGATAAAGGCAAGCGCGGCACTATCTCTCAATTGGTTGGCGACAAAGTCGTCGTGCATGGCGTGAACATGGTTAAGCGTCACACCAAGCCGAATCCAAATGCTGGTCAGCCAGGTGGCATCGTGGAAAGTGAAGCGCCATTGCATGTATCCAATGTCGCAATTTTTAATTCTGATACCAACAAAGCCGATCGCGTTGGCATCAAGGTAGCTGAAGACGGCAGCAAGACCCGTGTCTTCAAATCGAACGGTCAGGAAATAGATTAGTCATGGCTCAGTTAAAAGAGTTTTATCAGAAAGAAGTAGTGCCCGCGCTGTCTCAGCAGTTCGGTTTCACTAATCCCATGCGCGTTCCCAAGATCACCAAGGTGGTTTTGAACATGGGTCTGGGCGAAGCTGTTGCGGACAAGAAAATTTTGGAAAACGCGACTAACGATCTGGAGTTGATCAGCGGCCAGAAAGTAGTAGTGACCAAGGCACGTAAATCTATTGCGGGTTTCAAGATTCGTGAGGGCTGGCCTATTGGCTGCAAGGTGACTCTGCGCGGCGAACGCATGTATGAGTTTCTGGAAAGACTGGTACACATCTCTATTCCACGAATTCGTGACTTCCGGGGCCTGTCTCCAAAGTCTTTCGACGGTCGCGGCAATTTCGCCATGGGTGTGAATGAGCAGATCATTTTCCCTGAGATCGATTACGACAAGATCGACACCCTGCGTGGTCTCGACATCACAATTACAACTACGGCGCAGAATGACGACGAGGGTCGTGCGCTGTTAACTGCTCTTCGCTTTCCTTTCCGCGGCATGACACCGCAGGGCGAGGAAAAGAGTGAAGAAAAGAAAGCAGATAAGAGAGAAGCAAAGAAAGAAGAGAAACAAGAAGCTGCTCCAGCTGAAGAGGCGGTAGCAGAGGAAGCACCAGCAGAAGAAGCAGCTGCTGAAGCGCCCGCGGCGGAGGAAACAGCGCCTGCGGCGAATGCAGAGAACGATGAAGCACCTGAAGCAGAAGCTTCAGCAGATGAAGGCAAAGAGGAATCCTGATATGGCCAAGGCTTCGATGATAGCCCGCGAGAACAAGCGTGCACGCACGGTAGCGAAATACGCCGAGAAACGTGCTGCACTGAAGGCGATCCTGAGTGATGTGAACGCCAGCGATGACGACAAGTGGGAAGCACAAATCAAGTTGCAGAAAATGCCTCGCGATGCGAGCCCGGTGCGTCAGCAACGTCGCTGCCGCGCCACCGGTCGACCACATGGTGTTTATCGCAAGTTTGGTCTGTGTCGAAACAAATTACGCGAAGCGGCAATGCGCGGTGACGTGCCGGGCCTGACCAAGGCGAGCTGGTAGGAGAGTTAAAATGAGTATGTCTGATCCAATCGCTGACTTTCTGACCCGCATTCGCAATGCGCAGATGGCACAGATGCCAGATGTGAGCTGCCCATCTTCCAAGATCAAGGTAGCCATTAGTGAAGTATTGCAGGACGAAGGTTACATCAATGGTTTCGCGGTGAGCGAAGAAGAAGGCAAGCCAGTAATCAAGGTGGACCTGAAGTACTTCCAGGGGAAGCCGGTGATAGAGGAAATAAAGCGAGTCAGCCGTCCAGGATTGCGCGCCTACAAAGGTAAGGATGACCTGCCAAAGAACCGAGCAGGTTTAGGCATTGCCATTATGTCCACTAATAAGGGACTGATGACAGAGCGAAAAGCCGCAGCCGAGGGCATCGGTGGCGAGGTACTGTGCACCGTTTTCTAAACGTGTGTTCGAATTAAATCAGGTAAGAGTGACGTAGCAATGTCCAGAATAGCAAATGCACCGGTAGTGATTCCCAAGGGAGTGGAAGCCAATATTTCCGGTTCACAGATTTCCGTGAAAGGCGGCAAGGGTACTTTGGATCTTGCACTGCATGATCTGGTTGGCGTTTCACAAGACGGTGAAGAATTGAAAGTCTCTGCCAAGGACGAATCTCGCGAAGCGGGAGCATTGGCTGGTACTTTCCGTTCGCTGATCAACAACATGGTGGTCGGCGTGAGCGAAGGTTTCGAAAAGAAGCTGGAGCTGCAAGGTGTTGGTTATCGTGCCAAGGCATCAGGTAAGTCGATCAATCTGACTGTGGGTTATTCCCATCCGATCGATTACAAGTTGCCAGAAGGCGTCACCGCAGAAACCCCATCGCAAACTGAGATCGTGATCTCAGGTGCTGATAAGCAAAAAGTGGGTCAGGTTGCTGCAGAGATTAGAGAGTTTCGTCCACCCGAGCCTTACAAGGGTAAGGGTATTCGCTACGTAGATGAGCGCGTGTATCGCAAAGAAGCGAAGAAGAAATAGGTTTTCGGATTATGAGCATCAAGAAGACAGCACGTTTGCGCAGAGCCAAGCGCGCAAGAGCAAAGATCAGCGAACTACGCATGAACCGTTTATGCGTATTCCGTTCGCCTCGACATATTTATGCCCAGGTTATTTCGCCATCGGGTGATCAGGTGCTGGCCAGTGCCTCAACGGTTGAGAAAGAAGCACGCAGCGGTGCCACCGGTAACGTGGCAGCAGCTACCAAGGTCGGCACATTGATAGCCGAACGAGCCAAGGCGGCAGGCGTTGAGCAGGTTGCATTTGACCGCTCTGGTTATGCCTATCACGGCCGTATCAAGGCTCTGGCAGAAGCAGCCCGCGAAGGCGGATTGCAGTTTTAATTCATACGAATAGAACGACGAACTAGTCGGATTAAGAGAAAGAGTTATGGCATTCAAAGACGAGCCAGGTAAAAACGAAGAAGGCCTGCAGGAAAAACTGATTCAGGTTAATCGTGTAGCCAAGGTAGTTAAAGGTGGTCGCATCTTCGGATTCACAGCACTGACGGCTGTGGGAGACGGCAACGGCCGGGTTGGGTTCGGTCGTGGTAAAGCCCGCGAAGTGCCTTTGGCAATCCAGAAGGCAATGGAATCTGCCCGTCGCAACATGATTACGGTAAACCTGGACGGCCACACGCTGCAGTACCCAATCAAGGCCCGTCACGGCGCTTCCAAGGTTTACATGCAGCCAGCCTCTGAAGGTACTGGTGTAATCGCCGGTGGTGCCATGCGTGCCATCCTGGAACTGGCCGGTGTGCAGAACGTATTGGCCAAGTGCTATGGCTCAACTAATCCAGTAAACGTTGTGCGTGCAACTTTTAACGGACTGCGTGACATGCGCGCTCCTGATGAAGTGGCGTTGAAGCGCGGCAAGTCAGTCGAAGAGATACTAGGGTAACCCTATTAAGAGTGGCACTGGCATTTTAGTGCTGAAGCGAAATCTGAATAGTTAAAGAATGAAGTAAGCAGAGATGGCTAAATCAAAACAGACAGTTAAGGTTACTTTGGTGAGAAGCCCCATTGGCTCCCAGCCCAAGCACAAGTTGTGCCTGCAGGGTTTGGGTCTGCGTCGCATGCATCAGACTGTGGAAGTGGAAGACACGCCAGCGGTGCGCGGCATGATCAACAAGATTAATTACATGCTTGCTGTTGAGTAAGTCATAACAGCCTCAACATAAGGATAAGCAAGGAAATTCGACATGCAACTTAATGAATTACGTCCAGCGACCGGCAGCAATAAGGCCAAGAAGCGCGTAGGTCGTGGCACCGGCAGTGGCTGGGGCAAGACCTCAGGTTCTGGTCACAAAGGTCAGAAGTCCCGCAGCGGCGGTACTGTGCGGCCGGGTTTCGAAGGCGGTCAGATGCCTTTGCAAATGCGTTTGCCGAAGTATGGTTTCACTTCACGTGTTGGTCGTATCACTGCCGAGATTCGCAGCGGCGAGTTGAACAAGATTGAAGGCGATGTGGTGAACATGGAGTCCCTGAAGGCCGCAGGTCTGATCACTGCTTCCATCAAGCGTGCCAAGATTATGTTGTCAGGCGATGTCAGCAAGAAGCTGACTGTTGAAGGCGTTGGCGTGACTAAAGGTGCCAGGGCGGCGATTGAGGCGGCAGGTGGCAAGGTAGTCGAAGCTGCTGCTGAAGAGAAAGCAAAGCCAGCCAAGAAGGCGAAGGCTGCGAAAGCGGAAGAAGCTCCTGCTGAAGAAAGCAAAGACGAAGAGTAAGTGTTAATTCGGTGTGCTTGTAAGCAAGAACACCACTAAACGATTAGAAGTAGATACTAGAAACGGCTATGGCAAATAGACCAAACATAAATCCAGAAAACATCGGTGCGGGGCTCGGCGAGCTCAAGTCGCGCCTGTTCTTTCTGTTGTTTGCCATTTTCGTGTATCGCATTGGCACACACATTCCTGTGCCTGGTATTGATCCGATCCAGCTGCAGGCCTTCTTCAATCAGCAGGAAGGCACGTTCGCGGATCTGTTCAATATGTTTTCCGGCGGTGCCTTGGAGCGCATGAGTATCGTGGCGCTTGGCATCATGCCTTATATTTCCGCGTCTATTATTATGCAGCTGCTCACGGCCGTGAGCCCGCAGCTGGATCAGCTCAAGAAAGAAGGTGAGTCTGGTCGTCGCAAGATTACTCAGTACACCCGTTACGGCGCCCTGGTATTGGCGACTGTGCAGGGTACTGGCATGACCGTTGGTCTGTTATCACCTATGGCCTATAACCCGGGTATCGCCTTTAACCTGACCGCGATTATCTCGCTGGTGACTGGCGCCATGTTCCTGATGTGGTTGGGTGAACAGATTACAGAGAAGGGTATTGGTAACGGTATCTCCATGCTGATCTTCGCCGGCATCGTGGCAGGCTTTCCGGCGGCAGTGGGTACCTCGTTGACCCAGGCTTACGAAGGTCAGATCAGTGGTGTACTGCTGCTGGTTGTGGCTTTGATCGCGGTTGGTGTTGTGGCTTGCATCGTTTATGTCGAGCGCGCACAACGTCGCATCACGGTGAACTACGCGAAGCGTCAGCAAGGTCGCAAGATGTACCAGGCTCAGGCCAGTCACTTGCCACTGAAGATTAATATGGCCGGCGTGATCCCTGCGATTTTCGCCAGCTCAATTCTGCTGTTCCCGGCCTCGCTGGGTCAGTGGTTTGGTCAGTCCGAAGGCGCCGAGTGGTTGCAGGATCTGGCCTTGTACATCGGCCCAGGTCAGCCGCTGTATATCATTATTTTTAGCGCCATGATCATTTTCTTCTGCTTCTTTTATACCGCGTTGGTTTTTAACCCCCGCGATGTAGCAGAAAACCTGAAGCGATCCGGTGCCTTTATTCCTGGTATCCGACCAGGCGAACAAACTGCCAAGTACATCGATGGCGTAATAACTCGCCTCACCATGTTTGGCGCGGTCTACATCACCTTAGTGTGTTTGTTGCCAAACTTCATGCAGATGCTGGCTGCCGTTCCCTTTAATCTGGGTGGCACAGCCTTGCTGATCTCCGTGGTAGTAACCATGGACTTCTGGTCTCAGGTGCAATCACACCTGATGTCTCATCAGTACGATTCACTGATGAAGAAGTCCAAGTTGGGTAACTACGGACGTAGCGGAATATAAGGAGACTTGCGATGAAAGTCAGAGCGTCAGTAAAAAAGATTTGCCGAAACTGTAAGATCATTCGAAGAAACGGTTCGGTACGCGTAATTTGTAGTGCAGAACCTCGACACAAGCAGCGTCAAGGTTAGGTACAGAGAAGAGACGGAGTAGATCTATGGCACGTATTGCCGGGGTTAACATACCAGACAACAAGCATATCGTGATTTCGCTGGGTTACGTGTTCGGTGTTGGACCGACACACGCCCGTAACATCTGTGAAGCCACTGGTATCGAGCCTTCAACCAAGACCAGCGAGCTGAGCCCGGAACAATTGGATGCCGTGCGCGCCGAAGTGGCCAAGTTGTCCACCGAGGGTGATCTGCGTCGTGAAATCTCCATGAACATCAAGCGTCTGATGGACCTCGGTTGCAACCGCGGTATCCGTCATCGTCGCTCGCTGCCGGTTCGCGGTCAGCGCACCAAGACCAATGCGCGTACTCGCAAGGGTCCAAGAAAACCGATTCGTAAGTAGACGGAATAAGACATGGCCACACCTAAAACAGGCAAGAAAAAGACGCGAACTGCTGTCATCGATGGCATTGCGTTTATCCATGCTTCATTTAATAACACGATCATTACCATTACTGATCGCCAAGGTAATGCCCTGGCTTGGGCAACTGCCGGCGGTTCAGGGTTCCGTGGCTCTCGTAAGTCCACGCCTTTCGCTGCCCAGGTTGCAGCTGAGAAGGCAGGCAAGACAGCCATCGAACTGTATGGTTTGAAGAATCTCGACGTGAAAGTGAACGGACCTGGTCCAGGTCGCGAATCTGCAGTGCGTGCACTGAATAACTGTGGTTTGCGCGTTGGTCAGATCACTGACGTTACCCCAATTCCTCACAATGGTTGCCGACCGCCCAAGAAGCGGCGCGTCTAAGCTAGGAGAAAAAGTATGGCCCGCTATCTAGGCCCCAAGTGCAAACTGTCTCGCCGGGAAGGAACTGATCTTTTCCTGAAGAGCGGTGTGCGTCCTATCGACAGCAAGTGCAAGACTGACACCATTCCAGGCCAGCACGGACAGCGTCGTGGTCGTCTATCCGACTACGGTGTACAACTGCGCGAAAAGCAGAAGGTTCGTCGTACTTACGGCGTACTGGAGAAGCAGTTCCGTGGCTACTATAAAGAAGCAGCGCGTCGCAAAGGTGCGACCGGTGAAAACCTGCTGCAACTGTTGGAGTGTCGCCTGGACAACGTGGTGTATCGCATGGGATTCGGTTCTACCCGTGCCGAAGCCAGACAACTGGTTGCCCACAAATCCATTATGGTCAATGGCACCGTCGTGAATATTCCTTCTTACCAGGTTAACGAAGGTGATGTGGTTTCCATTCGCGAAAAAGCCAAGCAACAGCTACGAATCAAATCTGCTTTGGAACTCGCTGCTAACCGCAGTGATATTGACTGGGTCTCTGTGGACTCGGGCAAGCTGGAAGGTCAATTCACTCGCGTGCCTGATCGCGACGAGTTGCCGTCAGAGATTAATGAGCAATTAATCGTCGAGCTTTATTCCAAGTAGTGAACCAATCAACCAAAGGGTGAGTTTACATGACAATTTCTTTATCTGATTTCCTAACGCCGCAAGTGATACAGGTCGACGATCTCGACAAGTGTCATTCAAAGGTTGTTCTGGAACCACTGGAGCGTGGTTTCGGACACACTCTGGGTAACGCGCTGCGCCGCATCCTGCTGTCTTCCATGCCAGGTTGTGCGATTGAGGAAGTCGAAATCGACGGTGTTGTTCACGAGTACAGCACTATCGAAGGCGTACGCGAAGATGTAATTGAGATTCTGCTGAACCTCAAGGGCGTCGCCGTAGTCCTGAACAACAAAGATGAAGCAGTACTGACTCTCTCCAGAAAAGGCGAGGGCACTGTCACTGCCGGTGATATCGAAGTCGATCACGACGTTGAGATCGTTAACCCTGGCCACGTGATTGCGAATCTGAACAGCAACGGTGAGCTGAACATGCGCATCACCGTGCGCAAGGGCCGTGGTTACTCGCCTGCTGACAGCCGCACCGGTGATGAGGAAGAAACTCGTGCCGTGGGCAAACTGTTGTTGGATGCGTCTTACAGCCCGGTTATCCGTGTGTCTTACTCAGTAGAGAATGCTCGTGTTGAGCAGCGTACTGACCTGGACAAACTGATCATCGATCTGGAAACCAATGGCACTATCGAGCCTGAAGAAGCCATTCGTCGCGCCGCCACTATTCTGCAGCACCAGCTTAGCGTGTTTGTTGATCTGCAAAGCGAAATCATTGCCGAGCCAGAAGAGCACGAAGACGAAATCGATCCGATTCTGCTGCGTCCAGTAGACGATCTGGAGCTGACTGTACGTTCGGCTAACTGCCTCAAGGCAGAAGACATCTATTACATTGGTGACCTGATTCAGCGCACAGAAGTGGAGCTGTTGAAGACGCCAAACCTGGGTAAGAAGTCACTGACTGAAATCAAGGACGTGTTGGCTACGCGTGGTCTGTCTCTCGGACTGCGTCTGGAAAACTGGCCACCTTCCAGCCTCAAGTCAGATGATCGTGCAGCCTGATCAGTAAAGCTGCTTAAAGGAATAAGGTAATTAGTTATGCGTCATCGACAGAGCGGTCGCCAACTTAATCGCAATAGCTCGCACCGAAGCGCCATGTTTCGCAACATGACTGCGTCTTTGGTTGAGCACGAAATCATCAAGACCACCCTGGTGAAAGCGAAAGAATTGCGCACAGTGGCAGAGCCCTTAATCACACTCGCGAAGAAAGACAGCGTGGCCAATCGTCGCCTGGCTTTTAGCCGCACCCGCAATAAAGCAACCGTAGGCAAGCTGTTTGGTGAGCTTGGTCCTCGCTATGCCGATCGCCCGGGTGGCTACATTCGCATTCTCAAGTGTGGCGAGCGTCCAGGGGACAAAGCTCCCATGGCCTACGTCGAGCTGGTGGATCGTCCGATCCATGACGCCGACGATTACGATGATGTGGAGTCTGCAGACGAGGAATAAACTCTCACGCAAACCCGGTTCAAAAAACCCGATCCACTGATTCACCCATTAACGAATCGCTGATCGGGTTTTTTATTTCTCTCAATTCTTCCTTCTTTATATTAGGAAGCAGTATTCACAAGGAATTGTCATGGCAGGCTCGTTTCATCCTCCTGTTCGTACCCTGATGGGGCCAGGTCCCTCCGATGTTAATCCACGCATTTTGGAGGCGCTGTCGCGGCCGACTATCGGTCACCTGGATCCAGCATTTATCGAAATGATGGATGAAGTGAAAAGTCTGCTTCAATATGCCTTCCGCACTGAGAACGAATTGACCATACCAGTCTCTGCACCGGGGTCAGCCGGTATGGAAACCGTGTTTGTAAATCTGGTCGAGCCCGGTGAGAAAGTGATTATCTGCCAGAACGGAGTGTTTGGCGGTCGCATGAAAGAAAATGTCGAACGCTGCGGTGCCGAGCCCATCATGGTGGAAGACGAATGGGGACTCCCTGTCGATATTGCGAAGGCCGAGCAGGCATTAACGGACCATCCAGACGCTGTTGCGTTAGCGTTTGTGCACGCGGAAACTTCCACTGGCGCGCGCAGCGATGCGGAAGCCCTGTGTAAGTTGGCGCAGCAACATGACTGTCTTGCTATCGTGGACTCTGTAACCGGTCTTGGTGGTATTCAGCTTGAAGTAGATGCCTGGGGCATCGATGCGATTTACTCTGGCACTCAAAAGTGTCTTTCTTGTGTTCCCGGATTATCGCCGGTAAGTTTTTCTGCCAAAGCGGTGGAGAAGATCAAGAACCGAACTCATAAAGTACAAAGCTGGTTTCTGGACACTAACCTGGTTATGGGCTACTGGGGTTCCGAAGGTGGACGCTCTTATCATCACACCGCTCCGGTAAATTCGCTGTATGCATTGCATGAAGCCCTCACCATTTTGAAGGAAGAGGGTCTGGAAAATGCCTGGCAACGCCATGCTAACAACCATGCTGCCTTCGCTGCAGGAATTCAATCTCTTGGTCTGGGTTTTGTGGTCGAACCAGAGTATCGCCTGCCGCAACTTAATGCGGTATCGTTTCCAGATTCAGTTGATGATGGGGCAGTTCGTTCCGCGCTGCTTAAAAACTACGATCTGGAAATCGGTGCCGGTCTCGGTGCCCTGGCTGGCAAGGTGTGGCGCATCGGTTTGATGGGTTTTGCCAGCAATCCAACTAATGTGAATTTATGTCTGTCGGCTCTGGGTAATGTGCTGAACACCCTGGGTCACGAATGCGATCCTGCTGCCGCCGTTGCCGCAGCCTCCGAAGTTTATTCTTCACAGCAGTAGAGTCTGTTTTACTCAACCCGACTCTTTCTTTAGGCATGATGCTTGGTCCTGCCTTCGGTAATTGAAATGTCGAACGCGTCTTTTAGAGATTACGCAGAGCTGGTCTTGCTGTCCGCTATCTGGGGCATGTCTTTCCTGTTTCTGCGGATCGCCTCTCCGGCACTGGGTCCCATCTTTCTGGTGGAGATGCGGGTGACCAGCGCCTTACTGGTGATGGTGCCGCTGTTGCTGGTGATGGGTAAACGCCAGGAGCTGATCGACAACTGGAAGATGGTATGTATCGTCGGCATCACCAATATGGCCGTGCCGTTTTGTTTTTTTTCCTTTGCGGCACTGAATGCCAGCGCCGGTCTGCTTTCCATTCTTAACGGCACGGTCCCTTTCTTTACCGCCCTGATTGGGTTCTTCGTTTTCAGTCATCGGCTGGCCTGGTTAAGTATCGCCGGAATGGCGGTCGGCTTTATCGGTGTCGTGGTCCTGGCCGCCGATCCGGAAGCCATCGGAGGCGGGGAAGGCAGTCAGTGGGCCGTGCCCGCCGCCTTGTTTGCCTGTTCTTTATATGGATTGGCCTTGAATTTGGTGGCGCATAAGATGCAGGGCGTTTCCGGTCTGACAATCACCACCGGTAGCCTGATGGTGTCATCGGTGTTGCTGATTCCATTGGCGCTGATCAATGTGCCTGCAGAAGTTCCAGGTCCGAGTGTCTGGGTGAGCGTGTTGGCCTTAGGTATTGTCTGCACTGGTCTGGCCTATATGCTGTTTTACCGGCTCATCGCGCGCATCGGTTCCCACCAGGCCATCATGACCACCTACCTGATCCCGGTATTCAGCATACTGTGGGGAAATCTGTTTCTTGCGGAGGCGGTCACACTATTCACAGTATTTGGTTGTATCCTTGTACTGTTAGGCGTTGGGATGACGACGGGACGTCTGCCGGGCTTGAAAAGGCCCCCTGTTGAATCCCCCGAAAGTGAGTAAAAGCACGGCCGTGAACATCGGTTTTGCTCCAGGATTTCAGAGAAATTAGGAACGAAATCAGTGAGCTAGCGCAATTGGACCAAATTGTTTAGGGTCCGATAACCTGCTAAAGTAATTTACTCAGTTATTTCAGTGTTTACGCCGTCAATTTAAGTATTTGGTCAGCGTAGAAGATAAAGAATCATGCAAGCCGAAACTGCAATCGATTTTGAGACCGATGAGGAAACGGAAGAGCTGGAAGTCTCCGGTTCGGCGCCGACTCTCGATCTGCAACCCCCACCTTTCGCCGATGTGCACGATGGGCCCGACTACGACAAGACGCAGGTCACCGTCGAGCTCAATAACTCCCATCGTCTGAAGGGCAAGCTGGTCAAGTTTTCTGCTGCCTCTGAATCGATTGCGATCATGGAACCGCGCGCCGTGGTGCCCACCGAAATCGAAATGGGTTCGGTGAAATACATGCGGCTGGAAAAACCCTACCAGCTCATGATCGTTACCGCCCAGACACCAGGTATCAATGTCGATACCGACGCCCGTACCTTCGAGGTCTTTTTTAAAGACCAGTCAGAACTCACCGGCAACACTTTCGGCACCCGTACCGACAAGAACGGCATCCATCTTTACGAACAAACCAAAGTAGGCCGTAAGTGGCGCTACTGTGTGCATCTTTTCGTTCCGCATACGGCCATCGACAATCACATCATCGGCGGCCAGATCGGTGAGATGCTGGTGGAAGAAGATGTTATCTCGCAAGAGGTACTCGACACCGCACTGCAGGATCAGCAGGAAGAACGTTCACGCCTACTGGGTGAATACCTGGTTACCCAGAAGATCGTTGATTCCGCCGAATTAGAAAACGCGCTGTCCCGTCAGAAGCACATGCCCAACCTGAAACTGGGTGAGATTCTGGTGGGCGAAGACCTGGTCAGTGAAGGTCAACTCAATGAGGCGTTAAAAGAACAGAAGAAGAAACGCAAGGGTGCCCTGGGTGAGATCCTCGTTAATCGAGGTGTCATCAACAAAGATGAGATCCAACAGGCCCTGGCCAAGAAGCTGGGTATTCCTTTCGTTAACTTAAGAGAATTTGTCGTCGAGCCCGACGTGATTCGTCTGCTCACCGCCGCCATCGCCTTCAAACACAAAGTGGTTCCTCTCTATGTCTATGAAGGCAAGATAGTAGTCGCCATCGAAAACCCCATGGACTGGCAGGTCACCGATGCCCTGAGCTTCAACATCAACAAGTATGTTGAACCGGTGATGGCCTCGCCCGAAGACATCAACTGGGCGCTACAGTTCTACTACTCCTCCGAAGACATCGAATCCACCATCGCGGAATTCGATGAGGAAATGGAAACCGCGGAGGAAGATGAAGATTACGATTCCACTATCTTCTCGGCGGTTGAAACCCAGCAGGTTACGGATAACGTCGTCGTAAAGATCGTCAACAAGATTATCGAAGACGCCCACCGCCAGAAGGTTTCCGATATCCATATCGAACCGGGCATGGGCAAACAGAAAGTCATCGTCCGCTTCCGCAAAGACGGTGTGTTGACTACCTACTATAAGTTCCCAACCAAGTACCGTTCCGTGTTCGTTTCCCGTATCAAGGTAATGGCGCACCTGGACATCTCCAATAAGAACCGGCCCCAGGACGGCAAGATTAACTTCCGTCACTTCGCACCAGTAGATATCGAACTGCGTGTTGCCACCATCCCAACCGCCGGTGGCATCGAAGACGTGGTCATTCGTATTCTCTCCGGCGGTAAGTGTATGCCGGTGAACGCCATTGGTTTGAGTACACCGAATCTGGATAACCTGCTAGCCGGTGTGTCCAAGCCCTATGGTCTGTTCCTAGTGTGTGGACCGACTGGTTCCGGTAAGAGTACAACCCTACACTCGATCCTGAATTACCTGAATAATAATGAACGCAAGATCTGGACTGCGGAAGATCCGGTGGAGATTACCCAACCAGGATTGAGGCAAGTTGAGGTTAACGAAAAAGTCGGCATGACCTTCTCCTACGCCATGCGCGCCTTCCTCCGTGCCGACCCCGATATCATTATGGTGGGGGAGATGCGTGACCAGGAAACAGCAGGCACAGCAATCGAAGCCTCGCTCACCGGTCACCTTGTGCTATCAACACTCCACACCAACAGCGCCGCGGAAAGTATTGTGCGTCTGTTGGACATGAATATGGACCCGTTCAACTTCGCCGACGCCATGATCGGCATTCTCTCTCAGCGTCTAACCAAGACCCTGTGTACTTCCTGCAAGAAGTCCTATGTACCGGACGAATCCGAACTGGAATTCCTCGCCACCGAATACTGCCGCGAGGCAATCCCCGATGGCACTCGTTCCGATCCCGAAGAAGAGGACGTCAAGAAACAACTCGAAATCTGGAAACAGGAATACTCCCACGACGGCGAGTTCACCCTCTACAAGGCCCCCGGCTGCCCAGCCTGTCTGGACACCGGCTACCGTGGTCGTATGGGTGTGCATGAGCTGTTGATGACTTCGCCTACTATTAAAGGAATGATCCTTCGCAGAGCGCCTGCGGCGGAGATTCATTTTGAGGGGGTTAGGAGTGGGATGCATACTAGAAAGCAGGATGGCATCGAGAAAATTCTGATGGGCTACACTGATTACACTCAGATTCGTACTATCTGACGTAGCGGCTGCGGCCCGCCGGCACTTCGTTGCGAAGAATTTCCGGCCGGGTCACTTACTGTTAGTAAGCTCCCCAACCTGAAATTCTCCGCGCCTCGTTCCGACGAGCCTCGCTCGCTACTCGAGTCATCACCCTTCGATCAACTTCATTTTCTGCTCGGTTTCTTGTTGTTGCCCGACACGATTGCAAATAGACCCTGCCAATAAAGTGATTTTACTCAAGTAGTTAGTTGTCTTGGAGTCATAAATACGGAGAAACCTTATATCGAGGATAGGGGAAAACTCCATTTCTACAGCTAACAGTGACCGCTAGCATTGCGCTGTCGAATCACCTCATTTTGAGATGAAATGCATTTCCAAATCAGGATGCTGGCGGCTAGACTTGATGAAACATCCCCCGAAATTAATAGGGGTCTCTACATACAAATGTTAGGCAGCCTGGCCTCGAGAAATATCGATGAATGATTTTGGCACGAGACATCATGAAAGCACCGAAACTAGAGCCAAGGCTGAATCTGTAATCGAGAGAGTATATATATCCGTCGAGCAGCTTTGTGTAGGACCTGGTGATGTTCGTAAAAGGCTTAAAGATGCAGTCATGACTCTTATATTCCTAAGAGAAGAAGATTTTCCAGATGAGTTACGAAGCGAATACAACTGGATCATTTCTGAGTCTACGAAATTCGAATCTAGGGCGCCGAGAATTAGAGGTGACCTCGAAGAGACGATGTTGAGAATTCGAAATTCAACCGGAGAAAAAATTGCTCAGAAAATATTTAGTCTATATTCCAAGCTACAAGACATCAGAGGATTTCCCTTACTGAGCTATAGGCATCCTGAAGACTGAAGAGCAAGGGCTGCGTAACAAATAAATCAATTAAGGATGCCGCAAGCGGCACCCATTATTCAGAGCGTTAAATGCACCCGCGAGCTTGGTGCTAGATTCGGATTCCAAAATGAAAATTAAATCAGTTGGCATCAAGGGCTTTCGTGGCTATTCAAACCACATTGAGATCAGTATTTCTAACTTGCTAGTTTTGGTTGGGAAGAATGACATTGGCAAGTCTAGCGTCCTAGAAGCGCTAGATATTTTTTTCAATGAGAGCAAAGGATGCATCAAACTAGATAAAGACGATATAAATAAACAGAATATTGCTGCAGGCAATGACTGTATTGAAATATCTGTAGAATTTGAAGAGCTGCCGGATTCGATAGTTATAGATTCCACAAACGAGACCACCCTCAAAGACGAGAATCTACTTTCTGAGGATGGAACACTAAAAGTGATTAAGAGATATCCAAAGGCGGGAAGAGAGAAAGTCTATATAGAAGCTCATCATCCAACCGCGATCAGTTGTAGTGAACTGCTTCTGAAAAAAAATAGCGAGCTAAAAAAGATTCTTGATGAACAGAACCTGGAGTGCGGCGACAAGACAAAAAACTCAGTCCTTAGAAAGGCCATATGGGATGCACAAGATAATCTCGAATTGCAAACGATTGAAATTGAAGTCGCCAAAATCGATGCAAAGAATATTTGGGAACAATTAAAGGCATACATGCCCCTCTATACACTGTTTCAAGCCGACAGAAACAATAGCGATGGAGATAGTGAAGTTCAGGACCCCATGAGGTTGGCTGTAAGAGAAATTCTCGGCGACCCTGCGATACGAGCTGATCTCAATAGAATAGCTGATACTGTAAAAACTCGATTAGATAGTGTTGCAGCACAAACTCTTACTAAATTGGCCGAGCTGAATCCGGACATTGCATCGTCGCTTGACCCTAAGTTACCGGAATCTGAAGCTCTCAAATGGAACGATGTCTTTAAGAATGTCTCTATCGCGGGAGACGATGATATTCCAATAAACAAAAGAGGCAGCGGCGTTAAAAGGTTAATTCTGATCAGTTTTTTTAGAGCTGAAGCAGAACGCAGACAACGCGAATCTGGCCTTCCAAGTGTTGTCTATGCGATAGAAGAACCCGAAACCTCCCAGCATCCAGAGCATCAACGAGCGCTTACGAATGCCTTGCTTACATTGTCCAGCGCGGATCGCACTCAAATAATATTAACTTCTCATAGCCCGGAGATTGTCAAACAGCTGGAGTTTGAGCACTTGTTACTGATAACTGGCCAGCAAGCTGAGGATATCGTGCAAGTACTAGAAAGCGAATTGCCTTACCCTAGTTTGAATGAAGTTAATTTTGCCGCATTCAATGAATCATCATTCGAATATCACAATGAGCTATATGGCTTTATTGAAGCTGAAGAAAAGCTAAACGAATTCAAAGCAGGAAAGCCAACTGTAACTTATAAAAGAGTGAATCGGGGCGGTAATATTACAGAACAACAAATTGTTATAACCGAGTATATTAGGCATCAGATTCATCATCCGGAAAATACTGAGAATGATCGCTTTACTGAAGATCAATTGTGTCAATCAATTCAAGATATGCGCAGGTTTATTCAATCATTGCGGTAACAGTGCTAAGCGCATTTAACAATCAGTTCAATCAAGGACGCGGCAAGCCGCCAGAGGTTAGATATGGCTGAGGAATCAGGCGAACTTATTCCCAAGGGCAATAGTTCGGAAGAGCTAAAGGGGTTATTGGAATTAGGATCACATGCAATTACTGTTTTCGCAGAACAAGGCGAATCTCAGAATAAACTAGCTGGAGAGAGGCTCAAATTGGAAGAGAAGAAACTCGATGCTGATCAGTCTGCCTTTAAATACAAATTCGCAGCAATTTTCGCCGTGATACTGGGAATATTTTGCATCTCTTTTGGCCTTATCTTCATAAAAGGTGACACCAATTCCGGAATCCTAGTTCTCTCTCACGTCGTTTCTCTTTTAGCAGGTGCATTTGCTGGTTGGGGCTGGAAGAAAGGACATGAGTAACGGGAAGTAGGGGGCACTAATAACTTTATAACTTAGTGAGGAAGCAAGGTTATAAAGTTATTAGTGTCCCCTAACCGTAGATCCAAGAACTTTGACTTTAGCGAATATATATTGAATGTGCCAAATACAAAGCTCGGAGATAAAAAGGGCCCTGATTTTGATGTTGAGCTCATAGAAAAGCATGAAGGTGAAGTGGAGTTCACAAAGGGCAGTGTTAAAAATGCCTACGCGGCTCTCTATTTTCAGATTAGAGATAGTTTTGGATTTGTGGATACGTACAACAAATTGTCTTTTGACATAACTGAAGATAGGTTGGGAGGCTGGGGACACTAATAGTTTAATAACTTAAGCTGGTGAATTGGTCTAATTATAGCGTTAAGTTATTAAGCCATTAGTGTCCCTAAGTTTAAAGAAGGTAGTGTCAAAGGAATGCCTTGGTTCGGATGAGGCGTTGTTTTTGAGAACTAACAAAACAAACAAATCCATTAAGGACAGAGCTAACATTCCGCCTATTATTCACAACGCCAGGTATATAAAGAGGAGCTAAGTGATATGTCGAATATGGAAGAAGCTTTTAACGGCCATCAATTGCATTCGACGCTTGCTAATCTTGAGTCAGCCCTTGAAAACGAAAGGCTCGTTTCAGATAAAACAAACGTCATTGTACTAGTAGACCGTATTTCCACGGCAGCTAGTTACTGTAAAAGTTGTTTGGGCCTCACGCTGGCTAACTTGATCAGCGAGAGGTCCCTAAACAATGCTAATACACACGTCCAAAATATTCTTAACGAAGTAAACAATTTCAACTCAAACGATAATGAGGGGCATCTGATAAACGCAAGTGGGCATGTTGATAGCCTTTTAGCGGAGCTTAGAAACTTCCCTATTGAAAGCCCTCCCATCGCAGGGAAGAGTTTTACAGCGGCATTGGGACGATTCAAAACCCAAATTGAGAAGGCGCTTCAATCTGTCGTAGCAAGTAAAAGTGAATTCTCATTGGAAATAGAAGAATTAAAACAAATAGCGGAAAAGCGGAAGGCTGAACTACGAAATTTGGAAGAGAAAGTTTCTCAGAATAGTAAGATGGCTGACGATACACTTGCAAATCTTAACAGCCAGTTGTCTTCTCAAAAAGATTCATTTGAACAGAGGCTAAACAACCTCATCGAAAGCAACAAAGAAACTCAAGAGGCGTTTCTGAATAACCAGGAAGAGCAATTCGAAGCCTCAAGAACTAGAAGTGAGGAAGCATATAAATCGGAGAGATCTAGTCAAAAAAGCCAGTTTGACAGCGCAATAGAAGTGCAGCAGAAAGCAGCTTCCAAAGTGCTCTCAGAACTTTCTTCCAAATTAGAAGAAGCATCCAATATCGTTCAAATAATAGGAAATATAGGCATAACTGGAAACTACCAAAACGTTGCAAACATAGAAAAGGAGTCTGCCGATAAGTGGAGAAATTACGCAATTGCGCTAATGCTTGGTATGGTCTTAGTGATAGGGCTTACGATTGGAATTACCACTGCAAATGGTTTCGATTGGCGGTTAGCCCTTTTTAGGATTGGGGCTGCTTTGGCCCTTGCAATTCCAGCTACTTACGCAGCAAGAGAATCGAATAAACATAGACAAAGAGAAAATTACAATCGACAAGCTGAATTGGAATTGGCTTCACTAGACCCTTTCTTGGAAAAGCTGCCTAAAGAGGTCCAAGACAAGATTAAGGGAGAGCTTACAACCAAATTTTTCGGTCTGAATTTGCAGGAAAATGATTCTGAAGAAATCACTAAGACATCTCTTTTGGATATCATTAAGTCGGGCATGAAGAAGTAAATGCCTAACAATCAAATCATTAATAAATGGAGTCAGAGTAAAAAAACCAGTACTGTAATACTTCCCTGATTCCAATAATAACAATCTACACCTAATTCTAACTCCCAGATAAATGGAGGAGCTGAATATGAGTCGCCAAATCAATCATAAAACAATGCGAATCATTGTCGGAGTAATAGCGGTTTACTTGCTCCCGTCGCTTACTTTCTTTCTGCGAGTTCGGTGCCACTAAATAAATGTGGGTATTAGGGGACACTAATAACTTTATAACTTAGCGAAAATGAAAGGTTACTAAATTATTATTGTTCCCAAGTAATCCGTGAGAGGGCAAAGATGCCTAGCAGATCATAATATATGGCTCGATAAAACAATTCAGTCGTTGCGACCGTCCACTTCCAGGCGACGGGCACCGGCCAAGATGCCAGGCAACGCATGATTGCCTTCATGGCAGGCATACTCATAAAGACCCTCTCCAGTTCGCATCGGCATCTCCCCGGTCCAGGGCTGCATAAAGAGGTCAGGGTCTTCAATAGTGAATGAGTAAAGCATCACGTCATCGGCGGTTCTACGGAATCGTTCGGTCAACACTGTGTTTTCTGTCAGGCCAACGCCGAAACCGCTTCGCGCAATCTGCCAATCGTTGAAACTACGAGTAACTACAACCAGCGTATCGCCATCATAATAGCCCACCGAATCGCCCAGCCATTTGTTGTAAGGTAACTCCTGATGCTGTTGGTCAATTCTCACGATTCGCGCATCGTGCACCATCTCCACCAACAGCACGACATGATCCGGGCTCTGTATGATTTGCATATTGTTGTTGTAAACGCTACTGAGAAAGGATCATGTCGTGCTGTTGGTGGAGATGGTGCACGATGCGCGAATCGTGAGAATTGATC
>JANQJM010000253.1 GCA_028281635.1 Pseudomonadales bacterium | reverse complement strand
TTTTTTCGTTGATTAGATGCTCACTCGAAAGAGCAGAGATCATGCCTTGTCCCTGGCGTAGTTGGCGTTAAGAAACAGTTAAAGCTGCAAAAATTAACTGCTCAATCCCCTTGCCCGAACATTAGAATCCGCTGTCTTTTGCAATCAGGTTGCATGCTGGGCACAAATCGATTCACCAATTGAGAACAAGTATGAAAAATCAGTTCCCTCAAAGGTTCAATTTAAGAGCAACGTTGCTCAGCAGCTTCACGCTGAGTTTACTAACTCCCGCCATCAGTTTTGGTCAGGATATCGAAGAAATCGTCGTCTCTGGCCAGGGTGGAGTCGGCACGATCCGATTGCGTGTTCAGAACGACGCCGGAAGTCGCTTGGGGCTTTCAGCGCTGGATCTGCCAGCCAGTGTAGGCATCATTAGCCAGGAAGAAATCGCCACCAAAGGTGACTATGGTGCCTTGGATGCGGTAACGCGTAGTACCGGTATTTCCGCCAGCGCCAGCCCAGGTAATGGTGGCACTTCGATTTCTTCCCGTGGTTTTAATGGCCATGGATCTACTATTTATACCTACGATGGCACGCGACTCTACATCGTCGCCGGCACGGTTACCTTTCCTGCCGATACTTGGACTCTGGACCGGGTAGAAGTTCTCAATGGTGCTGGCTCAGTAATCAATGGCATTGGCGCTTTGGGTACCACCATAAATTATGTGCCGAAAAAGCCGGTCCTCGGTGACTCTGATTTCGAGGCCATGGCAGCGACTGGTAGTTTTGGGATGTGCCGACTTGCTTTGGGAGGTGGTGCACAGATCTCTGACTCCTGGGCATTCCGCCTGGATGGATCACATACAGAGGAAGATGGTTTCGTAGATCGAGCCGATGAGCAACGTGATGTGTTCGCAGGCTCTCTCTTGTTTCAACCCAATGAAGATTTCAGCATGCGACTGAGTATCGATTATGCCGATATCGCTGCCGCACCTTATTGGGGAACGCCGCTTATCGATGGCGAAGCCAGCTATGATCATCGGAAAAACAATTACAACTTTGGTGATGGTCGGGTTGACTACGAGGATACCTGGACTAGATTGCATACGGAGTGGCAAATCACTCCAAATGTATTGTTTCGTAATGACACTTATTTTATCGATGTCATGCGCGAATGGCAGAATCTCGAAGAGTATGCCTATAACAGCGATACGGGACTGATCGATCGTGCCTTCTATCTGGGCATTATTCATGATGAAGAACAACTCGGCACCAGGTCCGATTTTCTGATTGAAGGTGATCTCAATGGCATGGCGAATCGCATAAGCATTGGTGCGGAGTTCAACACTATAGATCTGAACTACCTTAACAATTTCAGTACTGGTGGATTCGGTGTTAGCGATAGTGTGCCGGTGTTCGGTTTCCAGGCTGGCGCCTTACCTATTACCGAAAATCCAACGATTCTGGATTACCAGACTGATACTGATCAGTTTGCGATTTTCTTCGATGATGTATTGCAGGTGAACGATCAGGTGAGTCTGGTGCTGGGACTGCGCTACGACGATATTGATTTCAGTCGTTTCGATCTCGCTATCGGTGGCAATCCTGCATCAGCATTTGACACGGGATTCGATGCCTTCACCTGGCGCCTGGGTGTCGTGTATCAACCAACCGATTCACTCAGTTTGTATGCGCAAGCCAGTACGGCAGCCGATCCGGTGACTTCTCCCATTTCAATTAGCGCGAGCAGAGCGAATTTCGATCTATCTGAAGGACGCCAGTATGAAATCGGCGTGAAGCAGCAATTCATGGACGGTCGCGCTGAGTACACGCTGGCTTACTTCGATATAGAAAAGGAAGACATTCTCACCCGGCGACCGGCTTCTGCGATCACAGAACAGATAGGCCAGCAAAGCTCTAATGGCTTTGAGGCCTCATTGCGAATGAACCCGACGGACGTCCTGAGTTTTGATCTTAACTACTCCAATATCAACGCTGAATTTGATGAATTCTTCTCAGGCGATGTTTCCCTTGCAGGATTCACACCGCGCAATGTGCCTGAACAGACAGCGAACCTATGGGCAAACTGGTCCATACTTCCTAGTCTGCAGCTTGGTGGAGGGTTTCGTTATGTGGACTCTCGTTATGTAAACGACAACAACACACTAGAGATGCCAGAGTACACAGTGTTTGATGCCAGCCTTAACTGGTCGGTGAACGACGATACGACCGTAACATTGCGTGCACGTAACCTGACTGACGAAGAAGACTTTATATTGGCACCGTATGGACCACAGCAGCGGATCTTTGGGGATCCCAGGGCCTACGAGTTGAGCATTCGATACGGACTCTAATTTCGGAAAATCGGCGCCGCCTATCTTGGGCGCGTGCCGATTGGCTGATACTAGCGGTACGTCTTCTACATCGCTATGCGATATAACTCCGCATAGTCTTCAGCGCTGACCTGTTTGGGATTGGTCATAGTAGCCAGATCGTTCACGGCATGGGGCACCATGTCCTCGATCAAGTCTTCACTTAGACCCATTTCCCTGAGCCCACTCGGCAGGCCAATGTTGGCGTTCAATTGTTCGATCTCAACTGCAAGGTCGGCGTCGGCAGGCAGTCCCATGGCCTGACGCAAGCGCGGGTATTTTTCCGAGCAAGCGTCTTCATTGAATCGCAAAATCGTTGGCAGGATCACAGCGTTAAGAGTGCCGTGGTGAAGCCGAAGATCTTTTAATCTTCCGGCGGCATGGCTCATGGAATGCACAGCACCTAGCCCTTTTACGAAAGCGAGAGCGCCTTCTGTAGAAGCCATCATCATTTCCCAGCGGGCAGTACGGTCACTGCCATCTTCCACAGCTCTTTGAATGTGTTGCCAGCCACGCCAGAGGCCATCGAGCCCGATACCATCTGCCGGAGGGTTAATGGGTGAAGCCAGCACGGCTTCGATGCAATGGGTGATTGCATCCATGCCTGTGGCGGCAGTCAACATTGGCGGCAAACCCAGGGTCAGTTCAGGGTCACAGATCGCCAGCTTAGGCAGAAACAGGGGATTGGCATACGTCAGTTTTCGCCCGTCACTCATACTGATGACGAAACCCACCGAGGCCTCGCTGCCAGTGCCGGCGGTGGTGGGGATGGCGATCAGGGGCGCGATGCCTTTCACAAGCTTGTTGCCGCCCTGCAGTGGATCGTACTGAGCGAGAGGTCCACCGCTCACAGCCAGCAAAGCAACCGCTTTGCCCAAATCCATTGGCGATCCTCCACCTATACAAACAACCCCGTCGCACTCATCGTCCGTATAAGACTCCAGTGCCTCGGTGACTGCCTCTTCGGTAGGATTACCCGGCGTGCCGTCGTAGATGGTGGCTGCTGACGTATCTTCTAACACATCAGTGATGCGATCCAACAAACCACTATCGCGTAAGCCGCGATCGGTAACCAAAAACGGGCGTTCGATGCCTTCCCGCTTCAGCGCATCGGGAAGTCTCTTAACGGCACCAAAATCAAAACGCACCGGATTCTGGAAGTTCAACATAGGCACAGCACATTACTCCTTGGAAGTAGGGTTCCTAAACGATCAAATGGGAAGTTCTTAACGTTACTACGTAAATGGTCAGATTTATTTGGCGAGCAGACTTCTTTCTTGCAACAGTCCCAGCTGGGGTGATTTTTGACGCAGGTCTTTACAGAACCTGCGCGTTATTCATGACCGCTTCAGACTTGCGCTTGATTTCGGTGGCTACTTCGAACGGATCTCCATTCACTAATTCCTGTCTGAACAACTCCACAGACAAGGCGCCATTGTAACCTTTTTCCGCCAGTTTGGTGATGATTGCGTTAAGTGGTGCAATGCCGTCACCCGGGATAACGCGGTAGCTGTTATCTGTCAGTTCTCTGGGGGCATCCAACAGATCCTGGAAGTGGCAATGCAAAAGCTCTCCCTGGTCCAGTAGATCCAGGTCTTCGAGCTTGCTCAATCCAGCCCAGAAGTGGAAAAAGTCAATCATAGGACGAATGTTAGAATGATCAGCAGCACGCGTCATGCGCAGAGCAGATGAAAGCGTGGCGAGGTGCCTGGAGTTGCGCAGAAACTCAATCATACAGTTGAGACCATATTCACTGGCAATCTCCGCGACTTCTCGAATGGCGGCTGGTGTTGCATCGAAGTCTTCAGTAGTGACTTCCCGAAAAGTGATAGACGGCGAATAGATTTTGTCCAGACCAAGCGTCGCAAACTGATCGCAGCGCATCCGCCATGATTCCAGAGAAGCTTCTCTCTGTGGTCCTGGAATCCATAGATCGGGCAAGGTTACGGCAGCGCAGACCGGAGTCTGGCCAAGATCATCTAGCAGGGTTCGTGCACCACTCAAGGTATCGTTTTCAAGAAACCCATCCAGCAGACCAGCATTTAATTCCACATATTCAATGTCGGCACGGGCCCAGCCTTCCAGCGAGCCCCTGAATCCCGCCGCACTGGAAGTATTCTGATGCATGGCTAACAGCATTTTTCCTTCTGTCGCTGTCTGTGCCTGCGATTGGGTGCTTGAAATCACCAGAGGAGTGGCAAGAGTTGAGAGCAGAAATTCGCGTCGATTAAGCATAGTTGCCACCTGTTTTTTGTGTTTTCGGATTCGAAGAAGTTGCTGCAGTTAATCACGAATTATATTTGCTTGGGCAGTTTGTAGCTCTACAAGTCTGTATCTACCCACCAGACTTTCTAAAAAGTGCATCTTGCCGAACCAGTCAGGTAACTCAGGAAGATGTGAATTTATTGATTGTTCCCTGGCTTGTTTGTTCCAGCAATTCGTTGGTCTGGATTCATCGCAAGTTTCTGCATAGAATGTTAGGTTATAACATAACTCAAGATCGACCGTTTCTTTGACAACTATAAGTCGATGAAGAGGGTGCTTCGATTCGAAAAATATAAGCTGTCTGGTTACGCCTCCTCCGGCTCCTAGTCATAAACAGCGTTCAGGTTGAAACATCGGACCTGTAAAGGCCAAAAAAAAATCACCTATTGGGAGTCTCAAGATGAAACATTACAAACGAACTAGTCTCGGACAACTGTGTCTGGTTCCAATCGCACTAACTGCCGCAATTCAGCAGACTGCACAAGCCGCTGAGGACCCAATTCAGGGCATTGAAGAGATAGTGGTTAGTGCCCGCTATATCGATGAGAGCGCCAGGGACTTACCATTCTCAGTTTCTGTGGTTGACGGGGAAATCATGGAGCGAGCGCGATTATTCACTCTGGAAGATACCTTACGCACCAGTGTTGGTGTCGACGTCAGTTCCTTTGGCGGTTTTAACGATACTAATGTGCGTATGCGCGGTGTCGGTTCATTGTTCACGATCAATGCTGAAGATAGCTCGGTTGTGATGAATATTGATAACGTGCCGTTGTCAGCGCGCAGTGCCTCTCTGGCATCGATGGATATCGAACGGGTAGAAGTTCTAAAAGGCCCGCAGGGAACTCTATTCGGGCGCAACAGCGAGGCGGGTG
>JANQJM010000251.1 GCA_028281635.1 Pseudomonadales bacterium | reverse complement strand
GGGCGAATTCGAGCCTACCTCTTTTATGTATCATAACGACGCATCCAGCCCGGCGGTGGTGCGAGCTGGCCGTAGAGAAACGCGCTATCTCAATCCCTATACCGGGGACATCATTACTCCCCATGAGGACGCTCTCAGCCAATTTTTTGGCACAATGCGCGGCTGGCACCGATGGTTTAACCGTACCGGTGACGAGCGCGCCACTGCCAGAATGATTACCGGCGCTAGCAACCTGATGTTTCTATTCCTGGTAATCAGCGGTGTCTATTTGTGGCTACCGGCTGTATATAACTGGGGCACCATGAGGCTGCGGCTGTGGTTTCATCCCAATGCCAAAACCGGCAATGCCAGAGACTTTAACTGGCATCACGTATTCGGATTCTGGGCTGCGTTACCTCTGGTAGTGATCGTTGCAACGGCTACCGTCTTCTATTACCCCTGGGCTAACAACCTGGTTTACCGTTTGGCAGGTGAAGAACCTCCACAACGCGGTGCATCAACCTCAATGGTCCGTGAAACGGCCAGGCCTGATGGTGCCGATGTCATGAGTCTCGATTCCCTGTTTGACATTGCCGCCCAGCATAGAGAGCAGTGGAATACGCTGACCTTAACGGTGCCCTCGCCCGAAGCATCGGTTATTAGCTTCGCCATCGACCAAGGTACCGGTGGCGAGCCACAGAAGCGACACAATCTTCATCTCAATGCATACACCGGTGATGTGGTTGAGTGGGCACCATTCACCAGCCAGACAGCTGGTCGACAGGCCCGGTCTTGGGTCAGATTTCTACATACCGGGGAAGCATTTGGTCTAATCGGTCAGACGGTTGCCGGTATCGCATCACTAGCTGCAGTGCTCATGGTGTGGACAGGATTGTCGCTGGCCTTGTATCGGTTCCGGCGCTGGTTGAAACGCCAGAACAAGTCCGCGAGTAGCGTTCCGCTAGAAGAAGTCGTTTAACGTCAATCGGAAGTCTAACAGACATTCTGTGTTTCATAGTCTGGGCGGATGCGGACCTGGAGGGGCTGAGCCTGGGTGATCTGGTGCTCGGGAGGGGATAGTCATCAATATTTCAGTATCAAGAATGTAAAGGCAGTGAATTAGTGACATGCACGTATGGGTTTAAACCATCGGTGCGAGGATTCTCAGTCAATGAGTGAGCTTCTCGTCGTCAATTGATACAGTTGGATTTTCGGGAATGAGTCATTCTAATAAACCAGGTGCCAGGGTGTTTTTGACTTTTAGGGACTTTTGGCATGGGGAAGTTCCGATATACTCACCTCTAGGCATACCAGAATCGGGAAGCCATTAAGGGAATTTGAAGTGCAAACTGAGACAATGCCTCTAGCAGATTTTACTTGACAATAAAAGCCAGTAGCATAATGTACCCCCCCTGAGCCCTACATTAGTGATTGTGCGGGTCTCCACTCTTTGGCAGAGTTCACCAGATGTACCCAGAGTTCTTGATTCATGCTTCAGCAATTTAGCAATCATGAAACACCAGGAAGGTCGCGGCTATACAAGGCGGTTCCTCTGGTGCTCATGCTTGCTATATTCGGCTCGCAGCTTCTTGCGGTACAGCATGACCATGACGGTGACCTTAGCCACCATGCAGACTGTTCCGTTTGTGTTAAGCAGAACAGTGAATCTGATTTTCTTCTACCAAGTAATATTGTTCCTAGCATTGAGTTGCTTGTGGATGCGACCAGTAGCAGGGACCTGGCTAAAGTTTCCAGGATTCCCGTTGTTGCTAATGCCCGCGCGCCTCCCTCCGTGTAAACCTCGTTTACACCTGTTTTAGTTTCCTGAAGCCGCTGTACAGGACCTGTATCGGTGTTCAGGTGTTTGCCGTGCTTTGTACCCAGAGAAATGAGCTTTCTGGGTTCAGTAAGCGTGCGGCTACCATAGAAAAGAATTAATGCAATAACATCTGTTGAATCGGACTTGCGCTCTAGCAGCAATGAGCGCCAACTGATTCTTGGAGCAACTATGCAAGCATCATCAACAAATATGGACAAAGCAGCAATAGGACTTTCGCTGGTATGCGTGGTCCATTGCCTGGTTACCCCAGTTGCCATTGCCTTATTGCCTGTTTTGGGAACGACCTTTCTGGACGACGAAAGGTTTCACTATGGGATTCTTTTTCTGGTGCTGCCGTTTAGTCTGATTGCTCTAGGCATGGGCTACCGTAAGCACCATCGTGCAGGAATAGTCTTAACCGGACTGTTTGGTCTGTGTGTCCTTTTCTTGATACTGATATTGGGTGAGGAAGTGATAGGCGAACTGGGCGAGAAAGTTACTACTGTTATAGGTACCTTGATCCTGGCATTCGCTCATGTGCGGAATTACCTGCATTGCAAGAATCACGAGTGTCATTCCATCGAGGCAGAAGAAGTTAGCTAGCCACCATGAGCAAGAAGATCGGCAGTCCAGTACCTACCAATATCATTACCGGATTTCTTGGTGTCGGTAAGACTACAGTTATTCGGCATCTGTTGGCACAGAAGCCGGCAGATGAACGGTGGGCGGTACTGGTCAACGAGTTCGGTGAAGTTGGTATAGACAGTAATTTGATTGAAGGCACAACGTCCAGTGAGAGAGGTATCACTATTAGCCAGGTACCCGGTGGTTGTATGTGTTGCGCTAATGGATTGCCTATGCAGATGGCACTAAGCCTGTTATTGGCAAGATCGAAGCCTCATCGATTGCTGATTGAACCCACTGGATTAGGTCATCCCAGGGAAGTGTTAGGGGTGTTATCGAGGGAATACTACCGAGAGCTACTTAGCTTACAGGCTACTTTTACATTGATTGATGCTCGTAAGATTCAAGATAGCCGTTATACATCAAACAGTGTTTTTAACGAACAGCTTGATCTGGCTGAAATTGTTATTGCCAATAAAGCAGACTTGTATCAGCCGGAAGATTTTCCCGCACTTCTTGATTACATCGAGAGTCGATTCGGTCTCGAAAGCAAATTGGTGTATCAGGTGAAACATGGCGCGGTAGATTTGGGATGGCTTAAACACCCGGCTAGTGATGTGAACGTAAACTCATGTCGGTCTATGCCATTACCGGAGGACCCAGGTGCGTTGCCAGCGGTTTTGGAAACACCGGCCGAGGGATTTGTGCGAGCTGACAATTCAGGTGAAGGTTTTTTTAGCCGCGGCTGGATATTCAATCCGGACTGGCAGTTCAAAGAGACCAGGCTCCAAGCGCTGTTCCATAGTATCGAGGTAGAGCGATTGAAAGGGGTGTTCAATACCCCTATCGGTTTTGTCGGATTTAACAAGGTCGATAATGTTGTTTCTCGGGTGGGTCTTGATGACAGTGCAGATAGCCGTGTCGAGATTATCAGTAGCAGTCTCGACTCCCTGGACGGGTTTGAAGAGGCGCTGCTCAATTGCCTGGTAGATCGAGAAAATCCGATGCCATCTGCAGTTGGTGAGTAGCTTTGTTAACAGAGACAACCATCGTAGGGAAACCGCGTACGGTTTTATTGTTGCCGACACCGTGCGCTCGGACAACCAGGCGGCGCAGGACAGTAGCGCGGTCGCGCTTGCAAACGCCACTGCGTTCGAACGCAGTCCGAACAACAATAAAATTTCTTCAGAGGAGTAGTAGACGAAGGCTATGTTGTTCGTCTTGTGTGTTTAGGAGAAATGAATGAATAAACAAGCAAACTTGCCAGTGACTGTGCTTTCCGGCTTTCTGGGAGCAGGAAAGACTACGGTACTTAGTCATATCCTCAATAATCGCGAAGGTAAAAAAGTCGCGGTCATCGTCAATGACATGAGCGAGATAAACATCGATGCCTCGTTGGTACAGAGTGACGTTTCGCTGTCCCACCAAGAAGAAAAGCTCGTGGAGATGAGTAATGGTTGTATCTGCTGTACGCTGCGGGAAGACCTGTTGCTCGAAGTCAACAAGCTCGCAAAAGAAGGTAAGTTTGATTATCTCGTCATTGAGTCAACGGGAATCTCTGAACCCTTACCAGTAGCTGAAACTTTTACCTTCGCCGATGAAGACGGTGAGTCCCTATCGGATGTGGCAACACTAGATACTATGGTGACAGTGGTTGATGCAGTCAACTTTCTTAAAGACTACGATGAAGCAAAAGAGCTGCAGGAAACTGGAGAATCTTTAGGTGAGGACGATGAACGAAGCGTTGCCGACTTGCTAGTAGATCAAGTCGAGTTTGCTGACGTATTGTTGATCAGTAAGATCGATCTCGTTGAACAAGCGGAAGTCGAGAGACTCACCGCAATCCTCAAGTCACTAAATACCCACGCCCGCATTATCCCTATCTCACAAGGTCAAGTAGCCACTGATGATGTGCTCAACACGAAGCTCTTTGATTTTGAGCGTGCGCAGCAGGCCCCAGGCTGGCTGAAGGAAATGCGTGGCGAACATGTTCCAGAAACTGAAGAGTACGGCATTGGTAGTTTCAGTTATGTTGCACGCCGGCCGTTTCATCCTCAACGAGCCTTTGAGTTTTTTCACAACACTCAGAAGTTCGGAAAATTGATCCGATCAAAGGGCTATTTCTGGCTTGCTTCCCGTCCGGAGTTCGCCTGGCAGTGGAGTCAGGCTGGCGGTATTGCCCGCTACGGTTTCGCGGGGATGTTCTGGAATGCAGTCCCCCGAGATAGCTGGCCTTCGGATGACGAGAGTCTCGAGAACATTTTAAGACAGTGGGAAGAACCTTTTGGTGACATGCGGCAAGAACTCGTCTTTATTGGGCAAGGGCTAGATCAGAAGGCTATGATGGACACTCTCGATCAATGTCTGCTGACAGAAGAAGAGCTCCTTAGGGGTAAAGAGTACTGGCTTACGTTACATGATCCCTTTCCGGCATGGAGAGATGAATGACTGAGGTAGCTTCTACATTAGAGATAGCTTGCACTGAGAGTACAAGCCGGCAAGCCGTTGTGGGCGAAAAACTCGACGTATTTGCAGACATCTATCAGGACGAGGTCAATATTGCTATATGGCAACGTTTGCTCCCTGAAGTGTTATCAGAAGCCACAAAAAAGATTTTGCTGGAAAGACCGAAACTTCAAATTTCGCTCTCGCTTAGCCCAAAAAACGCCTATGAAATCCTCATTGATTCGCTTGGTACTACATCAGAGTGTGTTGCGTTGGCCACAGATATTACCGAGATCGTGGACATGTTCTGTTGCTTGTTTGATCTTAATTACACCGGCCTGAGATTGACCGCTTTGGATCATGCCATGTGCCCTCGTTTCCATGTGGACAGAGTTCCTTGTCGCTTGGTGACCACCTACATTGGAAGCGCCACCGAGTGGCTACCCCATGATCGGGTTGACCGAAGGAAGCTAGGACCCGGGAGTGAAGGGAAGTCAGATGAGAAATCAGGGCTGTTTTCCAATGCCGATGATATTCAGCAACTACGACAAGGAGATGTTGCCTTGTTGAAAGGGGAGTGTTGGGAGGGCAATGAGGAAGCGGGCTTGGTTCATCGCTCCCCGCAGTTAAACGCCGGTGAGCATCGCTTGCTGTTAACGCTGGACTTTACCAACCGGTGAATCGTTGACTCAATTAGCTGTGAGTAGATACTTGTGATGCAACTAACAGAGAACAATCTTTTACCGATGACTACCACATCACCCCACGCAGTGGGCAGTGGACCTGATGTACTGCAATATGTGATGAATCCAGACGTTAATCTCGCCCTTTGGCAACGTCCAGTAAAAACGGAAATCATGCGAGAACTGTCAACTCTGCAAGCAGGCCACCTTCGGGATGTACGCCACCGTACATCATTGATTTCTTTCGATGACGATATCTGCACCTTGCTGCTGCAGCAAGGCTTGGATCCACAGGGCTTCATAAACCTTCGAGCCGATATGCATCAGCTGGCTGAGCTCTTAGGTGACGTAAGCCGATGTCGCGAATTCATTTTTCGTCTTGTAACTATCGACAGTGACGAATGCTGTCGATTTCACCTTGATCGCACCCCCCTTCGATTGATCTGCACGTATCAAGGTCCAGGTACTGAATGGCTTACTGATCGGCAGGTCGATCGGGCAGCACTGGCACGGTGCGCATCGAATGATGCTATCACTCGTTTCGGGGAATCATCACAATTCGAGCACTTCTGGGTAGGAATATTAAAAGGCGATCCCGGTAACTTGGGGCAAGGATTGGTACATCGTTCCCCACCAATCGCGGGTTCTGGACAAATTAGGGTGCTTTTTTGTCTGGACACTGCCGTTATGCCTGATTCCGTAGCTTAGGGCGAATAAACAATGAATTGTTGATGTCTAAGTCATCACCGCGCATTTTTCTCAAGAAGCCAATTTAACGAAAGGAGTAATCATGGCCCTCATAGATTTCAGCACCATCAAAGAACTGATTACCAACAGAGATGCGGACAAAGACAAAGAGGTACTATTTAAGGAGATGCTCTTACTGGTCCTGGCCAGAGCCACCCGAGCAGACTCAAATGTAGAATCTATCGAAGTCGATCATGTTCGGCAGGCGTTGGCAGAA
>JANQJM010000245.1 GCA_028281635.1 Pseudomonadales bacterium | reverse complement strand
CTTGGCGATTGGATACCCCGCATCCACAAGTCGCTTGCTCACCGCGTCGATGTTTGAAGTAGTAAAGGCGAAATGCGCCAGACCAATCTGGTGACCGCTGAGGTCTCGATTTTCCCCTTCGCCATGATCACTCATGGCAATGTATTGATGGTCGTCGCCAAAGTGCACCCATGATCTTTCTTTGCCATACCATTCCCCTTCGCCGGAGGAACGGACTTGCCAGTGAGGAAAGGCTGCCTGATAAAACTTCAGCATGGCCGGGATGTCGTCAACCACCAGATTTATGTGTTCAAGTTGCAGCATGATTCAGCTCCTTCAATAAACTGACATCATGTTAATACCTCAAGTTAACTTGAGGTAAAGCATTATTTTCACTATTCTCAAAGTAATTGAACAGACATCCTGGAGAGCACCATGGCTACACCTTCTTTTTCGGTGGGCAAAGTCGCCAAGCGGTGTGGAGTGCGGATCAGCACCTTGCATTTCTATGAAGAAAAAGGACTCATCAGCAGTTCCCGCAACGCCGGCAATCAGCGCCGCTACAGGGCCGATGTCATCAGGCGAGTTTCCGTTATCAAGGCGGCTCAAAAGATGGGGATCAGTCTCGCGTCAATAAAAGAGGCTTTCTCCAAGCTACCTGATCAGCGCACACCAACCCAGAAAGACTGGGAAAAACTCTCCAAGAGCTGGCGCAAGGAATTGGATGAGCGTATTGCCTATCTTGAGAGGTTGCGAGACTCACTGACAGGCTGCATTGGCTGCGGCTGCCTGTCCATGAAGAATTGTCCGATCTACAACCCCGATGACAAACTAGGCGCAGTAGACAGCGGACCGGTGATACTCGAAGGGATGCAGCAGCTTTCTAATCAGCCCTAAAAATTACAATCCCAGGCTGGCTTCCACATCAGCGCGGCGAGCCGCACGCAGGATGCCCGGCAAAGAGTAGTTGCCTTCGTGGCAGCCGTACTCATATACAAATTCACCAGGGTCGTTCCGTGAAATAATGCGTTCACCAGTTACAGGCTGAGTGTAAGCGAGTGGATCTTCGGCAATGAACGCGTAATGGATCTCGTTATCACCGACCAGAGTATAACGCTCGGTTATCTCCATCTTCTCAGATAAAGGAAGGAACATTCGAGAGGCGCTTTGTTCGGGCCGAAAATTCTTTGAGTGTACGACCAAGGTATCTCCCTCCCAGCGCCCTACTGAATCTCCCATCCATTTTGGAATCGCATTTTCAAAATGCGCGTCATTCAATCGAATAATGCGTGCATCGTGAATCATTTCGGACATGATAACCACATAGTCTTCTGTCTGAATGATTTGCATATGAGGGTTCATCATCAACGGCGTAAGGTTTGGCATGACCGCACCGAACATCAAACAACGCCCGGATAAGGGTTGGCCTTCTGGCCCATCCGTCATACTCAGTCCGGCAGCCCGGACTTTGGCGTGGTAGTCCTGGAAGTCCTCATTCAGTGGAATGCGCCCATTTGGTGGGTCGATGATTACCGAAGTTCTGTATTCACCATTTACCGGCAGCAGTTCAGGTTTTTGCCAGTGACCAAGAAAAGCATCATCGGCCTCCTGTCCGATGCGTGAACCTTGCGCAGGCGCACCTCGATTCGGGTCCAGTGGTGCAGCCTGCTGGTCCAGTCGTTGCCTAATACTGCGTTCAACTTCTGCTGCTTCCTCTGCTGTATAAGTCTGTTTCATCTCCAGCCTGGCCGGTCTTTGCAGCGGCGTTCGCGATCCAAACCACCAGGTGCCTTGCAGGTCAGGATGGCCATGCTCCGTGCGAGGCATCTCCCATTCTGGATCGATTGGTTGCGGTTCAGTCAAAACACGTAGCTGGCCCTCCTGAGCAGCAACGCCAATACAAGCCAGGCTAGCGATTATGGCGGAAACGACTTTTTTCATGGGACACGGAACTCCACTGATTTAGCAGACTGGAGCGCATTATATAGGGTTGTTATGGGAGCAGTGAGAGACAGATTGTCGCAGTTTTTGACCGATATCATTAATCATGAAGATTATTAGGCAGTATCAAGTTCTTCTAGCTGGAGCTCCCGAATACTGATTTCTCGCATCTTGTATTTCTGTACTTTACCAGTCACCGTCATAGGAAATTCATCACTAAACCGAATGTACCGGGGCACTTTGAAATGGGCGATGTTGTCCCGGCAGAAACTCTGTATCTCTTCCGCTGAAACTGAAGCTCCCTCCTTTAGACTAACCCAGGCGATGATCTCTTCGCCGAACTTGGGATCGGGCACACCAGTCACTTGCACTGACTCAATAGCGTCATGCGTCATTAAAAATTCTTCAATTTCTCTTGGATACACATTTTCACCACCACGCACAATCATATCTTTGATGCGACCGACAATGTTCACATAGCCCTCGGCATCCATCACCGCTGTATCACCAGTATGCATCCAGCCATCACTATCGATTGCAGCACGGGTCGCTTCTTCGTTTTCCCAGTACCCCAACATCACTGAATAGCCGCGGGTGCAAAGCTCTCCCATCTCGCCTGTAGGCCTCATGCTGCCCGTTTCCGGGTCGATGATTTTGACTTCCACATGGGGATGGACTCTACCGACGGTGCTTACCCGTTTATCCAAAGGCGCATCTACGCGGGTCTGAAAACTTACCGGACTGGTTTCAGTCATGCCGTAGGCGATTTCCACCTCGGTCATGTGCATCAGTTCATTCACCTGCTTCATGGTTTCAACTGGACAGGGTGCACCAGCCATGATGCCCGTGCGTAGGCTTTGCAATTCGTAATCTGAGAAGTTTGGCAATGCCAGTTCGGCGATGAACATCGTTGGCACCCCGAACAAAGCAGTGGCTCGCTCCTGTTGCACTGCTTGCAATACGGCTTCCGGTTCGAATCCTTCGCTGGGGTAAATTGCACAGGCACCATGGGTCAGGCAACCCAGATTTCCCATGACCATGCCAAAGCAATGGTAAAGAGGCACGGGAATCACCAGGCGATCCTGCTCGGTGAAATTCATAATGGACGCTACAAAATAGCCATTGTTCAAAATATTGTGATGGCTTAGCGTGGCACCTTTTGGAAAGCCGGTCGTGCCGCTGGTGTATTGAATATTGATGGCATCGTCCATGTCCTGATCGTACTGACGTGTTTGCATCTCTTGCTCACCAACCGTATCCGCCAGTTTGAGGAACTCTTGCCAGTCGTAGACTCCAGACTCTGCGGTAGATGACATGGAAATGACTGTGGTGAGCTTTGGAAATTTGTCCGAACGAAGCTGTCCCGGATTCGTTGCCGCCAAATCAGGGCAGAGTTCCAACAGCATTCCCACGTAATCGGAACTCTTGAATTGATTCTGAATCATCAAGCCTTTACAACCGGATTGCGCTAACACATAAGCCACTTCATGGGCGCGGTAGGCCGGATTTATAGTGACAAGGACGAGGCCGGCTTTGGCAGTAGCGTATTGGGTCAGCAACCACTCCACATTATTGGGTGACCACACACCCACTCGATCACCCTTTTCGAATCCTGCCGCAATGAAGGCTTTCGCCAAACGATCGACATGCTCAGAGAGTTCCTGGTAACTCCATCGAATATCCTGATGAACCGAGACCACCGCTTCGCGCTCAGCAAATCTAGCAACCGTATTATCGAATAGCTGCGGAATGGGTGTGCCAAGCAACGGCTTATCCGACGTGCCACTGGCGTAGCTCATTGTGATTAGATTCTTGACCATAACAATCCCGAACCAGAGTTACTGATGACATATTACCGCAAAAGAATTCTGCGAATGTAGACCTGGATTGTAGCGGATAGTGAGCGAAAACTACTCTACCCAAACCCAGATTTCGTGATAGCTTGACCAATCCGGCGAAGCAGTCGAATTCTCGTGCCATCAGACGATATGGAGCTGAAACTATGAGTACAGTCAGACTATTAGTTGGAACACGCAAAGGTGCCTTCGTACTCACTTCTGATGAAGCGCGCCAGGACTGGCAAATCGATGGCCCCCATTTTGCTGGCTGGGAGGTCTTCCATATGAAGGGATCACCGGCCAACCCGAACGTCATCTACGCGTCACAGTGTGAGGACTGGTTTGGGCAAATCATTCAACGGTCTGCCGATGGAGGAAAGACCTGGGAACAACCAGGGACACCGGCCGGTGAACCAACAACCGATGAGCACGGAATGCCCAAGGGTGAAAGCAACAAATTCGTCTACGATACCTCCGAAGAAACCGGCAAACCTTTAACAACCCACCAGTGGTATGACGGCACGCCGCACCCCTGGGAATTTAAACGAGTGTGGCATCTGGAACCCTCGTTGCACGACCCGGACATAGTTTATGCAGGGGTCGAGGATGCAGCACTGTTTCGCAGTAGTGATGGAGCAAAAACCTGGCAGGAAATGCCTGGACTGAGGGGACACGGCCGTGGCGACGAATGGTCTCCAGGCGCCGGCGGTATGTGCCTGCATACGATCTTACTGGACCCTACCAATGATCAACGCATGTACGTTGCCATTTCTGCAGCCGGTGCTTTTCGCAGCGATGATGGCGGTGAGTCCTGGCACCCGATAAACAAGGGGCTGGTCTCAGACTTTATACCGAATCCCACAGCTGAGATCGGGCACTGCGTGCATCGAATAGACATGCATCCGAGTCAACCTAACGTGCTTTATATGCAGAAACACTGGGACGTCATGCGCAGTGAAGATCATGGTGACACCTGGACTGAAGTGAGTGGTGACTTGCCATCGGACTTCGGTTTCCCAATCGCAGTACATGCCCACGAACCAGAAACGATCTATGTCATTCCTATTCTTAGCGACTCGCTGCACTATCCTCCTGAAGGGAAACTTCGAGTCTACCGCAGTCGCGGTGGCGGAAACGCCTGGGAAGCACTTACTAGCGGCCTACCACAGGAGCACTGTTATGTGAATATCCTGCGCGATGCGATGTGTGTAGACACACTGGATTCCTGCGGTATCTATTTCGGAACCACAGGCGGGCAAGTGTACTGCTCAGCAGATAGTGGAGATAATTGGATGGCAATAGTAAGAGACCTGCCCCCAGTCCTTTCTGTTGAAGTACAAACCCTGGGCTAACTACATGATTCGAATCATGATTCCCTACCACCTGCAGGTACTCGCCCGCTGTGATAGTGAAGTTTCCGTCAAGGCGGAGGAACCGGTTTCGGTCTTGTCAGCTATTCGGGCCCTTGAATCCCGTTTTCCTATGCTTAAAGGCACAATCATCGACCACCACACAGGACAACGTCGACCCAAGATCCGATTCTTTGCCTGCGCTCAAGATGTCTCCCTTGAACCTTTGGATTCGCAACTACCCGCTGCAATCGCCAGCGGTGAGGAACCACTCATGATAGTAGGTGCGATTTCCGGCGGTTAACGATTCAGAGAATTAACTCTTGCCTTCAAACAGTTCCTTGAATGGAATATAGGTACGATCCATTCTTGGCACATCCTGGTTGGTGATATTTGCGAATGGAATACTCAGGGACAGCCTGGGCCCTTGCAGATTCCGCACTTTGTGAAATACCGCTGGAGGCATATAGAACGCATCGCCAGGATTAAGATCAAACTCCTTCACTAGCCGCAAACAGTCCGTTTCCTCTTCCGCTGGAACAGCTCGAACATCAGACGCCAACGGCCTCGTTGTCTCGAACACCTGCCAATGGGTAGAGCCAACTGCTTGCAAATAGAGTTTATGCTGCGGGAAGTCTCGATGGGCATCATATCCAGATGCGTCCGCGGTAGTAGACACATAAAGATGCAGATCAGCTTGAACTCTATCATTAGGAAAAGCTGCTTCGATGGAATCAATAAGGGTCGCGATTCGCGGATTGATCTGAGACATATTCATCATAATGAAGCTGTGTTTTTCGCGCAGCATCTGTAACAAGTCTGTCTTTCGTGTTGCAACAGATGACCAGGCGAGTTGCTTATCGATAATTTCCCTTCTTTGCCCACCACCAATCATTTGCACTGGCGTTAGACTGTTGCAGCCATCATTTATCCGCAGCTCAATTTCTTCGAGGCTGACTAAGTCTGCAAACCGATCTCGCTCACCTCGAATCAGCATACACGCGCCCTTGGCAAAGTTGCCAAAGAATTTATTTTTACCGAGAGGAGCAACGAGTTCGTCGAAATTCATTGGATTAGATTTATCCTATACACAGCGAAACAATTATGCCCTTGATCAATCAGAGATCAAGCATGTCGCAGACATAGACCTCGCCGCGTGCCAATGCTAACTTCAATATCAATAATGCAATAAAAACCCATGAGGGGTAACACCCATGAGTCCGCGCAAGCCCCCACCAATGCGAGCCAGCCTATCCAGACTACTGCTACTTGGTAGCCTTCTTCCAGGCCTGCTGGTCAGTTTCAACCTCAACGCGCAATCCAACCCGAATTCGATAGCAGAGTACAGGCCGATCACTGATCAGATGCTGGAAAATCCCGCGCAGGAAGACTGGCTGATGTGGCGAGGCAGTTATGACTTGAGCGGCCATAGCCGACTGTCTCAGATAAACCGAAGCAATGTTGCAGACCTGGAGCTGGCCTGGAGCGTGCCCTTGTCCCAAGGGGGCAATATGACGACGCCTTTGGTTCACGATGGGGTGCTGTTTATCGCAGACACCAACAACATTCTACGTGCTATAGATGCAAGCGATGGCACACAACTTTGGCAATACCAACACGAATCAGAGAACTTCGATGGCAGACGTATAGGAGTGGCAATTCAGGGAAACCGATTGATTGTTCCCCACAATGATATGGACCTCGTAGCCCTGGATGCCAGAAGCGGCGAAGTGCTCTGGGAACTATCTATTGAGACTCCCCCCAATCCGGAACAGCGAGGCTACTTTTCATTACGCGGCGCACCTTTGATAGCAGGCGATACCATTGTGCAGGGAATTGGCGCAACTGTAACTCCGCAGGGCGGCTTCATTGTTGGAGTCGATCTTGAAACCGGTGTAGAAAAATGGCGTTTCCATACCGTGGCCCGCCCCGATGGTATCGGCGGCAACACCTGGAATAACCTGGCTTTGGAAGACCGCAGCGGCGGGTCGGTCTGGATTTCTGGTAGCTATGATCCAGAACTCGATCTGGTTTACTTCGGTACGGCGCCCACTTACGACACGGCACCGCTGTTAAATGACCTGGGAATCGAAGGTATAAACAATGACGCACTGTTCACGAATACAACCTTAGCGCTGCAGCCAGGTACTGGCGAACTGGTCTGGTTTTACCAACACATGCGCAATGATCAATGGGATCTGGACTGGGTATACGAACGCCAGTTAGCCGAAGTAAGCATTGATGGGCAGCCTCGAAAAATCGTTTTCACGGCGGGCAAGATGGCACTTTATGATGTGCTTGATGCGGCCACAGGACAATATCTGAATTCTGTGGATGTCGGTTTTCAAAACATGATCACTGCGATCGATCCAATAACCGGCGATAAGACCCGTCATCCAAATACCATTCCCAACGCTGAGTTGAGTGCGGTGCTTTGCCCGAGTTTTTTGGGTGGGCGCAATTGGCAATCAGCAGCCTACAACGACAGTCACAAAATGACCTATCTGCCGATGTCTGAAATGTGCATGAATTTTGGACCAATCGGCGAAGGCACACTATTGACCACTGGCGTTGAATTCAGTTTCGCAGCAAGGCCAGACTCTGACGGCAACTATGGAAGAATCCAGGCAATTGATATGAACACGATGGAGTTGGCGTGGTCGACTCGCCATCAGTCCCCTCCTTCAACTGCGATTTTGTCGACCGGCGGGAACTTGTTATTCGCAGGTTTTCTGGATCAGACTTTTCAGGCAATCGACAACGAGACAGGTGCCGTGCTCTGGAAAACTGATCTCCAGCATCTACCTTCTTCGTTTCCTATAAGCTTCGCTGTGGATGGCAAGCAGTATGTAGCAATTGTTCGAGGCCAGCCGAGTCGATGGATAGGCAATCTTTATGGCACCATGAATGATTTTCTCGCGGACCAGGGCGGCCTGCCAGTGCCATCTGCAGAGCCGGCCTTGATGGTGTTTGCCTTACCCTAAAGAGAATCTTCTGATGGTTATGCGGGCCATTTCGCTGAATGGCCCGCAAACAGCAGGCACCTAGTGTCCTTGATCAAACTGAACGGTGAAACTTACGGGGACAGCGCGGCTGATGCTGGGCAGGCCCGCAATTTCGCGCAGCGCCTCAACCCCACTCTGCAGACTAAAATCTTCCGCCGTTACCACAATTGGCTTTAAGGTTGATGCCACCAAACCGTCTTCCAATCGAGTCACTTTGACTTCTGCTGAATAAGAACGGGACCCACCATGCAAATTCAAGGTGAAGTTGAGCTGCATGGTTTCGCTGAAGCCGGGTGACATTGCGGTCAGGCTATCGAGGTCCAGGTCTGCTTCGATAGTCGCTTTAGGAAACATATTGGTTTCAAACAACATTGCCTGCATGCGTTCATTCCTGATTGGGATGAGAGTATTGACGCTGGCAAGTTCAATGGAAATTTCTACGCCGCCGTTGTCTTCAATTTCACCTGAGAGCACATCGAAAGTATGCACTTCGGCAACATGATCAGCTTTGATAGAGACAAAACTAAGCGTGGACTCGTCATTATTTAGTGACCAATGGGCAGACGCCAGGCCAGGAAGCAGCAACAGGCAACTTGCTACCAACAGGAAAACTTTCGAAGTTCTAATCATGGGAATTCTCCACAGCAAGAGAGCAAACTGAGCCCAATATTACTGGGGCACAACAAAAAATTACAGTAGAAATCGATGACTAACGGAATAACCACACGGACCACCGGGATAACTCATTCTGTCAGCCAGGCTAGATAGGAAGGAGATAACTCACTGGCTTCCAATGCTTGGAAGCGACGAGCTGATCGCAGTATTTAACAGTTCTTTGAGCTGCCGCGTCCTGCCCTGGGGGCAACACCATAAACGATTTAGGGCCTGCTGCTGTAACACCCAGACTGCGATCGGGCTCAATTACGGCCCCTCTCTCCGGACAGCGCATCAACTCAGGCTCCAACAAGTAGGCTACTGCCATCAAATCGAAGGGATAAAAACCCTCCCGTCCCACGAACCGCGACCAGTAATAGAGCCAATCCTGACTGCGTTCAGCCAGCCAGCGGCCAACGCTGCCACTTTGCGCCAGCAGGTCAATATCAGCCGGAGTAATGATTGCCTGTCTGCCGAGTTCGTAAGGAATAAGCGTTATGTCGACTCCGCTATTAAAAACAAATTCCGCAGCCATCGGATCTTTTTTGAAGTTCATATCCGAAAAGATGGGGCCATGACCGAAGATCCCTTTGGTGGAACCTTCGGAGGGATGGAACAGCTGCCCGGGTTGTTTACCCATGACGACAATCAGTTTCGACAAATTACTTCGCAGCTCGGGATGTTCGGCAAGAAGGAATGCAATATTGGTAAGCGGCCCGAGGGCGATGACCGTGAGCTCGCCCACTGCCAAAGCATCACGCAAGGCCAACTGCACTTCCTCAGACATTCTGGAATTGGATTCTGCACCCCGATAAATTGTTGGTACTGAGATACCCTGCGCATTGAGGACACTTGCTAGTCGTAATGCAGTTTCATGAGTCTGTTCGATTTTAGCATTGCCGTATGTGGTGGAAATTCCAACTACCTGGAGATCCTTTGCAGTAAGCAATGGAATCAATGCCAGACAATCATCCACATCTGCCGCCTTGCGCACTCCGCAAGCCGGGTCGAAATCGACCCAAATCCGTTCGGCTGCCACCAGCGAACAGGGAAGCAACAGAATAATCGAAAGGAGAATGAGGGATAGTGACTTTATAGTGTCAGATAACTTCATCGCTTGGTTCTTGCTCAGAGAGAACTCTCCCTTTAAGACGCAAAAACTGCAGCAGTGTTACAGGTACTGATCAAACGAAGAAATTAACATCTTCGACGCCATAGCTGAAGTACTCGTCATCAGCAAAAAAGCCTGCAATTTCGGCAAAATCACCTACGGTGACATTACTCAGCGAAATGTCTTCTCCCGCTTCTCCAATCTCGGTGTCATTGTTAATAATCACGGGTATTTCAGCGTCATGAATCTTAACTGAAATTGAACCGTTATTGCCTTCTGTTATCGCTATCGCTGTGACTTCGCTTTCGAAGATTAATTCTCCTCCTTTTGCGAGAACCCCGTTACTCTGACTGATCGCCAAAGCCAAAGCCGAAACAGTGGCGGTTAGACTTTTACTTATCGCTCGTTTTTTCATGTACGTACCTCTACGCATGTGATTAACCCGAGCTAGATTCTATTGAGTAAATTTTGAAATTACTGTCTAGGGATTGTTGTAGAACTGTTAGGAAAAAGTTAGGCAAGAAGCAATATGTTGGGGGTCCATGCGTAAGTTGAGCGTAGAAAGCAAATCGGCAATGCGGGCGTGGCACGTCAAATGCCTGGTGTAGAATTTGCAGTAGAAGCGAATGAAGAAGAGAGTATCGTCAGGCGGGGTTTGAAATGAAGAGGTGGGAATCTTGAGCGCGACAAACTTTCTGGAAAATCATCGGCGAAAACTGCTGGCCCATTTCAGGGAAAGTAGACATAGTCTTATATAGAGACAATTGAAGGGGCTGTAATAGCACTAAGAAGAGAAACAAAGGGCAACAAAGAAAGGATCCAGCTAATTTTTAACCTATCTGCTGTAGCAACAAGCACGATTCAACAGCTAGCCCTCTTTTTGGCAAACTCAATAAAGGTCGTGTCCGACTTAAAAGACACCGACAAAGAACAGGTCAGTAATTCGGATATAGTTCCATCCTGGTGTACCAACCATTGTCTGGAAGAAAACAAATCTTGCTGTAATACGTCATTCGGTGCCGGATTTCTTGGCAACACTTCAATAGCTACGTAATCGCGATTCCCCAGCCGGCGAAACGTTGCCATATATAAATCACTGTCAATATTGATACAACAACTACCATCGCCATATTTGCAGGCTTCATATAGCACCTTTTTGTACTGGCCCCTCAGTTTTCCAAAACTGTCAAACAGTACCAGGCTCACAACAGATTCCTTATCCAGAATGGGGCTGACCAGCTGGCCGTCGTTCCTGACAATGCTCCATTGATTGCGCGTCATTGTTGAAACCTAATCTGTCGACTGGATTAAAGCCCCGCTCACCCGCAGTGCATTAAACACCGACAAAATGTCAATTAACTGTCAGCACCAAGGTAATTTAATGGCGTTTCATTGCCTAATGGATTGATCTACTTCACACCCACGAAAACAATAGCACAAATACTGTATAAATATACAGTGATTTTTGCATTTCACCTGGAAAATAGAGCAATTGATCTATGCCTTTTTTGACTGTGACACATAGCCTCTATTAATGAAGAGCAGTCTGCCCCTAGTCGTTGGCTGAACAGATTAGCTGGGTCAATTTGCTTGCTGTTATTCAAAACTTTGAGGCAAAGGGCGGTTGCCTGCCGACGTGGCGGCCGTAGATGCATTGTCATCCATCATAGCTGCTGAGTGAAGATATGAAGACCGATACAATATGACCGACCGAAGCCTTAGACGTTCGGCCACTCCAATGCCGGAAGCTCCGATTCTATCTCGCCATATCCTGAGGGCATAGACCGGAGAGAAGCCTGGATATCCGAGAATATTTGAAGCAGCACTTCCCACGTATTATCTCGTGCATCGATAATGTATTGACCTTCAGCGGCCCATTGCGCTTTTCTTGACGTTGCATAAGAAGCGCAGCTTGCAGCATCGTTGTAGTCGCGAGTTTGCGCAAACGCGTCGAGACGTTCCTGGGTTCTTCGCTTTATCTCATCAACAACTTTTTGCAAGGTCGCTGCCTGAAGTTCAGCCAGATATGCTGCATCTTTTTCCGCTTTCGTGCTCTCTTCATCGTCTTCATGCCGATGGATTTCTTCCCATGCCTGTACCCAATTACCATTTGTATCTTGCGTAGCACCAGCTCGCCGGACAATTCGTAATGGAGATTCAGATTCTGGTTGGGGTGTTGGTAATACTGGATCAACATTCAGTGCATCGAAAGTTGCTGATGTCCAAGTTTTGGGCAGCAATCCATGAAAGGCTGCTAATAGCTCAGCCCTAAATTTGGTTTCACCGGTTTCTCTATCTCTAAACTCATTCATTTCAAATCTACCTAAGCTGCTATCGCTAAGAATATGTAATTGCCGCCATTGGCATTCAGAGCCGCTGGCGCAGATGAAGTCACAACGAATCCACTTGAATCTGGGTCAATATAATCATTACTAGACTGCGCTGCGGAACTGTTGAGCAATAAGTGGCTTTCTGCCGCCGCCACAATGCCTCGTACCGAATCCCACAAGTACCAATCGCCAACGTCGTCTACTCGCTTAATAAGCACGAAGGCAGCTCCGGAGGAAAACCCGCAGTCCACAACCAAGTCTGCTGCCGTACCCACATAACTCCCGACTTTGGAAATTCCCGCAAGCGTCGCGAAAAGAATTGCAACGTAACTGTGGCCAGATTGATTGACAGGGCCTCCTGTACCGACAGTGAACTGTTGGTCCGTTGGCAGAGTGTCATACCATGAGACAATCGAGTCGATGGTCGCATCGCTATCAAGTTGTAGACGCTCAGTCTCAGGCTCCGCTGTATTTCCGAAGTGATAAACTTCCCAGGGGTCACTGGACGGACTACGCTTCTTAAGAATTATCATTTGCGGAATGACGCCAAGATTATGGTTTAGGGCTAATGGCCAAGATCCCGTTCCGTCGTAGCAAACCACGTCCAGGAATCCAACTGCCCGCTTAAACATCCAGGAATAGGTAGTCGAAGCTGAGCTCGCTGTATCGTACCACCCGTCCATCCAATCATAGTCGAACGCGCTGTCTGCTGTTTCAGTGAGCGTAGCATTAGGAGTCAACTTAAATCTTCCCATCAACCTGGCCCCCAAATGCCAAGGGTCTGAACTATTAATCTGCTTGCGAAGGGCCAAATCAACAGGAAACCCTGATATAAAACCTGGGTCCGTGCCGTTTTGCGTATCCATTGCAAAGACCTCACTTGCAGTTTCAGGAACCTTCATTGGCCGACGGATGGCAATATAGACAAAATCGTTGTTGCTGCTATCGTTCATATGGATGAATCCGTCAGGTGTAGGGACAATCAATGGCTGTGTGGATTCAGACGCGGTGGTATTTGCCAGCAACAGCCTATCGTTGCTGCCTTCCGCAACGAGTCCTCGCATAGAATCCAGGATTACCCAATTACCAAGCCCGCCCGAGACGACTTTGACCATGACATACTGAGGCTCCCATCCTAGTGAGACTACAGTATCGCTGCCAGATACGTTGGAGAATCCGCCACACTTAATAATCGACTCATCACTTAGCTTTCCGAATCGTTGGTCATCATGGGCGAATAGATAGGCCACATACTCATCGCCTAATCTATTGGTTTCATCTCTAGAATTCACAGTAAAAACACTATCCGTAGGCGCAGTATCGTTCCAGAAATCGACGCCATCTATCGTGTCTTGATTAGTGTTTAGGTAAAGAGCAGTTGTTTCCGGATTAGCGGTATTACTTCTGTGGTAAACAGACCAGTTTCTTGACCCCGCATTCACACATTTTACGATGATACAGCCAGGCACCGACCCCAGATTGTGCGCGATGTTTTGTGCGCTCCCAGTGCCCGTATACCGGATCACATCAAAAAAACCTGGGCACTTACGGAATGTCCAGGACGTATAGTCAAAAGAGGATGAATTGTATTCGTTCCCGAGCGTAAATCCATCTACGTTCAAGCTTGTTATGTGTTGCGCCCCGGCATAACAAGCTTCTGCATTTGCAGCGTCGCTATTTAGATAAGCGTAGTTCCCCGACGCCACACAAGGTCTTTCACTGTCCAATAACCGGTGTGAGGCCGAGCCATTTCTCATTTTCAACCAGACCAGTCCGCCTTCTCCGGCAAGATCGATGCCGTTAGGAATTACTTGAGATGAGCCGTTAAGTC
>JANQJM010000181.1 GCA_028281635.1 Pseudomonadales bacterium | reverse complement strand
TTCTATCGTTCCCGGCAATGCGACCATGTCGTCGATGTGCAGCCAGCCGATAGCGATGTCCGGGTTATCTGGATGTCGGCCCAGAATAAGCGTGGTCCGGTCATCGAAGCCTATTTCCGATCCTGCCATGGCCAAACCCGTATCCGAGGTATTCACTCCATATACCGCGGCGGCCTCGGTCACCGCGCTGGCCCAGGGATTGTCGATGCCGAGAATCCAGGCTGGCTTATCGGCAGGAATACTCTCTATTCCATCAGCGAACAGCAATTCGAAGTTGGCATTGGCGCCAAAATTCTGTGCCAGCTCAGTCCATTGTTCTCGATTGCTGTTGGGTAAAATAAAATTGATCTCGCTGGCGCCAAACAACTCTCCCACGCTGGGCGGCGTTTCTTCGCGGTCCAGGGTTCGGAACACATCAAAATAGGGATCAACCAGCACGCCCTGAAGCCGATCAAATTCCGGCGCAAAGAAACCTTCAAGTTTTTGAGAGAGCTCGATGTCGTAAAGCTGCGGCTCTTCCTCTCCTTCATAATAAAGGGCAACTGGCACCTTCAAGATATAAGGATCGTCAAACTGTGTTTGTGCGAACATGATGCGAGCCTGGTTACCATTAGCCTCCTGCACATCGACGGAGAGTGCTGGTGCACCTGTGCGTTGTATCCACTGCTCAAAGAAGAGCGATAAATCCCTGCCACTAAGTTGGGTGAATAAGGCCTCGATATCGGCGAATGAGGCGCGGCGGAATTTATAGTCTGCGTAGAATTGGCGCAGACCCTGGAGAAACAGCTCATCGCCAATCTCGACGCGGAGCATATGCCACATCATAAGCGTCTTGCCATAACCTACGGCTTGTGTGGCGGCAGAATTACGTGCAGTGAATTGAGAGAGTGGAAAATCAGTGCCTTCGGCCACATAGTTTTTGTAGCGAGCCAACATCTGTTTGCGATATTCGTGACCCAGCCCATCCATTTCTCTGAACAGATGATCGGCAAGATAGGCAGTTAGCCCTTCACTCCAGTTGCCGGTGTTGTAATCAGGATAGACGCCATTGCCCCACCAGTTGTGCAGAATTTCGTGTGGGTAAGAAGACTCTAGAATAAAAGGCAGGCGGATTACCTGTGGGCCAAGCAAGGTGAAAGAAGGCATGCCATAACCGGTTTCCCAGAAGTTCTCTACCAGTGCAAATTTATTGAAGGGGTAGTCTCCGAGCAGCTCCTCGTAGAGCTTCAGATAACGCACCGTTGCGTCCATGTAGCGGGTGGCGAGGTTGGCGTCGGGTGTGCGCAGGTAGGCTTCAATTAACGCTTCTTCCGCTTGCTCTGAGTAGACGGTGAAATCTGCGGCAATCAGGTAGATCTCTTCCATGGGTTGGCTTTCTCGCCAACTCCAAGTCGCGGGAAGGTTCTCGTCGACAATGCGCTCACCCTGAGACATCGCTGTCCAGGAAGCAGCTGATTCGGTAAAGCTGACATCCATGGAAAAGCTAAGGAATTCATCATCGAAGCTGGGAATCCAAACCGATGAAGCACTGAGAAATACACCCTGCTCAGAAATAATGCCCGACGTTGCTGAGAAACTCTGGGCGTATTCCCCGCCAACTGACTGCGCCTGATCGTTTATCTGGCCAGCATAGGTCAGATAGAACTCCTGATCATTACTGGGCAAACGCACCTGATAACGTTTCCTTGCTGCAATGCCAGCGACGGTCGTGTTGCTGACGCCACTAATCAGTGTGCTGGGTAATTCTTCAACTCGCGGCGAACTGGCGGTGATTTCGAGATTGGCATTGAGCGTAAAGGTGACTTCCTGTCCGCGCATCTCCTCGGGTACAGTCAGGAAGTCAGCAACTTCTATAGATTGATTTTGCGGATCGAGCGTAATCGTCAGCCGATGGTTTACCAGCAGGGGTTCTTCAACAATTGGCGCAGTCGACAATGGCTGCGCCAACAAGACAGCCGGGGCGGTGAATAGCCATGCAACTGTCAGGATGACCTTCTTCATCATTGTGCCGGCGCTACCCTAGAGCCCTAACAACTCCAGGGCCAGTTCATGATTCCAATCAGCGATATGGATTTGAGAGGCACCGCCAGGTGTGCGCGTGGTGCTCCAGGCGAGCCGATTACCGTCTGGTGAAAATACCGGAAGAATATCGGTGCCTTCGGTATTGCTAACTCTGACCGGTGGTTTCATGCCTTCGATATCCACCATGAATAGTTCGAAGTTTGCGTGACCAAGAGTATTGGTGGAATAGATGATGTAATCACCGCTGGGATGAAAGTATGGGCCCCAGTTCACCATCGCATTGGCGGTTAACTGGCGTTGATTGCTGCCATCTACATCCGCCGTCCAGATTTCTGCGCTGTTGCCATCTGGATTAAAACGACGCCAGACGATCTTTTCGCCATCAGCGCTAAAGAATGGACCTCCGTCATAGCCGGGTGAAAAAGTAAGCTGCTCAACATTGGAACCGTCCGCATCCATGATGTACAGGTCCATGAAGTAGGATGCATCGTCTTCCAATAAGTCGAGTTCCACATTACTCAACGGACGGCTATAAGCTTCTCTGTTTGATGCAAAAAGAATCTTGCTGCCATCGGGAGAGAAAGAACCCTCGGCATCGTAACCAAAGGTATCGGTAATTTTCGTCAGGTTGCCGCCGTCGCTATCGGCGACATAGATTTCATAGTATGGGTCGTAATCCCACCCATAAGGACGATCTTCACCGCTGGCACGGAATGCGACTTCTTCCCTTTGCTTTAATAGTGCCTGCGGGTCTTCATGAGTGGAGGAGAATAAAACCCGGTCCAGGGTCGGATGAATCCAGGCGCAGGTCGTTAAACCAATGCCGGTAGATACCATGTGATATTCCTCTGTCTCCAAATCCATGAGGAAGATTTGGTAGAAAGGATTACCTGGCATTTCCGCCTGAAAGATAAAGCGTTTGCCATCGGCGCTGAAATAGCCTTCGCCCGAACGGGCACCCTCAGTGATGAGCTGGCGAGTATTCGTCAGAAGCTGACTTTCGTAATCTGTATCGTAGGCTGCATCCACTGGTGGTGCTTCATAGGCGGTTGCGCCAGCATAGCCATCAGGCTCTTGGTCCTGCTGACCGAAAGCGGCTGACGTCATCGCCAGACAAAGTGTGCTGAGAGCTAATCGCGAAAAGTGCTGCTCAAGCTTGTTCATAACTCGGTTTCCTTCTGTCACCCGACTTCTGATAAATTGACTGAATTGTTAATGATAATCATTTCTAACAAGATATGCTGCAATCTAATCGAAACGAAAGTTGGCTTGCTGTGGGAACACACTAAACAGGCCACCAGTGTGAATGAACACGACGTTCCTGGCCCCAGGCAGCGCACCTGCATCACCTTTTTCCAGTTCGGATACTAAGCCGTAAAAAGCCTTACCGGTATACACTGGATCAAGAAAAAGACCTTCAGTGCGCGCAGCCTTTGCGATGATTTCAAACACGGGAGGCTCTGCAACGCCGTAGCCCGGACCGAGATAACCCTCGATTGTCTTCACTTGCAACTTATCAAGCTTGTAATCAACGTTGTAACGCTGTTTCCAGAGTGTCACATCTTCCCGAATCTTTGTATCGAAGTACTCTGCATCGTCGCTCACATTAAATGCGACAACTTGGCCGGGCAGATCAAACAATTGTGAACCGACAGTCAGGCCTCCCTGGGTGCCTCCGGAACCAGTTGCGCAAACGATGTAGTCGGGTTGCAGATCGAGACGCGCAAAATCTTGCTGCAGCTCCTCGCAGGCGGCTACATATCCCCACAAGCCGATTTCATCGCTGGCCCCTATTGGGATAAACAAGGCTTTATCCCCTTTGCTAGCGTAGTCCTGTTGAAGTTGGCCAGCGAATTCGGGATGAGTTCGCCACTCTCTCTGTGGCAAGTAACTGATCGTGGCGCCTGCCAGATAGTCCATTAACAGGTTGCCTTCAGCCATTTCGGGCTTCTCACCCCGCAGGATCAGATGCACTTTCAGTCCTAGTCTGGCACCCAGGACCGCAGTCGCTCGGCAATGATTGGATTGAATCCCGCCGCAGGTAATCACAGTGTTGCAACCCTGGGCCTTCGCTTCAGCGAAACTGAATTCTAGTTTTCTAACCTTGTTTCCGGAGAATTCGGTGCCGGTAGTTTCATCATGTTTGACCCAGATGCGGGCATCGGAATTATTCAGAGGAAAACGCGTTAATGGTTCGAGCGGCGTTGGCAGGTTGGCGAGTCTGAGGCGTTCTGGATAGACAAGCATGGTCTTTTAAAAGGCAAAAAAGAAGGGAGTTTAACCCTCCCTTCCTGGATAACTTATCCAGTTGATTGGATCAAAAACTCTATTCTGATCCCTTAGTGGCATCATAAGACAATGACTGCTCTTCTTCGCCGGTGTCCAAAGGATTCAAGGCTTCACTGTAGAGGAAGAGATCTGTCAGCACGGCGCGCATATGAATAGATGCGTTGAGATTATCAACGATCTCAGAACCTATCGCTTTTTGTGCAAGCAGAAACTTCAGCGCCGCACCTGCTTTCAGACAATCTTCTACAATCACCAATTCAAACGCATCCTCGCTGGCTGACAATGTCATAGCGATATGCTGCATAGCTTCAGCCATGCCCTCAATCGTCGGCCGCGCATGAGGACCTGGCCCAGTTTCAGCCTGAGCTGGCCTGCCCTGCGCTGCGTAGGCCAGCAAAAACTCATAGCCAGCTTCAATTGTTTCAATGCTCTTGGCGAGATCCATGAGCGCTTTTCTCCTTGCAGAATTCGTTTAACTTAGAGGACACCCATTTAATTTTTGCCGGGCGATCCTGGGTATAAAATTTAGAACTTTCCCAATTTTCTTTAAATTTTAATAGCTTAGCAAAAAAAAATAGATGGGTGTCCTCTAAATTTATGGCTTAAAAAAGGTGTCAGGCCGGAGCCTGACACCTTTGGTTAATCGGTTTGAGCTGAGCTAGTCAGCTTCTTTTGGTGTCCACTTCGCCGGGTCGTGGTTAGCGGCCAGCTCGTCTTCTGACATCCAACCGGAAATCATGGAGCGGGTGTAGAAGATCTTCTCTGGGCGCAGCGCGAAATAGATGTGCGTTGCGGCCAGGGCTACCAGGGCCAATGTTGATAAGCCGTGCAACAGGAACACTAGTCCAAGCTGATCTTCCGGCATGCTGTTGGTGCGATCCCAAAATGGTGTATCGATCTGCATGAACATCAGTACACCGGTGATGATTACTGCCAGCACAACCACTGTCACGGCCCAGTGCATACCCTTCTGCTCAAAGTAGTACTTGCCAGGTTTGCGGCTGGAGTCGAAAGGTTCGGAGAAGTCTTTTGGGGTCAGCAACATGGACTTGAAGTCCTGCCAGAACAGCGATCGCACGATATGTGCCACCACCAAAAAGGTCAGGATCAATCCGGAAATCCAGTGAATGTTAAGCCAGGCGATTCGCAAACCAAGAATCGGTGCAGTCCCGGTGAAGATCAGTACCAACACACTCGCTGCCATTAACCAATGGAAAGCACGGTCAATGCCTTCATGGCGAACGACACGACGCCCTTCGGCTGTTGGTCGATCCAGATTTTTCTTGGCCAGAGCGGCCATGACAATTGCGTGGGCTGCCAGCAGAACCAGTATTGCTACCGCGACTACCCAAAGTAAATCCCAGGACACACCGAGGATTACTTCCTCACCCCAAACATCGCGTTTATAGCGGACAATTTCTCCCACTCTACTACCCTCTCAACTTAATCCTGCTACTGTTGTTTATTGTTATTGGCTAACGAAATCTGCCGGAGCAGATCCGGGGTTTAACCCCGGATTGCCCGCTTAACCAGATTGGCCATCAATGGCACTTTAAAATGGTTGTAGTTCAAAGGTTGGGCACCTTCGACCGCCATTTCTCCTGCGCGTGTCGCTACATCTTCAGAGCGCTGTTGGCCGCGAACGGCATTTTCAACAGCTTCCAGTCGACGTGGCGTACATTCAACTGCGCCACAGGCGATACGTGCATCTTCAATTGTGCCACCTGACACCTTCATGGCAGCAGCGACATTAACGAGGGCAAAATCCCACACGTTACGGTCGGCTACTTTCTCAAAATAGAACTCAGCATTAGCCCAGGATGCTGGCAGTCTTACCGCAGTAAGAATCTCGCCATCGTTAAGCGCAGTCATGTGAGTAATATCTCGAGCTGGGCCAATGAAGTAGTCCTGTGCCGAAACAGTACGCTGACCGCTGGCTGAAGAAATCACCATGGTGGCATCCAACGCAACCAGCGCTGGCGCTGTATCGGATGGGCTAACCGCGACACAGCGACTGGCGCCAAAGATCGCGTGTTCACGATTCAAACCTTCTGGCGAATCGGCGTAGCAAATGTTGCCGCCAGCGCGATAGCAATCCAGTCCGCGACGATAGTACCAGCAACGTGCATCCTGATTCAGGTTGCCGCCAAGAGTACCGACGTTACGAATTTGTGGGCTGGCAACCACACCTGCGGCTTTTGCCAGCAAACCATAGCGTTCCATGATCAGTGGGTTTTTCGCGATCTCGGTAAGAGTCGTCACCGCACCGATTTCTACACCATCAGCGGTTTCACGAATACCTTTCCAGGCATCGATCTGAGTGAGTTCGATCATGGATGAAGGCGTTTTGTTGCGATCCTTCAACCAACCGAAAGTATCCTGGCCGCCAGCCAGCAACCAGCCATCGCTGCCCAGGTCGCTCGCCAATGCCAGGGCGTTGTCTTCATCAGTAGGCTGATAAAGCTCAATATCGGGCATTACGTCATGAGATGTGGCTACCATATCAACCTCTACCTCTGAAATTATTCTGAGCAAGAGGCACTGCGTTTTCATCAGTACCCGCCAGATGGTTAATGATCATGTCTGCAGTAATAGGAGCAGCGCCGAAGATGTGTCCGTCCAGTGCGTCGGAAATCGCTGCAGTCAGTGCGGCAGACACCGAACCCATGGAAGGCTCACCGATACCACGTGCACCCACTGGGTTTTCAGGATCGGGTAGATCCACCCAACCAGTTTCAATCTTCACTGGCGTATCGAGGTAGGTTGGCACCTTGCTCTGCCAGTAACCGGTTGAAGCCGGAATTCCATTTTGCGGGTCATACAGGTGACGTTCATAACCGGACAGCCCAATACCCCATACTGCACCACCCACCAGCTGGTTCTTCATGCCCTGTGGATGAACGATGGTGCCGGACTCACCGATGCTGACCATGTCGAGAATTTCGTATTTGCCAGTTTCGGTATCCAGCTCGATTTCACAGCAAGTGACTGTGAAACCAGGTGGGTTACCTTCGTGGCGTGGGTCGTGAAAGACACCCATAAAGCCAGTTCCCGCCAAACGAGACACCGAAATCTGTGTCCATTCAGCCAGCTCTTCGGGCAATTCAGCTTCGCCGGTGTACTTACCACCCAGCTCCATTGCGCGCTGCGCAACTTCGGCATAGGTATAACCAGTAGACTCGTCGTCGATGCGATGCACACGCTCGTTAGAGACGTCATACTCATCTGGTGAGCCACCCAGGTCAGTCGCAGCGATCTCTTTCATCTTCGCCAACATATCTTGTGCCGCACCCCACATGGTTCGCGTGTTAGTGAAGATAGAGTTACTACCATCCTGCGGTGAAGTGATTGGCAGATGCAGGTCGGTACGACCCGTTACGATGTCGCAGCTTTCCCACGGCATCTTCAAGGCTTCCGCTGCAGCACGAGAAGTGGACGCATAGGAATAAGTACCCAGGTTACCGACACCATTGTGAATCTTCAGTCGACCATCGGCGCCCATCATCACGATGCCGTCCATACCGGAACGACCCGCGTTGTGGTAACCCTGGCCGATACCAAGACCAACTACCTTGCTGCCGTTGCGTTGACGACGGCGAGACTGTCTGGCTTCCCAATCGAACGCAGTGGCTGCCTGATCGAGCGCCTCAGGCATGTAAGCACTGGTAAATGGTGTGCGCTGTGGTCCACCCACATCACCGGTCATGGCGGAATTCACTTTGCGAATATCCAAACGCGAGATGCCTAATTCGTCAGCAGCGGCGTCCATGATGGGGGCGATAATTGGCGCAATCTGGTTCTGTCCAGGACCACGCTGAGCCCCCCTGTGACCTGTATTACTACCGATTGAAGTACCGCGGAAGCGAACCGCATCGGCTTGATATAACACAGAGATACAGTCAGCCGCTGAGTAAGCGTCGGCACCGCCACCCTTACCGCCGTTATCTGAAACGATGTAGAGGTCGCAGCCAGCCATTACGCCATCAGGCTTGAAGCCAACTTTGATCCAGCCCTGGAAACCCTGACGGGCACCACCGATGGTGGACTCTTCTTCGCGAGTCAC
>JANQJM010000175.1 GCA_028281635.1 Pseudomonadales bacterium | reverse complement strand
GGCCGCTGGCTCGTAGTCTGGATGATCTTGCTATCGTGCTGGATGTGGTGTCAGGGTTTGATCCGGCAGACCCGGCCACGGCGGTGATGCAGGAACAACCGGTTCCGCACTTTCGGCAGCAACTGGATAGTCTTGATATCAATGAGTTAAGGCTTGGGGTGTTAACGGATTACATGGAACAGGCAGACCCTTTGGTACGCCGCATGATTAACGACACCATGGACTGGTACCGGGAGCAGGGGGCCGAAATAGTGGACATTGCTACTCCCGGCCTTGCCGGATTGATAACAAGATCCGGAGTGCTTGGCCATGAATTTCGCAGTGATCTCAATCAGTACCTCGCTGCCTTTCTTAGTGAGGACATTCTCAATCTGGGTGAAGTGGTCGACCTGGGACTCTATCACCAGGCAGTTCATGGGGCACTGAGTCGAAGCCGTGCTGTGATACGCAATGAAGAGTCCTATGAATCGGCCCTCGCTGGCCGGGTGGAGCTTCGTGGTGCGGTGGAAGCACTTATGGAAGGCCATCAAGTGGATGCACTGGTTTATCCAACAATCAGTGAGCTGCCGGTTTTCACTGGCGAACCACAGCCCGGCAATAACTGTAGTCTCAGTGCCAACTCGGGCCTGCCTGCGTTGGCAATGCCGGTGGGATTCAGTTCTGCCGGCCTGCCAGTAGGAATGGAGTTATTGGGACGCTTTATGGCAGATGCGGAGTTGCTGGCTATCGCCCATCCATTTGAAAGCACGCGAAACCCGCGCCGTGCTCCCGTGTCCACACCTCGCTTGGTGAATGGAGTAGCTCCTGTGAGCCTGACGAAGAATGTTTTCTTGTCTGCAGGTGAAATTGAAATATCAGGACAGCTGCTGATTGACGAGGCGCGTAACCTGTTTAGTTATACTCTCGAACGCGTCGATAATAGCGCACAGTCACTCTATGCCCTGACGGTGGTGATAGACGGTGAGGCATTCGGATTGAATGATCCTGTCGTGTTGAATCTTTTTGGCCCGGATGGTCGCAGCACAGCTGCGGACTATTACATGAGTCCAGAGTTTCGCGTAGCGCTGGCTGAGGGCAGGTTATATTTCAAATTGTTCGGTGAAGGGCTTCCTTTATCTGGCTATGCGCAGGCGGTGCCCTGAAAAACGAGTCAATCGGTAATTACCGAAACATCAATTTCGTAAGCACCGGTTTCGCCTTCAAAGAAGCTGGTAATCCCCATCCAGTAAGTGCCGGGTTCCAGGGTTTGCTGAATTCTGGAGTTTGTTGATTGGCCACTGTCGTCATCAATAAGGACGAGATTGCCCAAATTGCCTCCTTCCACGATATCTACCAGAATCAGCATGGTATCGAATTGCAGAGAGGCCAAATCAAATTGCAGCGACGTGGTGATGCCTACTTCAAATTGATAGATATCCAGAAATGCCCCTTCAAACAACAAATCTCCCTCTTCAAGTTCCCCAAAAATATTTGGGTTGGGATTCACCTGGACCGGTATACCAAGCGGAGAGTCGATGGTTTCGAAAGAAGAGTCTGTACTTAAGGTAACCGAGTTGATGGAAAGGCTCCAGTCCCCCTGTTCGCCGGCGAATGCACTACTCACACCAATCCAGTAAGTGCCTGCCTGGATATCAGTGTTGATTCTGGCGTTTAGCCCGCTTCCGGAATCATCATCGACAAAGGTATAGTCGGGAATGAGTTCCTGTGTTGAAGAAATCCGCACTAGATATAAGGAAGGGATCAATGTCCGCAGAATCTAGTTGGATGTCGACGTTGGAATCTGCAGTGAAGGTGAACTGATACAAGTCCAGAAAACGCCCGTCAAGTACTGTATCGTCGGCGCTTAATGATCCATTCAGACCGATAATATCGCTAGGCCCAAGGATATCGGTGGTGTTGGGAAGAACAACGTTGATACCGTAAACGGTGCTAACCGAATTCTCAACCGGGCTACCGCCTTCACCGCCATAGAGGAAAGTTACACCATTGATATCATCCTGGCTCAGGGTATCCAGATCGGATATTAAGGGTTGCATGATGGCATTATTGGTGGTCTCGTGATTCAGGCCCAGGGCGTGACCAAGTTCGTGTAGGGCAACCCGTTGGAAATCAATAGCATCGAAGCGCAGCGTGCCATCGTAGATATCCCAGATCTCGTCTTCCCGAAACACGATATCCGCATCATTAATGAAAAACCCACCGGTACACTCTGGGTTCATGCAAAAGCCCGCGGTCAAAGTCACTGCCAGTGTGTTTTCTCCGAAGGCGTCACCACAGACCGTGGCGGTGAAATCCACACCCACAACCCCATCACCGAATTCCCCTTCACCACGTTCTATGCAGGGATCGTGGTAGGCTTCCACCACATTGAACTGAAAGCTGGTGGATGCTGACCATTCACCCATCGCCGCTATAAAAGCCTGGTTCCATGAAATACCGCTAGGGGATACGCCTACCATCCCTACCAGGTAGGTAGCCTCACCTTCTTCCCAAAAATTTCCAGACGGTTCGAATGCGTTTACTGTAGAAGCGGCCAGGGTTAATATGAGCGGCAGTGAGCGAGAAACGCGCAACGACTTCACTCGACTAGTGCACGAATACGTGATTTGAATTGTTCGACCGTCATGGCCCGTTGAATCTGCAATTCATCAGCGACTGTGACCACACCTGCTGCTGCATCGCCATCGCCCTCGATAACAAGCTGAGGTTTTTTGATGGTAACAGGAATATCAGCGACAGCCTGTACATCGATGACCGGTTTCCGGTCGAGGGTGCTGATGCGACGAGTGCCGCTGTCCTCGGTTATCAGGAAGTGGCCCTGGGACCATCCTACCAGTGGATTGACCATGTCCCGGTCCAGCGCTTCCACAAAATAGATACCCTGCTCACCGAGTTGGGGAATCGTAAGACCGCTTACCTGAACCATGCGGCCATCGAATGCCCCCCCGGTAAATTTCAGTTCCAGAGTGTCGCCATTGAAGTCACCTTTCACCACATCCTGCACCGAGAAAGTGACATAGGTGGCAATGATTCCAGAGTTTGGATTTTGACGAGTCTCGGTAGTCAGAACTTCCCCTTCAAAGATGAAAACAGCGCTGTTTGCGACTTCATCTATATCCATGCCCAGAATCGTGGTGGCGCGTACCGGGATTATCACCAGCATGAGGACAATCAACATCAGCTGTACTGTTGTCAGCTTTTGAAACGATTGCTTGATTTGGATAATCATGACGGCGTTCTCTAAGTGCCTCTTATGAGTATAATTTAGCCGATTCGGCAAGCAAAGTAAGAAGCCTCCAATAGGGGAAACGGGTCACAGTTGGAAGCGTTGACACCGAATTCAGGTAATGTTGCGAAACTTGTAGAACATAATGACAGAGCGTGCTGGAATCAGGTGCGTGTGGGTAGTATCCTCGGCGTTTTGTGAGTCTACGGTAGTCTAGCTTAATAAGAAGAACAGATGCAGTCGAGTAATCTCGCCAATGTCGTTTCCGGTTCACTGATTGCCCTGGTGAATATTTCGGTAGCAGTCTCTGTTGCTGCCCTGCTGTTTGCCCAGACAGATTCCAGGTTGATGGTGCCGGGTATCGCAGTTCTGCTAATGGGTACATTGGTAACAGGTCTGGGCGGAACCCTATTCAGTGATTTTCATTCTGTAATTTGCTCACCCCGCAATGGGCTGGTACCCGTGTTCGCCGTAATGGTGAGCAGTATCTATCTCAGTTTCGATTCCCAGTATTCGATTGGTGCCGAAGCAACCATCATTGTGGCCATAATGGTAACGACCCTGATAACCGGGCTTTTCTTACTTTTGCTTGGTCGCATGAAGCTTGGCAATTTGGTGCGATATATTCCATACCCGGTTACTGGCGGATTTTTTGCCGGTATTGGTTACATTTTTATCCAGGGTGGATTGACCGTAGCCAGTGGGCAGGAGGCATCGCTGAGGGCGTTTTCTGAAGCAGAGTTTATCCAGCTGATTACTCCTGCCGTGGTGTTGGCCCTGTGTTTAATAATCGGCAAGATGTTTAGGGACAATCGACTATCGGTACCGGGGATACTTTTACTGTCGATTCTTCTGTTTTATGCCGTGCTCTATCTTGGTGGTATTTCTCGCGACGAGGCGGCAATGCGAGGCCTCTTGCCTTTAATCGAATCTACCGGCACATTGATTCCTGTCTTCCATTTCGAATATCTCGAACAGGTGAAATGGGTCGCCATCTCTGAGCAACTAGGCGGCATTGTCGTAGTGGCTTTGCTCTGTTCAATGATGTTGTTACTGGATGTTTCAGGTATTGAGCTAATTGCTCGAAAAGATCTAAATCCCGACCATGAGTTACAGGTTATGGGATACACCAATGTGGTGAACGCAGCCGTTGGCGGTTTTCCCGGAGTTCACGATGCTTCCGACACAGCGCTGGTTGATCGACTCGGTGGTAAAGATCGCCTAACCGGATTGGTATATGCAGCGCTGGTTGCCGCAGCTATTTTTGCCGGCGCCGAGTTTATGGAATTGGTGCCAACCTTTCTTTTGGGCGGGCTGCTTATTTACGTCGGCCTGGAATTCATGATCGATTGGTTGTGGAAGGCCAGGGATGAACTACCTCTGTCCGACTATGTCGTTGTTCTGTTAATTCTAATCGTAATTATCTTTTCGGATATTTTGCAGGGGGTTACTTTTGGTTTCTTCGTTGCAATTATTCTCTTTGTGATCAATTACTCTCAATTGAGTGTCATCAAGATAGAAACCAATGGCAGCGATCATGCCAGTAATGTAGATCGCGACCTGGAGACTCGGGAGTTACTCAACAAAGAAGGTAATCGAGTATTAATTCTTGTCTTACAGGGATTTATATTCTTTGGTACGGCTGACAAATTGATCACGGCAATTCGCGATCGCATCATGGATACTGAAGGTAGTAAATTTGATTTTCTGGTCCTTGATTTTCATCACGTAAGTCAGCTTGATACTTCGGCAATCGTAAACTTTTCAAAATTGGCACAACTCAGTGAGCGGATAGGGTTTCATATTGTTATCAGTGGTGCTGATGACAAGTCGATCAAGCAACTGGTCAAACATCGATTCTTTACTTTAGGGGAACAGCAGTGGGAGCGAAATTACAAGGACCAGCTCGATACGGC
>JANQJM010000171.1 GCA_028281635.1 Pseudomonadales bacterium | reverse complement strand
TGTGCAAATCACGACACGCCGTGAATACGTCCGTGTAGGCTCGGACTCGGCATCCATGCCACGTACGGTCGAGATTTGCACAACCGGAGCACAAACTCTTTGCTCAGCGATCCGTCGAGAGAGGAGTCATTATGGATCAGGAAAAGATCTCCGTTGCGCGAGGGGAGGGGTGTCTCTTCACAGGACCGTGCGAGGCATGGATGCCGAGCCCGAGCCCCCATGGGTGAGACAAGCGTTTTGGAAGCGCAGCTTCCTGCGCAGTCGAACGACACCAATCTGTGATTGGTGGCTGGGATGGGTTTACGGCGTGTCCAGTGAAGAGACACCCCTTCGCTCGTGCTGAATTCAAGTAATGCGTTGGCTTATTGTTTCTGAGAAGGACAGAATTCCTGCTCAAAAATTGTTCAACTCCGATTGAAGGCTTCGTCACTTTGTCGATTTGCGGTGAAAATTCCACTTAACCCAATCAGATGGTATAGACTTGTGAAGTTAGCTAAATGAATGAGTCGGGGAGACCAAAGTGGCAAGTCGTGGTGTAAACAAAGTAATTCTCGTAGGAAATCTGGGTAACGATCCGGAAGTCAGATATATGCCAAACGGTAATGCCGTGGCGAATATTTCTTTGGCCACCAGCGACTCATGGAAAGACAAAAACACTGGGGAGCAGCAAGAGCGAACTGAATGGCATCGCGTGGTGTTTTTCAATCGTTTGGCGGAAATCGTTGAGCAATACGTGAAAAAAGGCTCAAAGCTGTATGTTGAAGGACGCTTGCAAACCAGATCCTGGGAACAGGATGGTGTAAAGCGCTACACCACAGAGATAGTCGCCAGTGAAATGCAGATGCTGGATTCCCGTGGATCACAAGGTGCAGATTTTGGCCAACAGACGCAATCTGCGCCGCCACCACAGCAGCCTGCGGCGCAGGCCGCTGCTCCGGCTCAAAACTTCGACAACTTTGACGACGACATTCCCTTCTAACTCGAGCCCGGGTCAGAAAGTACCCTATTGAATCGGTTGTTTAAGCTGAAACCGATTCGCAGGCTTCGATGCAACTTCTGCACGAGCGAGCCAATGTGGCACAGGCTTCGTGTGCCTCGGCATGCTTGTCGCATTCAGTGACGCAATCTTTTTTTACATCCACAGCAACCTTTGCCATTGCCGCTAAATGGTTAGAGTCGTGCACTGCCAGGCGCAAAAGTGATTCACAGACTGCCATCGCCTCACTCACTTTGTGTGCGCAGGTTCCAAGGTCGGACGCGCCATTAGCCATTTCTGTCACCAGGTGATGCATACAGGCTTCAGCGTCTTTTTTACATTGCAGCGTGGAGTCCACAATATGGTCGTGGCTTCCTGCGTGGCTGTGTCCATTGGCCATGGCGCTAGCGCCAGCCATAGCGGCAGTTAAGGCTGCTGCTCCCTTCATGACAGTGCGACGAGATATTCCAACTGCAGGTCTTTCTGACGTAGCGTTGTCCATTTCAAGGCTCCTCAAAGCTAGGAAATATGGGGTCTGGAACTGTTAACTGCGACAAATTGTCGCATCTAGGTGCGACAATTTGTCACAGGTAGTCAGCGGTGTCAAAGATTCTCTGAGTTTGCCGGCCCAATCCGGGTACTGCTTGTTAATTCCTTACGCCTCAAATGGGTAACTGGGATCACGACCAGAGGGTTTTTTCCTTATATGTTGCCGTGGTCACATGGCAGTCGAATTGCAGCTTGCGCTGCCAGTCTGGTATGCGGCAGTCTTAGATTTTCCAAACACCTACCGCCAAAACTCTGGAGAGTTTGCAAAGTGGCAAAAGTCAGACTTGCAGTATTGCTGACTGTTCTAATCGTTCCTTCTCTATCGCAATCTATCGAGCCTCCTTCCGATATGGCGGACATGGACGGTGCTCTGGTTGATGATGCAGTTTCCGCATTTCTTGGAATCTTTGATGATTTCGGTCGTTGGGAGAACGGTGTAATACCAATCACCTACAATCCCCTGGATGCTCCCGCCGAGGCAACAGTCAGCATAATGGAGGAAAAGCTACGGCATGCATTCTCGGTACTTGAAGGTGCGGCGGATCTTGAGTTTCAGTATCTCGGTGCAAGCGACACGGACATCAATGATCGCGGTGATGGGATCGTTGTAGTCGGCTGGGACATTCTTGATTTCGGAATTGCCGGGCGAGCGGGGCCAGATTACGGCAATCTCAGTCTGATCGATCGTGACACCCGTGCTCGACTCGGTTACTGGCCTTATCTGGATGGCAAGGTTCGATTCAGTTTAAACCATTCAATCCCAGCCGATTCCACAGTGATTCACGAACTCATTCATCTGCTGGGTTTCGGGCATTCGGAAACACCGCTGTCGATTATGAATACCACGCTGCACCGTTTCGACGTCCCCCAGCAAGATGATCTTGATGCACTACAGGCTTTGTACGGTCCTCCGGATGCGCTTTACATCCCGCAACCAACAATAGACCTTTCAGCAGAAGCGTTGAGAAGTGGAATTGAACTGGATTCGATTAGTTTTCGGATCATGCCAGATGGACAAGCTGGTGATGTATTAGATCGAATATTGCGAGTGGATGCAGAGACCCTGGCCGATGCCTGGATCATGATTGAAGTAAACTACACCGGCATTATTCCCGGTGAAGAGTTGACCGTTTACATAACGGATCCAGGCGGGAACATTCTAGTTTACGATCCATTTGCGCTGACGTTCGACACCGGGCGGTTTCGGACCGGAGTGGGGCGCACAGGCGGGCTGAGACTGCAGCCCGGAACCTGGACTGTGACTGTAGGGATCGATGGTGGGTTTCTGAGTGAGGTTCAGTTACCCGTGGCAAGTGATCCCCTGGTGTTAAACCAACGACCCAGTGCCGCGCTGAGTGTGTCCTCAGACCAGAATGGTTCTTTCGATCTTAATCTGTCGGTAAATGACGCTGAAGGGGATGGCTACGGGACGATCTGGTATTTACCCAATCAGGACGACATAGCTGACGTGGAAGCGCTGGACTACTTTCTTGATTCTGACCAACCAGTGCAGATGTTTGTAGAAATACACGAGCATGTGGAGCGAACCGTTGATATCTCCGGAGGTGCTGGCACTGGCTATGCTGCGCTTGCCAGTGCTTATCTAGCGACGCCAGCAGAACCGGGCATCCCGACTTATTTCGTCAGCCAGCAACTGTTGCATATTCCGCAGATAGAAATCGAAGGGCAGGACTATTCTCTTAATTTCAAACTAACCAGCGCAGATACGATTCGATTAAAGTACCTCGAATCACAACTGCGGCAAACAACAGGAGCAACAGAAGCTGCTGTGTTTGATGAACTGGAGCAAAGCATTTCCATTCCCAGGTTAATAGTGAACAACCATGGGGAATTGTCTGAGTTTTCTGAACTCAAATTCATTCTGGATATGACGTCTTCGCCAATTTCCCTGCTATTGACCGAGCCTTAATTCGGGCCGTTTAAATCCAATTTTTCTGCTTGCTAATCATGGGCTTGACTTCGGCTGCTTATTGGCTGAAGTTAGAGGGCTGACTTAATGTAGGTGACTGATTTAGGGGCGGAAACTGCTCATGCGATTGTTTCTGGTAGGTGCTAGAAGCCCTACGGGTAAAGATCTCATCGAAATCTTACGCAAGCGTAAGATTCGCTTCATGGCGCCCCCGGAAAAGCACTTCGATCCAGATAACGGTGTCGCCATTGCCAAGATGGTGACAGACTACGCGCCAACTCAACTGATTAATCTCACTGATTTCATCTCCGGCAACCACAGCGCACTGCGTCGCGCCGAGAGCACCGCCGATCGTTGCTACAAGATTAATGCTGAGTTACCGGCCACACTGGCTGAGATCAGCGATCATCTGAATATCCCCATGCTGCATTTGTCTAATGCGTATGTGTTTGATGGGGAGAAGCGGCTAGGTTACAACGAGAATGATCAAACCAATCCACGAGGTGTGTATGGCTTGTCTTCATTGGCAGGCGAGCAATCGGTTCGTCAGCATCGTGCCCATATCATTCTCCGCCCCGGTTGGTTGTTCGGACGCTGGAAGAAAGGACTGATCAAGACCTGGATCCGCAATGCACAGCGAGATAACGGTAGGGTTCAGGTCAGCAAACGTCGTTTCAGCCCTACTTATACCGGCGATCTCGCAAGCGCAGTGGTCGCTGTGTGCCAACAGGTGGATTGCGAAGCCAACGTGTGGGGCACCTACCACTACTGCGGGCTGGAATCTCGTGATGAAGCAGATTTTGCCGAGCTCACTTTAAAGTTTGCAGCGAACTACGACGAACGCATCTACCAATTGCTGGATAGCTTGAAGTTTCTGCAGCAGGATGCGCGCGCACCAGAAATCAGAAATTCCACACTCTCCAGTAAAAAGATATTCGATACATTCGGTGTAAAGCAGAAGTCCTGGCGCGGCCACTTGCAGGAAGTAGTAAAACTCTTGTATCACGACCGATTGGTTCCTGAACAAACGAAACAGGATGAAAACGCTGCCGCCAGCGACGCAGCTTAGGCCAAGTGTGAACAAATCAGAACCCATACCACTGACACCAATTGCAGAAGCGATTCAGCAACTGCTGCCCACGATTCCTCAAGTGACAGACAGTGAAAACATAGCGCCGTTGCAAGCAACAGGTCGGGTGTTGGCCGGCGAATTCAAGTCACCACTTTCCGTGCCACCCTGGGACAACAGCGCAATGGACGGTTACGCAGTACGTGTTGCAGATCTGGATGCCATTCCAAAAACACTTACACTTAGCCAACGCATTGCAGCAGGATCGGTTGGAGAACCCCTGCAGCCCGGAGAGGCTGCGCGAATATTTACCGGTGCGCCATTGCCGCTGAATGCCAATGCTGTAGTGATGCAGGAGAATACCGAGCAAGCAGACGCGGGGGTTGTTATTAAACAGGGTGTCGTGCCAGGTGAGAATTTGCGGGCGCAGGGCGAAGACATTCAATCTGGTCAAACACTCTTTCAGGCAGGTCACAGATTGCGTCCGCAAGATATCGGCGTACTGAGCTCCGTAGGTTGCACTTCAGTTGAGGTGACACGCAAGTTAAAGGTCGCGCTGCTGACTACTGGTGATGAGCTAGTAGCACCCGGCACGAAGTTGAATGAAGGCCAAATCTATAATTCGAATTTCTATTCACTCTCCGCTTTACTGGCAAACCTGCAAATTGAAGTTGTCGATCTGGGAATTGTTGAGGACAGTTTTGACTCGACGCTGAAAATCTTACAACAGGCTGCGGCTGAAGCGGATTGCATCATCAGCACTGGTGGAGTCTCTGTCGGCGAGGAAGATCATGTGAAGGCGGCGGTGGAGACCTCAGGTTCATTGGATCTTTGGAAGCTGGCGATCAAGCCGGGCAAACCTTTTGCCAGCGGTAAAGTGAATGGCACACAGTTTTTCGGATTGCCGGGAAACCCGGTGTCGGCTTTCGTAACCTTCGTCTTGTTAGTGCGTCCATTATTACTAACGATGTTGGGTTGTGCGCGTGCCTTTCCGCAGTGGTTGCCCATAGCGGCAGGATTTCATTCTTCGGAGTCCGGCGTTAGACAGGAGTACATCAGAGTCTCCTTAACTGGTGAAGGTGGACCTGGAGTGAGTTTGCTGCCGTTTGAAAACCAGAGCTCGGGCGTCGGTGCTTCGTTGAGCGAGGCGGACGGACTTGCCATAATTCCTCCGTATACTGCAGTGGCGCAGGGCGATTTGCTGCAATTCCTGCCCTTTTCCGAGCTCATTATTTAAGTGATGCGATTACCTCTTCTCATTTTCCTGCTCCTGACCCTGGTTTCCTGTGCCACCGAAACGCCTGAGCCTGCTGTAGCGACGGAAGGGGATGAACCCATGCAGATACGTACGCTGTCTGCTGCCGAAGTCGTCGAAGGCGCGAGTACGCCAACTGGTCAACGCATGATCGCTGACTTGTTGTTTGCAGGGCTCCAGGCCCTGGATGCTGATCGCTTGCTCACACCCATAGATGACAACGCTCATGCCCGATTCCAAAGAGTTTTGGCCTATGATCCTGATAATGAAATCGCGTTACAGGGACTGCAGGATATAGTGGCTCGCTATCTCGAGTTGGCAGGCGAGGCCAGTCGACAGGGTCTGTTTGATGAAGCAGATGTATTGTTGGATCGTGCGCGCTTTGTGGATGACGAACACCCTGCTATTGAACCGGCAGCGCAAGCCTTGTTGACCGAAAGAAACTCTGGAGATCTGTTTTTCGAGTTCGATGGCCGGGAACTGACAAGACAAACCGATGCTGTGCGTGCCCAGCTAGCCGATGTGGCGGAACAAGCGCGAAAACACAATGCATTCTTTCTGATTACCGCACCCAATGATGATTTGGGACGCTGGATGTTTGGTGTCATGCGGGAAGCAGTTGCGGGCTATCGATTGCGTGGCAATATCGAATTAGCGAGTCGGGCTAGTATTCGGCTGCGCATGCCCCAAGATACAGATTAATGTTGGAAGCAATTAAACAGCGTTGGGCAGCATTTAAAGGCCGTTTCAGCTTTTCTGGTGGGGGCTCGGGTTGGCGCAATGCCATTTTGACCGCTCTGGGCTTTCTGGTGATACTGATCCTGCTGGTTGGTATTTACTGGAGTGCGGAGCCGGATCCCTTCGATGTGCGACAAAACGCCAATCAAAAACTTGCCAGCATCGGCCAGACCGCCGTCGTTGGCGGTACCACCACAGCCGCGTTGATTCGAGTGAGTGAAACCCTGTTGGATAAACCGGGAGGTTATCTCACTAACGATGTGATGCCACCTGGTGTCTATCTGGATAATATTCCGAACTGGGAATTCGGGGCGCTGGTGCAAGTGCGGGATTTATCTCGCGCATTCCGCGAGAACTTCAGTCGCTCGCAATCCCAGTCGACAGAAGATCCAGACCTCATCATCGCGGAACCTAATTTCAATTTCGACAATGACAGTTGGTTGTTTCCACCAACGGAAGTGGAGTATCGGGAAGCGATTGAACGGCTCTACTCTTACCTGGAACGAATCACCAATCCCGCTTTAGCGGATGCCCAGTTTTTCGCCAGAGCAGACAATCTTGCTGCCTGGCTGGTGAATGTGGAGTCCAGGCTGGGAAGTCTATCGCAACGACTCAGTGCCAGCGTCGGGCAGGAACGTATCAATACCGATGTGGCGGGTGAAGGGGCGGCAACCCAGTCCACTCCGGTGGCCTCAGAAATAGCAGTACGCACCCCCTGGTTGCAGATCGACGATGTGTTTTACGAGGCGCGGGGTGCAACCTGGGCCTTGATGCACTTTCTAAGAGCGGTGGAAGTGGATTTTGAGGAAGTGCTGGAAGACAAGAATGCCACCGCCAGTTTGCGACAGATCATTCGCGAGCTGGAAGCCAGTCAACGTACCGTGTTTTTTCCGGTAATTTTGAATGGCTCAGGATTCGGAATATTCGCCAACCATTCCTTAACCATGGCGAATTATATTTCACGCGCCAATGCGGCAATAATTGACTTGCGAAACCTGCTCGCACAA
>JANQJM010000127.1 GCA_028281635.1 Pseudomonadales bacterium | reverse complement strand
TCATCACGGAAACACTTGGCGATCTGGTAGTAACGATCCATGCCAGAGGCCATAAGAATCTGTTTAAACAACTGTGGAGACTGAGGCAAAGCAAAGAAGCGATTCGGATGGGTTCGGCTGGGGACTAAATAGTCGCGGGCACCCTCCGGTGTCGCTTTGGTAAGCAGCGGAGTTTCAATGTCCAGAAAGCCGTGTTCGTCCATGAAATTTCGCACCGTGTTGGCAACCTTACTGCGAAAGCGAAGGCGCTCAAGCATTTCTGGGCGGCGTAAATCCACGTAGCGGTAATGCAGGCGAACGTCTTCTCCCACTTCTGCGTACTCATCGAGCTGCATGGGTGGTGTCTTTGCTGCATTCAGGATAATCAATTCTTTGCCAAGCACTTCAATCTTGCCCGTTGGCATGTCTTCGTTGATCGTTCCCTCAGGGCGAAGTCGCACTCGGCCCTTCACTTCCAGTACAAATTCGTTACGCACACCTTCGGCGATCGCGAAACTTTCCTCGGTGTCCGGATCGAACACGACTTGAGCGATCCCCTCCCGATCTCGCAAATCCAAAAAGATCACGCCACCGTGATCCCGTCGGCGATGCACCCAGCCATGGAGAGTGACTACCTCATCCACGTGGGTTTCATTGAGTTCGCCGCAATAGTAACTGCGCATAATGTGTATCCTGTCCTATTCACTGCCAGTGGCAGTGCCTGCCAAACTAAAATTGCGACGCCTATCCCGCAGCCGCATCTGGTTTACTTATTGATTTAGACCCACTACTGGATTCTGTGCTCGATGACTTGGCAGTGGGCTTCTTTTCAGTTCCTTCCTGCTTGCTGCCCGTTTCTTTTTTGCTATCCGTGCCCTTGTCATCACCTGCCTTCGACTCTGACTCCTTGGCTTCTTTCGACTTCCCGGATTCAGGTTCGGCCAGGTGCTTTTTGTCGCCGCTTTTGAAGTCAGTCTCGTACCAGCCTCCTCCCTTGAGGCGAAAGCTGGCAGCGGAAACCAATTTCTGTAGCGCGGGTGCCTGGCACTTCGGACAATCCGTTAGTGGCGGATCGCTGATTTTCTGCAAGGCTTCCAGCTCATGGCCGCATTGCTGGCATTGGTACTCGTAAATTGGCATGGGTGTCTTTGGGCACAATCCAATAAGATCAGACCCTGATAGATCGCTCTGTTAGCGCCATCTTTGGCCAGGGCCGGCCGATAAAAGCGGGCGATTATACCCTATAACTAGAGGTACGGGGCTAGTTCAGGCTGAAGTTCCGGCAGCGAAAAAGACCTATATTCGACAACTATTCCGAGAAAACTTTCTGGACCTGAGATCTGTTCATTCATCCCCCGGTTGCAATCAGCGGGATGAACAGAACCAGGTGGCTGGGTAATTGCCAACTCAATGGATCAGACCTTGGCAAAGGACAGCTTTTCGATTCGACCTGCCATTAAGATTTTTCGAACGCCTATCATTTCCATTGCTGACGAATTGCATCGAAACGGTGCCCGGAATTTTTCAAAGCCCACCACTGCCACAAACTATTTCGGTTTTTCTGCAGAACAGTTAACAAACTCAATAATTCTTTCGCCGACCGCTCTTGACAAAACCTAAACCCACTCGATTGTTGAAGTGCGTTTAGACCTATTTTTACCGAGAGATTTGAGAAATTTGATTTAATAGGCCCAGGCATCAGGAATTACTTGCTAGCCCGATTTTAATGCTTTATAAATACGCCCTCTGAGTGTCAGGCAGATAACTCGTCCAGTCGTTACGCTGACACATCGAAACTTACTGACGCTTTTCGCATCCACTCAGGAAAGAGACTGTTAAAGGTCTTAAGCAAAAGGTCGTAAACACAGACGATCAAAAGGCGCTTGCTTATCAGGAAGATAAACAAGTATTACCAACAACAAACCACACGAGTAAGAGAACGGGCATGGCTGTAAAGAAAACCTCCGCTGCTAAAAAGAAAAAAGCAGCATCAAGCAAGAAAGCACCAGCAATCCAAAAGAAGTACACCAAAACAGAAATCTTGAATGAGATTGCGCAGAATACTGAGCTGAGCAAGAAAGAAGTTGCTGCAGTTCTTGATGAATTGGCTGTTGTTATCGAACGCCACATCAAGAAACGTGCAGTAGGTGAATTCACCTTACCTGGCCTGCTGAAAATCAAATCTGTTGTGCGTCCTGCACGACCTGCACGTAAGGGAGTTCCAAATCCTTTCCGCCCAGGCGAGCTCATGGACATTCCACGCAAGCCGGCTACCACCCGCGTTAAGGTTCTGCCGTTGAAGAAACTGAAAGAATTCGCGCTATAAGTTGAGTGCGCCATTTACAGGCGCTTCAGCCCGATAGACGCAATGTTATGATGAGAGGCAGCCAATGGCTGCCTCTTTCGTTTCGGACACTACCATGCGAACAAGCAAATACCTCTTAGCTACCGTCAAGGAAACTCCTGCTGACGCCGAAGTGATCAGCCACCAATTGATGTTGAGAGCGGGGCTGATCCGCAAGCTGGCGAGTGGCTTATATACCTGGCTGCCCATGGGCAACCGGGTGTTGCAAAAGGTCAGCCAGATCGTGCGTGATGAGATGGATCGCTCCGGGGCTTTGGAAGTGTCCATGCCCGTGGTGCAAAACGCCGAGCTCTGGCAGGAGTCCGGACGTTGGGATGACATGGGTCCAGAGTTACTGCGATTTCAGGATCGACACCAACGGGATTTCTGCCTCGGACCTACCCATGAGGAAGTCATCACCGATCTGGTGCGCAACGAGATTGCCAGTTACAAGCAACTGCCCACGAATATCTACCAGATTCAAACCAAGTTTCGTGATGAGCGCCGACCTCGCTTCGGTGTGATGCGCGCCCGGGAATTCATCATGAAAGACGCCTACTCCTTTCATGTGGACCAGGAATCACTGCAGACGACTTATGAGGTAATGCATAGGACCTACTGCGCCTTATTCGATCGCCTCGGATTGGACTATCGGCCGGTGCTGGCAGATTCGGGCAACATCGGGGGCAGCACTTCCCATGAGTTTCACGTTTTAGCCGACTCCGGCGAGGATGAAATAGTCTTCAGCGATGGCAGCGACTATGCCGCGAATATCGAGTTGGCCGAAGGTAAGATCGCCGCTACTCCATCCCAGGATGAGCAACAAGAATTGAGCACGGTCGATACTGGCGACGCGCACAGCGTGGAAGCGGTTGCCAGTCTGATGTCAGTTAAACCAGCTCAGTTGGTTAAGACGCTGGTGGTTTACGCTGCCGATGAGAATGGCGAGAAGAGCGATGAACTGGTAGCACTGCTCCTGCGCGGAGACCAGGACCTTAGCGAAACCAAAGCGCAAAAACTGGCAGGTGTTTATTCGCCTCTGCAATTCGCTGACGATGCCGCGATCGAAGCGGCTTTCGGTTGCCCTCCCGGCTGCATAGGTCCTCATCAAGTCTCACTTCGCTGTATTGCCGATCATTCAGTTACCGTACTCAGGAATTTCGTCTGTGGCGCAAACGTCGATGGACAGCATCTGAAAAATGCCAATTGGGAAAGAGATTGTCGCTATGGCGAAGTGGCTGACCTGCGTCGTGTACAGGAAGGTGACCTCAGCCCTGACGGCAAGGGCAAGCTCTCCATCAAACGCGGCATCGAAGTCGGCCACATTTTCCAACTGGGCAATAAATACAGCAAAGCGATGAATGCCACGGTTTTGGATGAACAGGGTAAAGCTGTCGTAATGACAATGGGCTGTTACGGCATTGGCGTGACTCGCATCGTTGCCGCCTGTATCGAACAGAACCATGACGACCGGGGCATAATCTGGCCAGATAACATTGCGCCTTTCCATCTCGTGATATTGCAGCTGGATGGTCACAAGTCTGAGCAGGCAGTGGAGTTTTCCGAATGGCTCTATGATCAAGCTCAACAACTCGGCATGGAAGTCCTGCTGGACGACAGGGATAAGAAGACCAGCCCCGGTGTGAAGTTCGCCGAGAGTGAACTCATTGGATTTCCCCACCGCATCGTGGTATCGGCGCGCAGTCTGGCTGATGGTAATGTGGAATACACCAATCGTCGCAACGGTGATAAGCAGGCAATCAAGAAGGAAGAGATTCTGGAATTCCTGAAATCCCAATGGACCCCTGCTTAGATAAAAAGCTCCGCAGCACAGCCTAGTATCTAATTTCGAATCGGCCGCTGGCCCGGAGTTCTGGATCGTCGCAAGTGATCAGTTCCAGGCTGTCCACACGCGCGCGTGGAGGCCCTTGCTGCAACCAACGGCGCATCGCCTCTAGGACTGCCACCTCACCACAAACCCTGACCTCAACATGCCCGTCCGGAGTGTTTCGAACCCAGCCGGATAACCCCAGGCGCCGCGCCTCGGCCTGGGTTTCTGCGCGAAAAAACACTCCCTGTACGCGGCCTTTAACTAATCCGCTCAAGCAGGTACTTGTGATGGGTTTGTTTTCTTCTGGCATTGTGAGTCGCGGCTCAAAATCAACTGCGGAGACAGCCTGGCAATCCCGTATAATAACGACATCCTATCGCAGTGAATACGAAATGGCCTTACAACTCAGCCGACTAAAGGCGGAATTTAAACTTTTACGGCAACGTTTTCAGAACTTTCTGTGGCTACAGAATATGCCCGCTTTGCCATTGTGGAAGCGTACGCTGGTTCGCAGTCTGCAAATCCTGGTGGCTGTTTTCCGCGATCTCTTACAGGAACAGATTTCACTGCGGGCCATGAGCCTGGTGTTTACGACGCTTATTGGAATTTTTCCTCTGTTCGCTCTCACCTTCGCCGTGCTGAAGGGGCTGGGAGTGCACAATGCCATGGAGCCCACCTTGCTGACCCTGTTGCAACCGCTGGGCGAACGCGCCAGTGAGGTAACGCAGCAAATCCTTACCTATGTCGACAATCTGCAAGTGCAGGTAATTGGAGTCACATCAATCGTCTTGCTGCTGTATTTTGTAGTTAATATGATGAGCAAGATCGAATCTTCCTTTAACTATATCTGGGCTGTACGCAGGGGACGTTCCTTATCCAATCGCATCAGTGAATACCTGTTTGCAGTGATTGTGAGCCCCCTGCTCTTGTTTCTTTCAATCAGTCTCACCTCTTATGTCAACACGAATTTTTTCGAGCGATTCCTGGAAAATCTGATCTTTGGTAGTGTCATCATCGAATTCAGTGCCTACCTGGTCTCATTCCTGTTGATGTCGCTGGCCTTCGCCTTTGCCTATGGGTTTCTACCGAATACGAAAGTCCATTTCACCTCTGCCTTTATTGGCGGTCTGGTTACCACTGCGATTTGGAAGTTGATGGGTTCAATCTTCCAGGGGCTGTTCATTTCGCCGCTGCGAGAAAATCTTTATCTGGCCTTCGCCTCACCCATCGCCATCATATTCTTTATCTACGTGGGATGGATGGTGGCGCTCATCGGCAGCAGTATCGCCTTTTATCACCAGAATCCAGGCAAGGCCCGCGCCGGTAGAGAGAAACTCGATCTCAGCATCGCCCAGCAAGAGCAAGTCAGTCTGGCTACCGCCCTGGCCATCATTAAGCAATTTAATAGCGGCGGTAAGCCGCTCTCAGAAGACGACCTGGCCCGGGAATTCGACATCAGTCCGGTAGCCGTGGAAGAAGCCCTCAGAGCATTACAGAGCATTAAACTGATCACTCAGACAGGAGATGATCCGCCTCGCTATCTCCCCAGCCATGCCGTCGATGATTGCAAAATCGTCGATATCTGGAATGCCCTGCGTAGTAACAACGCCGATGAGATAACAGCAAACAATGACTCTGAAGGTCTGCAGACCATAGAAACCTTTCAATCCGAGCTAAGGCAGGCCATAGAGAAGCAGTTAGGACAAAAGAAATTTAGCGACTCCACGCTTTAGGAATATCAGTTTATGAGTGAAATCACCATCTATCACAACCCGCGTTGTTCGAAATCCCGTGCCGCGCTCGCTTTGTTGGAAGAAAACGACATTACTCCGAACATCGTCTACTATCTGGACACACCGCCAAGCCAGGATCAGCTGCAGGCGCTGCTGTCAAAACTGGGCATGGGTATTCGGGACATCCTAAGGCGCAGTGAGGCCGAATATGATGAATTCAATTTAGGAGATACCGACCTTAACGAGGAGATTATCTTCGACATTGTCTGCAAACACCCAAAACTCATCGAACGGCCCATACTTGTTCGGGGAGATCGAGCGATAATCGGTCGACCCCCAGAAAATGCATTGCAATTGTTGGATGACTGATTGCGCCCCGGGCGCACCGGAAAGCACTAGAAGAAGCTGGAAGACATTAGATGACAGAACGAAACAGCCAACCGCCTTATGTGCTGGTTCTCTATTACAGCCGCTATGGCGCTACCGAGAAGATGGCACAGCTGATTGGGCGCGGCATTGAAAAATCCGGCGTTATGGAAGCAAGAATCCGCACTGTACCGGCCGTTTCTCCGAACACCGAGGCAAGTGAGGAAACCATTCCCGAAAGTGGTGCACTTTATTGCACTGAAGAAGACCTCGGGCAATGTGCGGGTCTGGTGGTCGGAAGTCCCACGCGCTTTGGTCAGATGGCTTCGGCACTGCGCTATTTTGTTGATCAGACCAGCGGGCTGTGGACCAGCGGCGCACTGATCGACAAACCAGTGGCCACTTTTACCTCCAGTTCATCTTTGCATGGCGGGCAGGAATCTACCCTGCTTTCCATGGCCCTGCCCTGGCTGCACCACGGCATGGTCTATTGTGGGATTCCTTACACAGAAGCCGGTCTGAATCGTACCCAGAGCGGCGGCACTCCCTATGGCGCGAGTCATGTCGCAGGCACTGACAGCAATAATCCGATTACTGAGGATGAGCAGCAGTTGTGTGAAGCGCTGGGGGAACGTATTGCCCGTCTGAGTCATTCACTGCAGTCAAACAGCAAGTGAGCCAGCCGAACTCTAAGCAAGCCTGGGTGCATAAAGGCGTATTGTTTAGCTACTACGGCCTGATTCTGTTTTTCGGTGGCGTAAGTCTGCTGGCCCTGGAATCAGTTCGATTCACCAGCCTGGTTATCTGGTTGATCCAGATTGCCCCCTTGCTTCCCTTCGCCTGGGGACTACATCGCCAACATAGGCGCAGCCAACTGTGGCTATGCCTGGTGGTGCTACTTTACTTCATGCACGGAGTTCTGGTTGCCTTCGATCCGGAGAGGCGCTGGCAGGGACTGATCCAGATTGCCTTTTGCTGCGGCTTGTTCATTTCATTGTCGCTCTCTATTCGTTGGCAGCGAAGCAGTCAGAAGAGCATTTAAAGGGAAAAAGATAAGACTCACCACTGCATCACATCGCGCACGAATGGACGCGTCAGACGACGGCCCTTCTGCAGAGTCTCACCGTCCAGCGTATCCAATACAGCGATTAAACTATCGATGTTTCGATCGGCTCGTTTGACGATGTACTCGGCCACATGCTGGTTCAATTCCATACCCCGGTTCGCCGCACGCAAACTCAACATGCCACACTTCTCTTCATCGCTGAGTGGCGTGAGTTGAAATACCAGCCCCGATTGCAGACGGGAATGCAGATCAGCCAGCTTTACCGGGAGTTGCTGTGGCGCACAGGTAGCGGAAAGCAACAATTGGGTATCCGTCTCCTGTAGATCGTTATAGAGCGTGAACAGGCTCTGTTCCCAATCCTCATCACCGCATATGGCATCGACGTCATCAAGGCACACCATAGATAGACTATTAGTCCCTCGCAGCATACCCGGGTCGAACTCCGACCTTTCACGTAAGGACAGATACAATACGCCCAGGCCAGCTAGTGAATGTTTATGGCAAAGGGACTGCATGAGATGAGTGCGGCCTGAGTTCTCAGCGCCCCACAAATAGGTAAGGTGGTTCTCAGAGTTTAAACTGGATAAAGCGCTAACAGTTGCCGCGTTAGACTCAGTAACGAAGTAGTTGTCGAAGTTAGCTTCATCCCGAAGCTGCACGCCCAGGGTCAGCTGGGTAGGTGTGTTATTACCCATGGTCTAGCGAGTCCAGCGATAGTGCAATACTGGTTCGGACTGGGTTTGGGAACTTTGGATTGGCAATAAGTCGCGATCCAGTGCAATCAACTCGAATAGCTGCACCGCATCACCACCCAGGCCGAGCTCTAATTCAAGCTGTTCACCATCGAGCGCCGCTGGTAACACAGAATTCACCAACCCCAGATTACCAACATAGGCGATCAAGGCCGAGTAATCCTGTAAATCGCTGACACCTTCCACTCGCAATCTCACGGTCTGCGTACTCACCGCCTCTGGCACGATGGCAAAATAACTGGCTAACTGGATGGTAATGCGATCCAAAGGTGCGTTCAGATAATCAGCCAACTCGGTATCGAAACCATCGAATACTTCCGAGCGTTCACCAAACAGAAATTGCCACAGGCCCACTAACTCCCCACTCGCAGTAAAGTGGAGTCGACCAGTAAGCACACTGTCCGCATCATAACGCTCGCTGGCTCGGCGTATCGCCTCTTCATCAAGGGCCCACACCAGATCCTCTGATAAATTCCTGCGGTCATCGAAATCCAACACTGGAAAAATCACGGGTAAGCCGCGCCTTTCACCAAAAGCCTGGATAGCATCGATGATGTCTTGATTGATATCGGAGGTGAGCAGGCTGCGGTTTCCGTCTTCATCCTGCAATGCCATCCAAACCAGCACGCTGGGACGATTGCTATCCCACACAGGAATGTTGGCAGCAGTGAGCAACTCATTAATGAGTTGAGCAGCAAAGTCCACTTCGATGTAGCGCTGTTCATAAGTGGTAGGCACGGGCAGCGCTACTTCAGACTCGTCGGAACTGAACTCTTGCGCTGCCTCAACATCCTCAGGCGCCGATACTTCTTCAATGGGAGGCAACGGCAAGACCTCACTGGAGTAAGCAATAGCTTCCACATAGCTCTGGGCATTGTTCAATGCCTGTTGCACCGCTGAGTGATCTAACCAGCGTCTCTCTCCGGTCACTTTCAGAATCACCGCCGCCAGGGCATCACGAAAAGCCCGGTTTCTTTCCCCATCACTCTCGTTAGCGACTGCAATGCGCTGACTATACAGCCCTGTTACTTGCAAGGCTGCTACCCACTGCGACCCAAGGAGCAACCCGATGAGAAGGCCGCACTGAGCGATTCGACGAAAGGCAGGTGAAGTGATCATGACAGCAATAATACTGCAAATTTCCTGCACCCGCCTAACCAACCCAGCGCTGGCCTAAACTGACTCGGAATGCGCTTCTTGCTAAAATTAGCTCTCCCCACTTGCCATATAAAGACGCCACAAGGAAGAGCACCCATGACAAGCGAACAAGATTCACTGAGCTATCGTGATGCTGGTGTCGATATCGATGCAGGTAATGCGCTGGTCGAAGCGATCAAGTCGGTTACTAAACGTACCCATCGGCCCGAAGTGCTATCGGAGTTAGGTGGATTTGGTGCCCTGTGTGAAATTCCTGCTGGCTACCAGCAGCCAGTGCTGGTGCCGGCAACCGACGGCGTAGGTACCAAGCTAAAACTGGCCATGGAAATGGGCCGACACGACACTATTGGTATTGATCTGGTAGCAATGTGCGTTAACGACCTCATCGTTTGCGGCGCCGAGCCGCTGTTCTTCCTCGACTACTATGCAACCGGTGGCCTTAACGTGGATATGGCTACCGAAGTAGTAAGCGGTATTGGCAAAGGATGTGAACTGGCAGGATGCGCCCTGGTTGGTGGTGAAACTGCAGAAATGCCTGGCATGTACCAGGGTGAAGAATATGATTTAGCCGGATTTTCAGTTGGGGTAGTGGAGAAATCCCGCATAATCGATCAATCCCGCGTGGCCATGGGCGACAAATTGATCGGAATCGATTCTTCTGGTCCCCACTCCAATGGCTACTCGCTTATTCGGAAAATACTGCAGCGCAGCAGCGCAAATCTGGACCAGCCTTTTGGCAACTCGAGCCTGGGGGAAACCCTACTACGGCCGACTGTGATTTACGTCAAAGCCGTACAGGCATTACTCGCGAAAATAGATATCCATGGAATTGCTCATATCACTGGTGGCGGAATAACAGAGAACCTGCCCAGAGTATTGCCCGAACATGCCCTGGCGAGAATCGATACCAGTAGCTGGCAACGTCCCGATATCTTCAACTGGTTGCAACAGCAGGGGAACGTGCTGGACAGCGAAATGTACCGTACCTTCAATTGCGGGATCGGTATGGTGTTATGCATCGATTCAGCTGAGGTAAACGTTGCACTTGATACCCTGAATCAACAAGGCTTGGGAGCCCGGGTAATCGGCGAAGTTACTGAGAAGCAAGCTGGCTCTGAATCGGTGCTGTTAACCTAGAAACCAGCAAAGACAAAAAGATAGAAAGACAAAAGAGTTACTATGGAAGCAACCCATTGTAGAGTTGTTGTACTCATTTCTGGCACTGGCTCTAATCTGCAGGCACTGATCGATGCCAGTGTGCATTCGAATTTCAAAATAAGTGCTGTCATCTCAAACAATCCAGATGCCAAAGGCCTGGACAAGGCAGCCCGGGACAATATCGAAACTGTCGTAGTGAATCATCGAGATTTCGATGAGAGAGAAGAGTTTGATCTGGCACTTCGCAAACTTATTGACTCTTATGATCCCGATCTTGTAATTCTTGCAGGCTTTATGCGAATCCTGGGCAGCAGCTTCGTCAAGCACTTCCTGGGTCGCATCGTTAATATCCACCCTTCACTGCTACCGAAGTATCCCGGCATCAATACCCATCAGCGGGCACTGGACGCAGGGGATAAAGAACACGGAGTTTCAGTACACTTCGTAACTGAGGAATTGGACGGTGGTCCGGTAATCGCGCAGGATAGAGTTCCAGTGTTGAGCGATGATACGGCTGATGATCTTGCCGCTCGCGTTTTGGACAAAGAACATCTGCTCTATCCGAAAGTGGTCTCCTGGTATGCCGCCGGTCGCCTGCGACTGGAAAACAATGCGGCACTTTTGGACGACGAAGCACTTCCACCAGGTGGAGTGCAGGTGCATGCCTGATGAAAACATTAAAGTCCTTGTTATGCTACGCCGCTTGTCCCATGGCCTGCCTGGCTCACTCGATAACTGCGCTCTCGCAAGATCTCACCGAGTATTCTGCGTACTACGTCGCCAGCACTAATGGCATTAGTGGCGAAGCGGAACGTCACCTCGTGCACAACGGTGATAACCACTACCGCCTCAACGTGTCACTGGAGGCGAAAGTTGCGGGAGTTGAAATCGGAGACCTGGAGCAATCCAGTGTATTTCGATTTCAGAATCAGGAAATAAAACCTCAGCAGTATGACTACCAGGTATCGGGTGTGAGTTCCGATATTGAGTCTGTGATGTTCAATTGGGATGCAGGGGTCGCACTCAGCGCCGAAGAAGATCAGTCCTGGTCCGTCGAATTAAATGGTCCCGTCCTGGACCAGATGAGTTATCAACAGGCGCTGGCGTTAGCGGTAATGGACGACCCCTCAGCGCAGGAATTTAGCTTTCAACTGGTAGATGGCCCGAATGTGGAGGAACACCGCTTTCGTTCACTTGGAGAAGAGATCATCGAGACCCCACTTGGACGATTGCGCTGTGCGAAACTGGAGCGTATCCGAGCAGAAGGCAGTGGTCGCTCAACTGTGATCTGGCTGGCCAAAGACTGGCAACATCTACTCGCCAGAATCGAGCAACGCAATCCTTCAGGATTGCAGATTGAACTTAGCCTGCGCATGGCGCTGGTGGGTGGTGAAACGGTGCGACCGCTCTAGTAGGCAAGGCCCAGGCTAGTCGGCCGTGTCTTGAGAATTTGCCGGCCCATCCTGAACGACTTGATCTGCAGCAGAATCTGTTAGGCTGTTCTTTTTCTGCAGTTGATACTTCCGCATTTTTTCCACCAGAGTAGTACGACGAATATGCAAGCGATCGGCCGCCCGC
>JANQJM010000115.1 GCA_028281635.1 Pseudomonadales bacterium | reverse complement strand
TTCCACCAGGCGATAGAATACAGCGCGATTGAGCAGCCCTTCGAGCCCAGCTCTAATATGCAGGCAGGGGTGGGGCTCGCCGCTTTCTGGATCAGTAGTGACAGTGAGAGCATGATCCGCGTCAGCGATCACCGTTTCCCCGGTATTGGTAGTGAATCGAAGTTCTTGCTCACCCTTATTCATCAGGACGTCCATCTCCGTTACCACGAATGGGCAATCCTCCACTTGAATACCCACTTTCTCCACCGGGGTAACCAGGAAATAGTTATCCCCTTCTCGCTTCAATACTGAAGCGAACAATTGCAGCATTGCCGGGCGCCGAATCGGTCTGCCTTCGTGAACCCAGCTTCCATCTTTTTTGATGCACAGATCAATATCACCACAGAAAGGTGGATCCCAAAGGTGCACGGGTGCTGGCCCCCTGGTCTTGATTTTTGCGACCAGAGCAAACGGATCGGGAGCTGACTGTGGAGAATCCTTGTTAATGATGGGCTCCGACGAACGGATGATATGTACTGAGCATAATAAACAGCCCGCCCGTCTCCTCCAAGTGTCCAGCCTAGGGAGAACTGGTTGCCGATGATACACTTCATATGCAATTCGCAATTGATTGAATCATTAGCAAGCCTTCATGTCAGATCTCATCCAGGCCGGGGAATTCGCGACACTCTTCAAAAACCAAGTTCCTCTGCTAGATGTTCGTGCGCCAGTCGAATTTCAACGCGGTGCATTCCCCAATGCTGTCAATCATCCCTTGCTCAACGATGATGAACGTCAGGCTGTTGGCCGACGCTACCGGGAACAAGGCAGAGAGGCGGCAATCGCATTGGGACAGGAACTAGTTTCCAAAGATGTTAAGGCTGACCGCCTGCGGGCATGGAAGGACTACGTTCACGATCATCCGAATTGCGCCCTGTATTGTTTTCGCGGTGGCATGCGTTCCAGTATTGCGCAGCAATGGCTCGCTGCCGAGGGTGTTCAGGTGCCTCGCATAGCCGGTGGCTATAAATCCCTGCGGCGCAGTTTGATTGATCAACTGCAACGACTGGCTGGCGACGACAATCTGGTGGTCATCGCCGGCAAGACCGGTAGCGGCAAGACGCACTTGCTCAATAGTCTGCCCAATAGTCTGGACCTTGAAGGCTTTGCTCATCACCGTGGATCTGCATTCGGACGCCGCGCGCAGGGACAGCCAGGTCAGATAGATTTTGAAAATCGCCTGGCTATCCGCCTCTACGATTTGAGCTGGCAAGGTACACAACGGGTAGTCGTCGAGGACGAAAGTCGAGCCATTGGTTCACTCTCGGTGCCGCTGGCGCTGCATCAACGCATGTGTGAGGCGCCGATCGCAATGATTGAGGCGAGCCTGGAGCAGCGAATCAACACCATCCATCTGGATTATATTCAATCCAACTATGCCGACTTTCAACGTCTTGACCCGCAGCAGGCCGATCAACAATTCACTGCCTCCCTGGTTGATGCCCTGCACCGTATTAGACGAAGACTGGGTGAAGAGAGCTTTGCCAGAATTGAGAGCCTGTTACTGGATGCCATCGAGCAACAGCTTGGAAATGGCAATATTGAAGCGCACCGACTATGGATTAGTGAACTGTTAACTTCCTACTACGATCCAATGTACGACTATCAGCTGCAGAAGAAATCTCAGCGCCTGGTGTTCCGCGGCAACCACGATGAATTGTGCTCCTGGATAAAACCATTGATAGAAGCAAGAAGCTAGATTCGATGAGCGTCAACCGTATCAATATTCAACCCATTGCGGATCGAATCACTGCCGGCGCCACGGTCTTAGTTCCTAACAACCGATTACGGGATGCGGTAGCGCATGCCTATGCAGATCAAATAAGTAAAAAAGTCTACGCCACACCCAGGGTACAGGGTATTGATGTCTGGGTGCGAGAGACCTGGGATCACGCCGCAAGCCTGGGCATCGAACCGTTTACACACAAACTTCCCATCACAACAACCGAAGAGATTTTTCTCTGGATTGAAGTAATTGAGAACTCGCTAAGCATATACCCTTTATTGAATCCGGAAGAGGCCGCCAATCAGGTAAGTCGAGCCTATCAATTGATGAAGCAGTGGCGACTGCAGCGCGACCACGCTGAATCCTTGCAGTCTTATGCGGTAATTCCCGATATTGCCGCCTACCTTGGCTGGATTACAGAATTCGAATCCCTTTGCCAGGAACGTAGCGTTGTTTCGCTAGTGGGCTGTATTGAACTGCTCTGCAGCGAGCTCACCAATTCGACGGAAATTCCTGTCGCCAGTGAACTGGTGCTATTCAATTTCTACCAGCCACCGCCTCTGTATGCTGAACTCTTCTCTCTTCTCTCTGAGCGCACCGGGGTCAAAGAGATACAATCGGCAACCAACATTGATAAAAGAGCAGGCAATTTACAGGAATTCAGTAATCCCCGCGAAGAATTCATGCAAGTTGCTAGGTGGGCCAAACAGCTCATTGAGCAAGACTCGCGGGCTCACATTGGACTGGTGGGCGAGCTAAATGAAAACCAGCGAACAGAGCTGGAGAGAATTCTTCGCCACACGCTAAAGGCTACCAGTATCGTCGAATTCACCCAGACAGAGTCGGTGTTCAATAGCACACACAGCACCCACAGTCTGCTGGACGAAGCATTGGTCTATGACGCCTTCTTGCTGTTCGATCTGATTAACGAAGAACAGCAGGCGGAAGCCTTCTGCCGCATACTGCGCTCACCCTTTATCCTGCCCGAGGGCGACGAACAGGCAGCACGCACACAGCTTGAGCATGAACTCAGGAGGCGGGTAACGACTCGCTGCCGACTGCAAGACCTGGCCTACTATGTTGGACGCGAAGATAAGGACTATTACTGTCCAAATCTGTCGGCGGCCATGCTGGCCATTCGCGAATTCTTCAGACGTATGCCACTGCTGGCCACTCCGCGGGAATGGAGTCAATTCCTCGAAAAAGTACTGAATGAATTCGATTGGCCAGGCACATCGCTCACCCCCTATCAGCATCAGATTCAGCAACGTTTTCAGACTGCGATTGAGGAACTGGCAAGCCTGACACCCATTCTGGGAACGATCGACTATCAAAGCATGGTAGCTCGCCTGCGCAATATCTGTGTAAGAGCTAAATACCAGCAACAGTTCAACCCGCAAAGCCAGATCTCACTTTACAGTATCGATGAAGCCAGTGGCTTGAATTTCGATCACCTGTGGATACTCAACTTTAACGATCAGGTGTGGCCGCCACCTATTAGCCCCTCTCCGTTCTTACCCTACAGCTTACAGAAAGAAGTTGGCTTGCCTGGCAGTCATAGTGATGTTCAACATCAGTTTGCCGAATCGGCTTTCGAGATTCTTTGCAGTTCTGTAGGCAGCACGCTGCGAGCAAGCTACCACTGCAGCGATGGGGAGCAAGAGTTTCGCCCAAGTAGCTACAGTCGTTACTTCGAGCGCGTTAATCCAAACACAGAAGTTTCCAATAACGGTATTTCTGTTCCGCTTTATGGCTGGGGATCTACTGACGCGCCTCGGCTAACAGCGGCGGAAGATGATGTTGCAGTGCCGTTGGTACTGACTGAAGAAAGCCTCGGCGGTGTCAGTGTATTGAGCGCTCAGTCCAATTGTCCTTTTCATGGATTTCTTCTGCACCGTTTGCATGCAGAACCATTAGAGAGTTTTGCTACAGGCCTGAGCCGAGCCTCCCGCGGCACTGCCATGCATGAAGCACTGGAGTTCCTGTTCGCTCAGGTAGCGAGTCGGGATTCCATTCCTGCCGACAGAAACATGCTCACCGCACTCTGTGATGAAGCGGCGGAGCAAGCAATTCAGTTCTTGCGCAAAGTGCATCAGGCACTCATGACTCCAAGATTCGAACGCATCGAACAGCAACGGATTTCCAATCTGCTGCAGCGGTTTCTGCAGAAAGAAAAAGAACGCGCTGACTTTACAGTGCAGGCCAGAGAGCAGCGGCATAGCTGGAACTATCGTGGTATGAAATTTAATTTGAAGATAGATCGCGTAGATCGCCTGGAAGATGGCTCGCTGGCGGTCATTGACTACAAGACTGGTAAAACCGTGGCATCACCATCGACCTGGCTCAGCGATAGACCCCAGGATTTGCAGCTGCCTTTTTACTCCACGGTAATGAATGAGCTGCAACAGGAATCAGTAGCCGCCATTGCGATTGCCCATGTCAATCCTGAGCGCACTGACTACTCCGGCATTATGGATCAAAAGCAATTTCATCGTTCACTGACTTCGGTGAGTGAAAAGCTGCCGGGAGATATGGATTGGCCAACATTAAATCGACATTTCGAAACAAAAGTACATCAAATCGCCGATGAGTTTCTGCAGGGAATTGCACGCATCTCTCCGGCGGATTACAGCGAACGTTGCAGTGATCCGCAAATCAGGGCGTTGTGTCGGGTACCTGTCAATAACGCAACAAACGAAAGTGGTAACTAACAGCCAATGACCAGTATGC